>JALSID010000058.1 GCA_026981825.1 Planctomycetota bacterium
GCGGACCCCGGCCGGGTCGCGCTACCACTGCTCCGCCGTCGCAGCGGCGGAGGTCCGGTCCCGCCAGGCGGCGGGCTCGAGGGCCGGGTCGCGCCACCAATGCGCCGTCGCCGGCGCGACGGCGGTCCGGCTTTTCTGAGGCCGCGGGCCGGTTGCTGCTTCGCCGGGGGCGATGGGGGCGAGCCTGGCGGCTCGCCCGACGCGGGAGTAGGCCTGGCTGGCGAGGAATGCGCCTGTGCACAGGCGGCCAGGATCGGCCGCGATCTGGCGGGCCCCCCGATCGGCCAGAGCACCCCCGATCAGTCCGAGTATCGCGCGCCCCCCGACCGTCCTACCAGCCGCGCAGTCGGACCCCGACTCGGTCGTCGCACCGGACTTGGCAAGGCCGCCTCACGGGGTGTAGAGGAACTCCGGATGGTTCACCAACGACCAGAGGAGATCCACGGCCCCCTGCTCTGCTGAGCCTACCTCGAGCACGAATCGCACGCCAGCCCGCAGTTCCGCTGCACTGGGCGGACGACTCAAGGCGACCAAGTAGCAGCGGCGTACCAGTTCGTCCGGGCTTGTGACCCCCCGCGAGATGATATAGCCGGCCCGATCGACGCACTCCTGCACATACGGGTTGTTCAGCAAAAACAGCGTCTGGTCCACGGTCGGCGGCAGCGAAGCGCGCCGTCGCGACGGATCCAGGCGGAACAGTTGTTCGATCGAGCGGCGGAGCTCTTCGGGCAGCTCGCGCCGGCCGCACCCCATCAGGACTGCGAACGCCCCCTCGAGCTGATAGGCGTTCAAGCGCCGCGGCGGAACACCGGTGAGAAAGGACAGGTCGGCCTCCTCCCGAGCGGCGCGGGTATAAACGTCCGTGCGGGCGAGCAAGTACATCAGCCAGCGGGGGTCATACCCGGAGCGCGACCACGCGGATGCCAGCCCATAGAGAAGTCGAGCGGTGCGAAGCGGGCGACCGGGGCCGATATCGTCGGGGGAATCGGAAAAGCCCGCCGCCAACATCTCGAACGCGATCCGGTTCACATAGGCCCGCGCAAACCAGTAGTTTTTCCGCGTTGTGAGCCAGGCTGCCAGAGCTGCACGTCGGTCGCTATCGCGCAGGCCTGGGGGCAGCCGAAATCCGTTGAGCAGCTTGGGGCGGCGGATGACGATCGTCTTCTTCGGGTCGTCCCGAGTAGGCATCTCGTACTCTTTCCCCAGAGCGTCCAGGACAACGATCTCAAACGGTGGGGGCGGAGGGGGTACGTCGGGCGGCAGACCGGGCGGTGGGTCGCGATCCAGCCGTCGCTCGTCCAGCCGAGCGAACAAAGCAGCGAAGCCGTGAAAATCCTCCCGTTTCCATTGACCATTCGGATGGTCGTGGCACTCGGCGCAGGAGATGTTCAACCCGAGGAACACTCGGGCCGTTTCGTTCGCCAGGTCGGTGGGCCGAGCCATGTGAGCGAGGATGAAGTTGGCCGGTCCATCGAGGTCGCAACGGCCGCGAGCAGTGACGAGCGCCGTGACCGTTTCCCCCCAGCTCTTGCCCGATCCGATCTGCTCAGCCAGCCATTCCTCGAGGACCGCCGGTTCAATGTGGTCGTCCTGGTCTTCCACGCGCAGCGTCAAGACCTCTTGCCAAAAGCGCCCCCAGCGGAGGGCGAATTCGGCCGATTCGACCAGCTCCCGCGCAACCCGGGGTACGTCAACCCGACCCCCGACGACTTTCTGCTCAATTTCCGCCACCGTCGGAGGCCTCCCGATCAGGTCCAGATAGAGGCGGCGCAGGAGGCGGTAGCCGTCCAGCTTTGGTCCGGCTTGCAGCCCGGCCTGGCGACGATACTGGCCGACGACCCGGTTAAAGGTCGAGACACTGTAGCCGCTCGGGATGCGCAAGGGGGCTCGGTTAAGTCCTGCAAGCGTCGGAGGGGTCTGACCGCGCAGGTGCGCGGTGGCAAAAACGCCGACTCCCGCTGCGACCAGGATCAGCCAGATTGTCCGCCGTCTGAGTTTTCTGACCATTACCTCTGTCAGTATACCATGGCCGTCGGCAGCTTCAGATAAAACCTTTTCGACGGATTTCTTGTAAACACGGGTCGGCCTCCCCGTCCACCTCGTACGCGCGCCGGGCTGGCCTGGCCCAACCCGGCGCTCATAGCTATCCGGACGGGACACGTGCAACCGCGCGCCGGAGGTCTGGCCGCGGGAGCACGCAAGCTACGCCAGGCTCGGCCCGGGCGGCGTCTGTAACCTCCGTCGCGAGCCGGACAGCGGCGAGGGCGAGGCTCGTATGCACCGTGCACAGGGAGCCAATCGGCGATGCCCGTGCGACCGATTCTGACGGACGCGGATTAGACAGCTACCAAGCCGGGGCGTCCGCTGCCGAAGCGGGCCGATCGACCACTGGACAGACAGCACAGGACGCAGACAGCACAGTGGGATAACGACAAAACTCTACGTCGGGAGTGTGGCCATCGTTTTCCTGCTGCAGTCGGCCGTTGGGCCTCGGCGGCGCAAGCTCTTCTTCGACAAAGGCCCAGTGCCCAGCGGTCAAAACTGTCCGTACCGACCATCTCGTTTTAACCTTCAGCCGCCGGTTAGGCGCCGAACAGCAGCGGCCCCCCGCGTCACTCCGCGCCAGCGACTGGACGCGGCGGACGGACTCACACACACGATCGGGACCGTTCAGCCCCCGTTGGCGCGTTCGCCCGCCGTCGGCGGGTCACCCCGGTTGACCGGTCATGACCCGTTTGTGCGTTACGCTTCGCATCGGTGGCGCGCCCACAGCCGCGGGCCAGGCCACCCGATCGCCACGGTGGCGCTCGGTGTCGTCGGCCACGTCACGGCGGCCCGGCGCCGAAAAGCAGCGGCACATCCGCGTCACTCGGCGCGATCGACCGGACACGGCGGCGGCGCGTCCGCTTCGCTCCGCGCCACCGGCCGAACGCGGCGGACGAGCTCACGCGCGCGGCCGGGTTCGTTCACGCGCGGTCGCGCGTTCGCCCCCCCGGTTCCCCGGTCGTCCGCGGTTCCCCGGTTACCCCGGTTGCCCGGCACGCTCCGCATCCGTGCCGCGTCGAGAACCGCACGTTAGGCCACCCGATCGCCTCTGTCGCGCTTCGTGTCGTCGCCCACGTCACGGCGGCCCGGCGCCGAAAAGCAGCGGCACGTCCGCGTCAGTCCGCGCCACCGACCGGACACGGCGGACGAACTCCCGCACACGATCGGGATCCTTCACCGCCGGTTGCCCGGTACGCTCCACGCCCCGTGCTACATCCACGGCCGACGGCCAGACCATCCGCACTGCATCCTCGACGTTCTCCGGCGTCAGCCCCCCGGCAAGCACGAGGGGGACGCGGAGCTGCTCACGCCACCCCTGGAGCACGCTCCAATCCAGGGGGCCGCCGCCGAACAGACCGTCCACGAGCACCGCGATGCCCGCCTCCGCGTACGGGCAGATCCGATCGAAATCGACACGATCCTGGAATCGCAGGGCCTTCAGCACGACGCGTCCGGGCAGCAACCCGCTCAGTTCCACGCCGAAATCCGGTGTCTCCTGCCCATGAAGCTGGATCGCATCCAGCCCGACTCGTTCGGCCAGTGCGACGATCTGCTCCGCAGGGACGTCGGCAAATACCCCCACTAACGTCACGTTCTCCGCCGCTGCCCGTATTTCCACTGCTGAACGCTCATCCACGCAGCGGGGCGAACGCGGGACGAAGATCACCCCAATCGCGTCGGCGCCCGCTTCCACCGCGGTGCGGGCATCCGCCGCTCGCGTCACCCCGCAAATCTTCACCTGTGGCACCAGAACGCCTGACACAGCTTTTCCTCCTCGGAGCCCATGACCACCGTCATGGCCTGCTGAGAAGCCATCCTCGGCTGGACTACATTACCCTTGGCCATGCAAGCGACTACCGCGGCACCCCGGCAATTCGCGTCGGAATCAGGCTGTGCGGTCAGCCATTGGCATCGTACGAGACGCCGCTGCCGCTGCTCGGTTGGGACCCGCGTGGAAGCTGAGGCGGGTCGCGAAACGTCAGGGAGCCTTTCGCGAAGGAGTAAAACTGCCCCCATCCGACGATAACGTGGTCGATGAGCTCAATGCCCACCTGGACACCCACAGCACGGAGATGCTCCGTGAGCCCGCGGTCGTCGGGCGATGGGGTAGCGTCACCGCTGGGATGGTTGTGGACCAGAACGATGCCGTATGCGTTGTCGGCGATGGCGGCACGAAACACGTCGCGTGGATGCACGATGCATTGATTGAGCGTGCCCGCGGCGACGAAGTGCTCCCGCCACAGCCGAAGCCGCGTGTCTACCGTGAGCATCAGAACTACTTCCTGTCGCTCCTTCAGCAGCCGGGGCGCGTAGGCATCGTAGATCGCTTCCGGTGCATCCAGGCTTCGGCGTGCCAGCACTTCCCGATTGGAACGGTAGGCCAGGCGGCGTCCCAGTTCGATCGCGGCGGCAAGTCGCACGCGGTCACGCGGATGCAGCCGCGGGGAACCGTCCGGCAGTGGCCCACCTGTGAGAATCGCGTCGATCAGGGTGCCCAGGCACAACTTCTCAAGGCGCTCGGCCAATCCCCGGTGCCGGCGGCGATCACCAAGCACAAGCGCGATCAAATCCGCCTGCGCCAGGGATTCCACTCCGTCGCGGAGGCACGTCTGACATGGACTGCCCTTGAACTTGCGAGCCTCACGAACCCGTGGGCGGTGGTTCTTCCGTCGCTTCGATGCTCCCAACACAGCTCGGTCTCCCGTTCCTGCCTGCTGGAAGCATCGCCTCGGTGTTCACGCTGCCCGATTATAGCGCGGTGTCCACCATGTCAAGGGGCTCAACCGGCGGCCGCCAGGTCGGTTGCCACCCACCGTACAGAACCGTGCGGGAAACCGGCACCACGCGCCGACGCTTCGCTCGTCCAGGGGGCTTAACTCTGCGCAAGGGGGATTGAGTCACCCCCGCCTCCGCATTCGCACCAGACCGATGAAAAGGCGGTCGGCTTCTCGAACGGCCACGAGCCCGTCTGTCGTCTACCCCCTTAGCCGACGCCTCGCTTTCTCGCTGGTATGGCATCGTTGAGCCACGCCTTGCTAAACGTCTTTTCACCGATCCGGCGCGGCAGCCCACCCGTTACTGGGTTCCAGCTCCATATTTGGCTCCGCGTCCTCCGTAGGTTTGGCAATCCACCGCTCGCGGAGGCACTCGCGCCGCGGCCTCGGCCAGCCTGCGGCTCGCCACGCAGAGTAGCCCGGGCTGGCGAGGAATGCGCCTCCGGGCAGGCGGCCGGATCCGGGCGGAGGCTGGCGGGCGATCCCCCCGCCGCGGCGCGGCGGGGAGGACGGCTCGGGGGCCTGTGCCCGGGCCCAGCCGCGTGCGGAGGCGCGCGTTCCTCGCCAGCAGGGGCTAGTCCGAGCCGCGAGCCGCAAGCTCGCCGAGGCCGCCGCGCCTCCCGCGGCCGCCACCGCCCGCAAAGGCAAGCAATGCGGATCCCGCCAGGTGGCGGGTTCAGGGGCCGCTTCGGCCAGCGGGCCGAAGCGGCGA
>JALSID010000059.1 GCA_026981825.1 Planctomycetota bacterium
CCCTGGGGAGAAAACAGACCGATCCCGGGGGCGGCGGGGGGTGGTTGGAGCTCGGAATGCTCGGAAGGCTCGGTAACGTGAAGGGGGGAGGCCTGATGGGTACAGGCACGCCCTAGACGCGGCCCATCAGGCTACCGCGCCCCGTACGGTCCCGTCACTGGAGCCCAGTTGCCGCGGCACGGCTCGGTAGCTCGAGCCGGCCAAACACGGTAAAATGACTTCCGACCGAAGCCACCAGGTCCGATCCGTGGAAAGACACGCCCACTGCCGGACGGTCTCCCGTTCCGTTGATGTCACGCGACTCCACCGCTCCTGTAGGCGATGAAGCCGATTCCCTGGCTTCATCGGGGTTTCTCCCTGTTCCTATTTGTGGTCGTTTCGTCCTAACGACCCCGGGAAGAGCGCAATTTTCGCTTCGGTTGCGCCTGCGCACAGTCGGTGAAAAACGCTTAGGAGCCGCAACGCGGTTTTGGGATGTAGTCCCCGCGGTTCCCCGCGCGCCGCTTTAGACCCCGATGCGTGTATCAACTGGCGGTGGCCGCAACAGCTCGTCTGCATCGGGCAGATCCAACCATCGAATTCCCGCACCAGCAGCTAGGGCCGCAGCACCCAGTGCGCGTTCAAATTCTCTAACCATGGAGTCCCGCACAAAGACCAGACCGCCCACCGTGATTGCGATGGCATCGCCGGCGAGGATACGCCTGATTCCCGCTGGCCTCGAAATGCTCTGCTGCAGTAGCAACATTCGTTCGGGTGCCAAAAGTGACCTGAGGACCGAGTTGTCAACGACAAAACAAGCGTCGCTTGGATCACACTTGGACAGATAGGCTTGCAGGTTCCTGGGTGCGCGCCTCCGCCGGCGTGCGTAAGGGTAGGTCGACCGCCACAACAGTGGCCAAGCCCAGCGAAGATCGCGAGTAGCTACGACCCAGTCCAGCCTGTTACCGACCAGCCGGTATCTCTGTGCCACCGGGCCGGAACAGCTTGAACCGTGCATCGAGGCGGATAAGAGGATGCTCAGCTCATCTCGGCGTTTCCAGGGCATCCGATCGTCGTGTGGAGCCGGCGGATAAGGTCTCGGGTCGGACGCGTCCAGCCACTCCTTTTCTCCAGGAAGCGGTGATAGACTACCCGCCCCGACGCACCAGCCCAAGGCAGTGAGAGAAGCTGCCCAGATGGCGTAGTAAGTCGGCTCTGCAATCAGCTGAATGTCGACCTGATTGTCCCAGTGCTTTGACCGAGGAGCCCAGGCCAATGGAACTTCGCCGACGGGCCAATACGTCCAATAGGTGTTTGCGTACCCGACCACATAGGCTGCAAAAGCCCCTTCGATCGGACCGAGCTTATCCCGCCAGACTGGTTCGCGGCCCAACCGGTACCCCAGACGTCGTCGCAACTTTCGCAGTAGTCCCTTGGTCTTTTGGCTGCAAGAAGCCCTGTCAGCCGTGTCGCCGGGCGCGTTGGCCTGGGCGGACTCTGTCATCGGGGTCACTGGCGCCCGCATCGGCACGATAATGGGCTGGGCGACGTACGATGGGTTCGGATCGCGATTGGTCGCACCAGCGCACATGAACCTCTCACCGTGTTTCGACTCCTCAACGAAGGCCAGCCCACAAGCACGGCAGGATTCCTCCAGCGGCGCCAGCATACCCGGCCACTCCAGCTTCGGGTGAACAGCGCCGACATAAAGGGCTGGTTCAGCCCTGCATTTTCTCAGGTAGACCAGTGTGTGTTCGGCCAGGCACTCGAGGGCCAGCGCAGCGCAAAGCCACGGAGACTTTTCGGAAGCAGAAGCGCGGGCCGCTAGCAGCCGATCCCACTTGTGCGCAAATTGCTCGGCAGCCAGCTCAGTGACGCACACGCCGAAGGCATGCCCCGGCGGGATGTCCCGCGGGTCAGCGTTCAATGGACAAGCGTTCGAAAGGGAGCTGCAGCCCATTTCCTCAGTAGGAAGCAGAAACACAAGTGTACCCAGCCGCCTCAACCAATAAACGCAGTACCACGGGTGATCGTCCTGGAACGGTACTGGTTCGCTCCAGCCGGGTATCCAAGTGATAGTGAAAAGTTGCCATCCGAGCCTGCACGATAAGCGTGCCAGATCAGGGAAGATCGTCCTCAACTCGAGCCCGTAGAGGTCCCGAGACAGCCACGCTGGGTCCAGTTTCCGAACCACCAGCGCGGTCCGCCCCGACCAATTCCTGATACCCACGAGATCTGCATTGGCGTGGTCAGCCATGCATCATTACCCCAACGGTCGTCTGCGCCGGAGGCTGCTTATGCGGGCGACGGTGCGAATGCTGGCGACGACGTAGAGGCCACATCGTCTTCTACCCCCTGTATGGGATTGTTCGTCCGTCGGGATCTGCACCGCAAGCGTAGCGTCCTCCCAACGGGCACCCGCACCGAGGATCCTCAGACCCCGTAGGCGGGCCCTGGGCAGCACGGAGACCGAATCCCTTTTCCGCCAATCCCCAGTAGACGCCCGGACGGTGATCTTGGGCGCTGAGGCCGTCTCATACAGATCAGCACCGCCCCAGGCTCACTGATCGGACGCGAGGCGGCGGACGAACTCATCTGGATCCGAAAGCTCGAACCACTCAACCCGTGCCCCCTGCACCAAGGTAGCCGACTCCAGCACTTGCTCAAAGTGATCCGCAACGGCCTCAGATACCAGAATCATCCCTCCCGCTATAACGCCCAAGGCTACGGTGGAAAGAATCCTAGCCGCTCCTCCCGGTTGGGCAACCGCGTGCTGCAGCACGGCGAGGCGCTCAGGATGCACCAGGTATGCGGCGTTCTTCGGATGAACTATGAAGCCCGCCCCGGGAACGCCGGCGCCAGCCAAGTAAGAAGCGAATTTCGGCGCAGATTTCTTCACCCTTCGTTTGGATCTCAGCAACCTATGCAGCGCCGCCGACGCCCATCGTAGCTCACGGACCGAGAACACCCACGTCTCTCTGATCTTCCCACAGTGGCCCTTTCGACACTTGTACGCCTGCAGCAACGACGGCGACGCATCGCAGGAGCGAAGCGCAAGCAATAGCAGGCCGCTGCGAGCCAGGTTGTAGCCACCGACGTCATCCCGTAAGCCGCAAACCAGATAGCCTAGAGCGGTAACCGCGGCAGCGACCGCAGTCACTAAGCCATAATTCGACGAGGTGGAACACGAGGAAATCAAGGCCCGGCGCTCCGTGCTACGCAATTCTCGGGCTGCGAACCGGTATGCTCGGAACCGTCCCACCGAACGGGTCGCCTCGCGTCTGCGGAACACGCGCCAATGCCGGAGATGTCCCGTAACACCGCGGCTCTGACGACCTAGGCCCCTTCGTGGAACACAGGGGTCTGCGGACGTTGCGTTGCCATTCTCCTGACCGCGCTCCAGGCCTCCTCCCTCCACACGAACAGCTGCGATATCCAGAACCGGT
Source organism: Planctomycetota bacterium (assembly GCA_026981825.1). Taxonomy (GTDB): domain Bacteria; phylum Planctomycetota; class Planctomycetia; order JALXBF01; family JALXBF01; genus JALSID01. The sequence goes on from JALSID010000059.1 coordinate 3,426, forward strand.
TGTGAAAGGTAAGGCGGATCAGGGGCGCTCGCGGACGTCCCACCGAAAACGAGGCTTACCGGCTGCCGTGACTCATCGATGAATTCGAACCCCCACAATCGGCACATGTCCCCTAATGTCGCCGCCAGCGTCGACCACAGAACCTTAGGGGGACATGCACCCAAGACCAACAAGGCCTGCTGCGTCCCTCCAACCCACGTGGAGGAACATGCGAGGTGGAGATATGCGCAGCCCGCGTAAACCACGGTAATGTCGGCAAGCTCTCTTAGCACCCACGCAACGCACGTGTGCCAAGCGTGGCGGCGATGGTGCACCGGACGCTCAAGCGCTTCAGCCCACCGGCGCACGTAAGCTGCGGCGTCGGTTCTAGGCACGCACAACGCCACCGGGCGGTGAAACAGTTCGTCCGGAGGTGGGACGACCGCGCGTACGTCACACCATTTTCCCCCTTTGTGTCCGGAGGCACGGGCCGCGACACCGTCGTCTATGAGGACCATCGGTCCCAAGCTCCGGAACCAAAGGTAAATCAGGTCAACAAGCCCAAACCCGCCCGACGCACCTCGACCATAAACCACTGTTACCTCGAAGAGCTGCCAACCCAGGCCGTGGCACAACAACCGCAGTACGGGGAGAAGATAGCTAAGCCGTTTCCCCGGGCGCGTTCGCGAAAAAACGCTACGGGGCTCGTAACACCGAGCAAGTAACACCGTGCGACCCGACCACAAAACCTCGCGGCTCTGTGGCTGCGAATTCACGTTTTCTGCCATTGCGCGCGGCCTCCCTAACCGGCCTACTGCATAAGGGCCAGAATGCGCGGTGCGAACTCCACGGTGATCATCGTCGCCCGAAATCGCAATGATGCCTTGTCCACTTCGCGTGCAACCGGAGCATCAACGGAGCCAACCGGATACCCAGTCATAGACCGCCCCTCCCAACCAGCTCCCACACTTGTAGCCTGCGTACCCCCCGACGACGATGAGGCCACCAGTCGCTAGGAGGCCCCACCCGCCCGCCAGCCCAAAAGCGGCGCAAAGGCCCACCCCCAGACTGCCGCCGAGACTGGCTCCAACGTAACCGCCGCCCCACCCGCCGGCTTGCACGCACGTTTCTCGTACGGGATTCTCTGCGGTCAATATCTGATAGGCTGAGTCTGCCGCACCCACGACTATCAAGACGCGGCATCCCCAGCGCCCCGCGGCAATAATCCTCCGAGCGCACTCCTGGCTGATCTTGATATTGACCCCGGCAAGCGGCGTGTGATTCCCCACACCAAAGGTGCCCTCCCAACCCTCCACCCACGCGTTCCAACCAATGGTCCTTACATCGATCCTCTGTCCATTGAGCTCCACCTTTTTGCCGCCAAACTTGGTCACGAGCTCGGTCACGAACGACTTGGGCAGAATGGGCCTGTCGATGTTGATGTGGGGCGCTTCCGGCCCGTACTTCGTCCCACCGATATCAAGGCTAAGAATGCACCCGCCGTTTCTCCCGGGCCAAGGGTATACAGTAATGATGCGGGAGGAGCCCTCGGCTGCTGCCACGTCGCTGACACAGGCCGGGGGCCCAAATACGCCCGCAATCGGGGGCCAGCGTAATCCGGACGGTGCGTACTTGGTCAGAGGGTACCTACAGCGTCCGTTGAACAGCCCTTCAAGTGGGACAAGGAGCGGAACCCCGACGCGCGCAGGAAGAACACATCGACCTCCGGGTCCTGCCACTTCCACGAAGTCCACAACAATATTGTCGTCGCCATGGCTGGCGCCGCCGACGAGCGGCACCTGCCCGAGCGGCCCACCCGCTATAGGCAGGACGACCGGGCTACACCCTTGGCCACCGCTTCCATTGGAGGGACCCTCGCCAACCGCGGGGTACAGCCCGGAAGGATCTCGGAGCGCGACGGGAGCGTTCCACGCATACGCAAAGGCATTCCCGCCCGCGAGGACGCCCAGCGGATCCGCGCTGAGAAACCGCCCAATCGACGGATCAAACTCACGGGCACGGTAAAAGAGAGCCGCCCCATTCTGCTCCGTTTCGCGCCCGGTGTAGCCCAAACCATCA
>JALSID010000060.1 GCA_026981825.1 Planctomycetota bacterium
ACTTCCTCCGACCTTTGGACCCGCCAGTATCGCAGATGCCTAGCCCCTTGGCAACCCCTAACCTACGCCCTTACAGTACCTTTGAAGTGCGTCAGCCCTGCCTAAGCGGCCGGATGCAAAGAGGGGTGCACTATACCGGACGAGGCACCATGGACGATCCCTTCGTCTTTAGAGCCGGGCTGGAATATTATCGCTCTTTCTACGCACTTTGCGACCAACTGGGACTGGATTCCGACAAAAGGCGTCTAATGCTCACAGGGCAGGGCCGCCTGCTGGATGCCGTTCCGGATAAAGAGGGTCGCTTGTACTACTTCGCACCGCCAATCTTCGATCGTCTTCCGTGAACCTCTCGGATGGGACGTCATTCGGGACTCGGTCGTTCCGACTGGTCGAGGTCCCCCACAAAACCTGTCCATCGCCGCATGATGCGCAGAACCTGTTGTCCCAGGCCGTACTTCTCACCTTCGCGACACGTACGTCACGTCGTCGGCGGAGCTTATCGGCCAGCAGACGGCGTTCTTCTGGGCAGGAGGTTACCCGTAGCGGAGGCCCAACAGTTGAAAAACACGCTCTTGGAAAGGCGCGCGCCAGGAAGTTGGTTTCAGGCGTAACCCACCAACGCTCCGGATTTGCACCTCCCATCTGCTGAGCGTCGCACGATCCTGCAGCAACCTCTCGAAGGTGCACACAGGTGATCCCTCCGCCGTATGCTCCCTGGCTTCCATTGCGCAACCGACAATGGATCATGGTACGGGCCCAACAACGCTCGCGCAGCTTCGCTTCCCCCCTTGATTGTCGCGAAATAACAGCGGCGCGAGCGTCGGTTCCATGTGCCAACGCATGCAATAGGTAAGCATGCACACGAGCACGTGCGCGCGGATGCGGCCAGGGAGGAAACGACGGATCGGTGCTACCTCCAGGTGGGCTGTATTCATGGTGGGGAACGCGCACTTCACCTAAACGTCTTGTCACCGATCCGGCGCGGCAGCCCACGCCCTTACCGAGTTCCAGCTCCATGGTTGGTTCGGCGTCCTCCGTACGTTGGCAATCGATCGCTTGCGGAGGTACTCGCGCACCGCGGCATATAAGCTGTCCAAGTCCTTCTCCTCGTCTAACACCGTCACCGCCTGGTGCAGTGCCTGCCACTCGGCCTCTACAGGGTTTGCTTCCGGACAATAGGGAGGCAGAAACCGCACTTCGATCCCCCCCTCCCTCGATGCGACAAACTCCTGCACTGCCGCTGCCTTATGAATGGACGCATTGTCTGCAATCACGTAAATCCAACGCTTGTGCCTGTAACGCCCTAATAACGCTTCCAACAACCCCAAGAACAAGCCTACCTTCTTCGATCGACCATGCACGACCGTCAAACGGCGGCTGCCGTGCTGCGAGGCCATCGCCAGGTGCAGCTTCCGGTTGTCCCCCGGCGTCCGTATCCAGCGCCGGAACTCACGTACGCACCAATCGAATCCCAGCTTCGGGTTCAGGTCGGGCTCGCTTTCGTCCACAAAGAGCACGACCTCGTCCGGACGGCGCTCCCGTGCGAGCGGCCGGAGCTGACGTAACGTGCGCAGCACCGGAGACTTCTGCCACCGGTTCGGTGGCTTTGGAACCAAGCCCATCCGCCGGATGCCCAATCGCCTCAGGCACCCCCACTCAGTGGGCATGGCGATGACCCGACCCGTCTCCTGCCAAAGGAACTCCTTCAACCGCGCCAGCGTCCGGTAGTTCCGGCGGTACCCCGGAGCCTTCGGCCCCAACCGAGCCGCACGAAGCAGCAGCTCGCGCACCTCAGGGTCCGGCGCAGAACGCTCCGACGGCGGGCGACGGCCATCGGAGATCTCTGTACGTGCGGAAGACAACGGTCCACCGCGCGCCGTACGGTCCCGTCACTACAGCCCAGTTCGAGCGCCACAGCACGGTAGGTCCACGGGCCAAACAGAGTAAAGTCGTGCGTGATCGAAGCCGTCGGACGCGATCCGTCGGGAAACTCGACCACCCCTGGGTCGTCTCCCGCACCTTTGCCGTCAAGCGACTCCATCGCTCCTGTGGGCGACGAAGCTCGTTCACTCGCTTCATCGGGGTTCCTCCCTGTTCCTATTTCTGGCCGTCCCGTCCTAGCGCCCCCCCGAAGGAACTCATTTTCGCTTCGGTTGGGCGTGCGCACAGTCGGTGAAAAGTCCTTTAGAGGATCACCTACGATCGAACTGCTTGCCGCTCGAGTCCCACTGCTTCCGCAGCCGGACAACACAAGCCGATAGACCGCGGTCGGATCTTCCCTTGCTTTTTTGGGATAGACTTCTCGACTCGCGCAGGCTTGCGAATGAGCGGGTTGTCCAAGATCACGCCAAGCCACACTTTCCGGGTAACACCTGAGCCAGCCCTCCAGCAACCCAAAAATGCGCGCTCCCTCTTCGTCCATGCGACCTGTACGATTGTGCAACGGCGGCTGCCCCCGATGCCATCGCCGGTCTCCTCTTCGGGTTGTCCTCGGCGCTGGTGCGAGGCGGAAGAGCGCCATGCGGCGCGACCGCCCGATCCGTCCCGGCACCACCAGCGCCAGCGGGGCATTCCGCAGCCCCCTGCCAGGAGAAGTTCCTGCCGGGGAACCTAAAGAAGAGCTGTAATGGGAAAAAGGCCCCAAACGAGCAGGAGAAACCTGAGGAGAATGGAGCGGCCCCGCACGATGAAGCTGGCGGTGGGGGTATTCACCGCACTCCCCGCGAACAACCACGCCAGGACCAGCGCGGCATACGCCAAGCGCATCGCCCAATCCACGAACCCCAAAGCGTAAAGAAAACCCGTCAGCGGCAGACCGACGAAGGGAAGGAGCAGTTCCGCCCCAAGCTCCCCACAAGCAATCACCGCCACCCCCCCTAGCAAGACCGCTCTAACCTCTGGACGCGGAACCCCAAAAGCAACGCGCAGGCAAAGCAGGCTCAGTGAGAAGGCGTAAATGAACGGCAGCACGATGCCGTGATCTTTGGTAAGCAGACCGGCCAGCGGACCATAGATCCCCACGAACCACAACGCTCCCGCGCAGGTCATCCGGAACCATTGCACCTGGGGACGCTTCGATTTGGGGCGGCATCCCCACCACAGCAACCCTGCAACCAGGAGAGGCAGATCTGCAGTCACGACTAGCAGGACAGTCGGGGATACCCCCAATTCGCCGCGAACGATCACCAGCGCAACGAGCAACGCGAACACTTTCCAAACCGCAGCAAGTGAGATTGCAGACAGCAGCACACCGCCACGAATACCGACAACCATGCCTCTTACCCTCCGCAGCTCCGCTTTGAGCCGTCACCACAGACGGCATCGCGCGAGCACGCCTACCGGAGCAAACAGCTCTTCCGATCCGGTCTAGCCGCCACCGGTCTCGTGCCGCACAGCCGGACCAGGACACAACCGCACCAGTGCCCAAGCCCCCTTTAATCCCGAGCAGGAACCAGCCTTTGAACGTCCCGCCCCTCGGGCACCCGCCACATGTCCACTACCTGTCTGCCGCCGTAGCGTGTCTGGTACCATGCGGCCACAAGCTCCGCATCGTCCGAAAGCGCTACATATCGGACCTTGCCACGCAGCGCAGACTGCCACCTCTGGCCCGAGTCAATCCGAAGTACATTCAGGTAGTACTCATCGCGCCACGCTACCGGGTCGAGTGCCCCCGTTAACCTTCCGAGCAGGAGCACCCGCCATCGTGTGAAATGGCCGGCCGGCTCTCCATTTGGGCGGATCCGGCCGGTTACCACTGCCACCGTACGGTCCCGGGGTACGGCAGCAATCGAAGAGGGAGCGTGCCCCCCGGCAAACCCGCCTGGTATTCCATCGAGGGCTAGCCGGACCCGGGAATTCTCCGAGACCGTCAGCACCCACAAACCACTATCGTCGGCCACCACAAAGCGATCGTGATCAATCGGCGCAACCGGGGGATGCGGCAAGGGAATCCAGAACTGGACCGCCAGGCTGTGACGGCGCACCACGATCGGCTAAAGGCTTTCTCCAGCTTCCATAAGCCGTGCGCCAATCTCCATAACTTTAGTTCGTAAGTCACCCGTCTGCCCGGCGACTGCCGAAGCGTGGTCAAGATGGAAAGCAAGCGGTGATCACCTAGCCAAACGGCGTCGAGGGCAGTAATCTCCCATGGGGATGCGCCCCCACGAGGCACCCTATGCACAACCGGTGAGCCAATCGTGGCGAAGCGTCCATCATCGGTGCCGACCGATGCCACGGCGAGCTGTCGCATAGGGGCTTGTCTGTTCTCATAGGTAGTATGCACGTACAACAGATGACAGCCTTCGGGATCATCGTCCTGGTAGCGCCAACTGACAAGCCAACCGAATCCGTCCTTCTCTGGCACTTGCCGCACGCTTACATCGCCGGTCTTAGGATCGACGTGTACGATCGCCGGTCCCCCCACGCTGAGGTCCAACCATCTCAGCGCCCGGTACACACCCGTGCCAGTGGCATCCAAATACTGAAAGAACGCGCTGTCCGGAAGCCATCGCCCAGAGCACGTCCGGACAAAGGTCTCCTTTCTAAGCTCCCACGTCGCGCCCGGCAGCGCTACACGGACCGGGTCGGACCGGACCTCCAGGAAAGCCGGTCTGGCAACGTCGGCCTGCCCGAGAAAGTTCCGCACCCCGTCATCAGCCAAGGACGCTTCCCGAAAACGATCCGGCAATCGGATCAGGTCCAGTGACTCGTCTGAGTTTTCCCGTAGCACGTAGGGAGTGCCACGCGAATCGATAACTGGGTGGATTGGCCTTTGCGGACCAAATTCCACCTTCGCACGCAACACCAGATCGGGCAGCGCGAACACGCGAGCACTGCCGTCCGCCGCCGTGGCCAGTACCGAGTCCTGTGAGCCGGCCAGCTCGTACTCCAATCCAGGGGGCAGGGCATCCAATTGCCGGTGCCGTAGGCCTTCGGCAGTCACCTCAACGAGGTGAAGGCGACCTCCACGATCGGCCAGAATACACCGGTGGCCGCTTATCGTCATGGCCACGACGCCCGAGGGAACCTCAAGCCAACGCGGCTGGCAGGTATCGTCACCAAGGGGCACAAATGCAACACGGGTTGGCTCCACCACGTACGCTGCATATGGGAGCGCGGTCGCCGAAGCCACCCTGCAATCGAGCGGCAGCGGCGCGTTTGTGTACCAGAGAAGTTCGTACGAGGCGTCGCTGCGGTCGCTCCTGCGCCACAGCCCGACCCAACCTTCCCTTGGCGATGCCCCCGCCAACCACCGCAGGTCCGCACTGCAATCGAAGCGCGTCACGGGGTCAAGGGTCGTGCGACGGGTCAGGTCCAGCCTCTTCCGCATGAGCGTTGTAGGGTGGGGCACCACAGCTAACCTCTCCCACTCACGCTCCCAGGGCTGACGCACTTCACTCGGTCGGAAGGGGGACCTCAAAGAGCAGGTACTCTAGGTAGGAGGGATCCCAGCCGGCTTTCTTGCGCCGGGTTCGA
>JALSID010000061.1 GCA_026981825.1 Planctomycetota bacterium
AGAGGTGGCTCGGCCGGTCTAGGCAAACGGCCAATCGCGTCCGAGGGTGGTACGTTGGATGTCGGTTAGTTGCGCGGTAGCGTGACGGGCTAACTTCAGCATGCGATTGAAGTGGCGCTGGGAGAAGGAGGTCCCTTCACCGGTGCCCTGCACTTCGACGAACTTGCCAGTTCCGGTGAAAACGAAGTTGCAGTCGACTTCGGCGCGAGAGTCTTCTTCGTAGTTCAGATCCACGAGCGCCACGCCGTCCACGACGCCGGCGCTGACCGCGGCCACGCTGTCGCGGAGCAGATCCTTCGCGCGCAGTCCGTTCGGGGCTTCGCTATTCAGAGCGTCCACCAGAGCCACGAACGCTCCGGTGATGCTGACCGTTCTCGTACCCCCGTCTGCTTGCAACACGTCGCAGTCGATCCATATGGTGGACTCACCGAGGCTGGCCAGGTCGACGACGGCCCGGAGGGAACGCCCGATGAGCCGTTGGATTTCGATGGTGCGTCCGTCCACCCGGTTCCGGTCCCGGGGCCGGCGTGGTGACGTGGACGTGGGCAGCATGGAGTATTCGGCGGTCAGCCAACCCTGGCCTGTCTCCTTCAGCCACGGGGGTACTCCGGGCACGACGGACGCACAGCAAAGGACGACGGTATTGCCGGCTGTGACGAGCACGCTGCCGGGCGCGGTTTGCGTGAACCGACGGCGGATCTTCATGGGCCGAATCTCATCGGCGTTGCGGCCATCACCACGCAGGTTAGTGGGCTTCTTCGGCTGGCTCATCGCTCACTCTTCTGCACGACGTTCGTTCCGTGTTGCCCCGTACAGCCAACCGAGCAGCGCCTGCTGGGCGTGCAACCGGTTTTCTGCTTGATCGAACACGATGCTCCGCGGTCCGTCGATGACATCGTCGGTGATTTCTTCCCCTCTTCGTGCCGGGAGGCAGTGCATCACCAACGCGTGTCTGGGGGCTGCGGCAAGCAGATCGGCGTTGACCTGGAAGCGACGAAAGGCGCGGCGTCGCGTCGCACCCTCTTTTTCCTGCCCCATGCTCGTCCAGACGTCCGTGTAGATCACGTCCGCGTCGCGAACCGCGGCCTGCGGGTCATGGACCACCTCGACCGCCCCGGTCCCTGGCAGGCTGCGCACGTGATTGAGGAACGCGGAGGAAAACGCGTACCTCTCCGGGCAACAGAGTCGAAACGACCAGCCCAGGTACCTGCACACAAGGGCCAACGAACGGGCAACGTTGTTGCCGTCACCTACGAAAACAACCCTTGGGGACTGGGAGGGGACGTGCTCGAGAACCGTGAGGGCGTCGGCGAGTGCCTGGCATGGGTGGGCGTGATCGGAAAGGGCGTTGATCAGAGGCACTCGCAGGTTTTCGGCCAGATCGATCAGCATCTGATGACGGTACACCCGTGCGACCAGGCCATCCACGTACCGTTCGATCGTGCGGGCGAAGTCAGCGATCGTTTCTCGGACGCCGAGCCCCACATCCTGGCCGGCCAGGTAGGAGAATGTTCCCCCCAGTCGGTGTACCGCCGCTTCGAAGCTGACCCGTGTGCGAAGGGAGGGCTTTTCGAAGACCAGGACGACAAGCCGTCCGCGGAGAACCTCGTCCCAGCGCCCGGTGCGCTTCATCTCGCGGGCCAGCTCAAGGATCGCGCGCAGCTCCTCAGGGTGGAGCGAGTCGACGTCCAGGATGTGCCGCACTTCTTGTCCGGTTACGCGAGCTGCCGAATCACGTTGCACAGTATTTCGCATCCCTGTTCTGCCTGTTCTCTGCCGATGTTCAGCGCCGGAAGCAGACGAACCACGTTCCCGGCCGTACAGTTGATGAGCACGCCGCGCCTCATGCACTCCTCGACCACCGTCGTACCATCGACGACGAGCTCGACTCCCACCATTGCGCCGCGGATTCGTACATCGATGACGAGTTCTGTTTCTTGCCGGAGAGCTTCGAATCGCTCGCGGAAGAACGCCTCTAGCTCCCGTGCTCGCTCCAGGAGCCCCTCGGCTTCGATCGTCTCGACCGTAGCGATACCCGCAGCACAGGCGATCGGGTTTCCGCCGAACGTAGAGGCATGCATGCCGGGCTTGAGCGCCTCTGCGACCGTCCTTTTCGCCAGCAGGGCGCCGCATGCGATACCCCCCGCGATGCCTTTGGCAAGCGTCACGATATCCGGAGCGACGTCTTCATGCTGGAAAGCGAACCATGCACCGGTACGGCCGCCCCCTGTTTGCACTTCGTCCAGGATGAGCAGAACGCCCGTTTCGTCGCAAATCTGGCGGAGCTCGCCCAGGTAGCCTGCGGGCGGGATCCGGACCCCCCCTTCCCCCTGGATTGGTTCCACCAGGACAGCCGCCGTCTCCTCGTCGATTGCATCGCGCACCGCTTCGGTGTCCCCAAAGGGAACATAGGTGAAGCCAGGAACCAGGGGTTCGAACCCTTCGTGGTACTTTGCCTGGCCTGTGGCGGTGAGGGCGCCGAACGTGCGCCCGTGGAAGCTACCTTCGCAGGAGATGATCTTGTACCGGTTGCCCCTGGTGCGGCCGTAGGCGCGGGCCAACTTCAGAGCGGCCTCAACCGCTTCCGCACCCGAATTGCAGAAAAAACAGGTGGCGTCGGGGAACGCTCGGGTTGCGAGTGCTTCCGCAAAGCGCCCCTGAGGTTCCATGTACCAGGTGTTCGGCACGTGAATGAGCTGAGCCACCTGGCGCTGAACCGCTTCCACCACGCGGGGGGGACAATGCCCGAGCAGATTGCAGCCCCAGCCGGGGAAGAGGTCGAGGTAGCGATTGCCCTCCGCGTCCCAAACGTAGCTTCCTTCCCCCCGGACGAGGGCCACCGGATAGCGGCGGTAGTTCGGAATCACGTACCGGTTAAACAGCTCGATGATTTCCGCACTGGATGCCATGGCGTGTTCCGCTTCCTTCTAGCCTGGAACGATCTCGGTTCCAATGCCCCTCCGCGTGTAGATCTCCAGCAAGAGGCTGTGCCGCACGCGACCGTCAACTATATGGGTTTTGCGCACACCGGCGTTCAAGCAGGTCAGGCACGCTTCCACCTTTGGAACCATACCCGCGTCAATCACCCCCTGTTCCATCAGCTTGCGGCACTCCGTTGCGGTCAGGCTCGGCGCCAGAGAGTGCGGATCTTGCCGGTCGCGAAGCACGCCCCCCGTGTCGGTAAGAATCACCATCTTCTCTGCTTGCAGCGCGGATGCGACCGCAGCGGCCGCCGTGTCGGCGTTCACGTTGAGCAGTTCGACCACGCCGGCGGTCGTCGGTCGAGATCCCTCCTCGACCGCAAGCGGGGGTATTACCGGCACAACACCCGCCTCGCACAGGCGACGGATGATCCCGGTCTCGACGCGCGTCACTTCGCCAACCCTACCCAGATCGACCGGCTCTTCGCCGCCTTCGCGAAGAACCAGCTTTCGACCGAACAGTACCGGGGTCGTCCGAAAATGAAGCCCCACGGCAATCCCGCCAAGATCCTCGATTCGACGGACGAGATCTCGGTTGATCTCATCGACAAGCACCTGGGCGACGATTTCCAGGGTGCGCTGGTCGGTGTAGCGTCTTCCTTTCACGAACCTGGGTTCCAGCCCGGCTGCTTCCATGGCGCGACTGATCGCCTTGCCTCCTCCGTGCACCAGAACAGGCCGCATCCCGACGGTTTCCATGAACACCACGTCCACCAGGGTGTCCGCCAGCGCAGCCGGGTTGTCCATGTACGAACCGCCGATCTTTATCACACTGATCTTGTTCCGGAAGGCACGGATGTAGTGAAGAGCCTCGATGAGCACCTCGGCCTTCCGGATTGCCTCGATCAGCGCCGTACCCTGTTGGTCGCCTGTCGTTACCATCCCACTCTTCCCCAGCACAGACGGGAAACATTTAGTGTAGACGGACCCGTACCGCACAGAAAGGCTTCGCGTACTTGCTCCGGAGCTGACAGGCCGATGCCTGCTGCGTCGGTCGCAGCGGCGAAGTATCTCGGATTCACGCGACGCTCCAACGGGATAAGCCGTACCGGATTGCCGGCCCGAGCCTCACGGGCAAAAAGGCACCCGGGCTGCTTCGGTCGATACGGTGCTCGGCCGCGCCGCCGGACCGCCGGGGCCAGCTGCAGAGGACCACGTCTAGAAGGCCAGTCAGAGACTAGAGGGGGGATCTAGGGGGCTGTTCGACCACGAGTCTCACGAGGCACGTTCGCCGGCCGCCACATTGGTCGGGACCAGTTCCAGGAGGGCTTGCTTGAGTTGCTTCCACGACGCCGGTTGGACGACCGCACGAACCCGCTCCCGGAAATCGTGCAATTCGGATAGCCATTCCGTCTGGTCAGGCGTTAACACCAAGACCGCGTGGACACGACGTCCGGTAAGGCGACCGCGGTCAAGCATCTGTTTGACGGCGTCAAAACCCGCCCTGCCCTCTGTCTGGCAGTCGCAGATGATAACCTCCACCGGAGCTTCAAGGAAACGACGAAGCGCACGTTCCGGATCACCCACCACCAGGACTCGGAAGCCCGTCCGCTGCAAGCGATCTCGAATCGCTTCCTGCAAGCGGGGATCAGATTCCATCCACAACGCTGTCGGCCGGTCGTTCCCTGCCGCCTCACTCTGACCACCCTCCTGACCCGCGTGGGTTGCAAGCTCCGCAACCTCGCGATCCGTCGGTCGCGAGACTTTCCGAATTGCCAGCAAGTCCTCCAGGACCGCGTGAGGCGTCTGGTAGCGAAGATCGGGATCAAGAACCATCATGCGGTCGATGATGGCCGCAATCGGAGGGTTCGCGTCCGGAGCAACACGCAGTACCGGTGGGATGTTGTCCAGCCTGGTCCGCAGCATGCGGGAGGCACGATCGCGTTTTTCCGGGATCGGCGGCACTCCCGTGATCATCTGGTAGAAGATGCAGCCCAGGAAGAAGATGTCGCTACGCGGGTCTCCGTAGGGAGCGTTGGTCATCTTTTCCAGACGAGCGTACTCCACCGTGCGCTGGCCGTGTGCTTCCTCTGCCTTCTGTTCGCTGTCGTGCAACGTGGCCAGCCCGAAGTCGACCAGCTTGGCCACCCCTCGAGCGGAGATCAAAACGTTGGTCAGCTTCAAGTCCCGGTGCGTCACTCCCTTGTCGAACGCGTAGGCCAGTCCACGGAGCATGTCGACCATGAGGGGCACGGCTTCGTCTTCGGCGAGACGTCCGCGAATCTTCAGGAACTGCCGCAAATTGCCCCCTTCGACGAACTCCATGCCGATGTAGTACTGCCCCTCCGCTTCGCCCACTTCATCAACCCGGACAATGTTCGGGTGACGAAGCATCAAGCCTACTTTCGCTTCGTGCTTGAACGCCTCAATGCACGCCGGGTCACTGCTCCACCGCTGCCGCAGTACTTTCACAGCCGCCGTCTCACCCGTCGTGCGGTCAATCGCGCGGTAAACCCGAGCGAAGCTTCCCGATGCGATCTTGTACATGATCT
>JALSID010000062.1 GCA_026981825.1 Planctomycetota bacterium
TGTCTTGTGCAAAGCGATCCGACTCGGCCGCTCGGGATTGCCGGCTACGGTGAAGGGGGCCTATTGGCCTTGTATGCCGCCGCTCTGGATGGGCGGTTCCGGGCGGCTCTGGTGAGCGGTTACGTGGGGCCTCGGGAGACCTTGTGGCAGCAACCGATCTACAGGAACGTCTGGACGCTGGTGCGCGATTTCGGCGACGGCGAGGTGCTCGCGATGATCGCCCCGCGGACGGTGGTGGTAGAAGCGAGCGATCATCCGTCCGTGGACGGTCCCCCTCCGCCGCGCGCAGGCCGAATCGGCGCGGCCCCCGGTGCGATCCGTACCCCCTCGGACGCGGCGGTTCGCAACGAAACGGAATTCGCTCGCGCGCTCCTCAACGCGGCGGGCATGTCTCCGGAAGCCGTTCGGCTGGTCATACCGCAGTCGAATCGCGAACCCGGTTCCGATACCGCTTTGAACATGTTCCTGGCTGCCCTCAACAAGGACGCGTCCCTGGCGCCCGCTCGTCCTGCCCACTGGGTGCTCTCGCCCGGGCGGTCCCTCGCGGACCCGTCCGCCCGGCAAAAGCGGCAGATCGAACAGATGACCGAACACACCCACTGGGCGTGGTGGCACTCGCAGCGGGTTCGCGAGCGGTTTTGGCGGCGCGCGGATAAATCCAGCCTGAAGCGGTGGGAGGAGACGACCGAACCCTACCGGCGCTACTTCCACAAAGAGGTGATTGGCCAGCTTCCCCCGTCGGATACCCCCTTGCACCCACGGACACGGCTGTGGCGTGAGGAACCCAAGTGGCGGGCTTATGAGGTGATGCTGGATGTGAACGACGAAGTGTTCGCCTACGGGATCGTTCTCATCCCCCGGGACATAAAGCCTGGCGAAAGGCGGCCTGTCGTCGTGTGTCAGCACGGCCTGGAAGGCCGGCCCCAGCACACGATCAACCGGTCCGGCGATGGCTTCGGCCCGTATCAAGCGTTCGCGGCTCGGCTGGCCGACCGGGGCTATGTGGTCTACGCGCCCCAGAACCCGTACATCGGCCGCGACCGGTTCCGCACGATCAATCGCCGCGGCAACCCCCTCGGCCTGAGTCTCTTCTCCTTCATCGTGGAACAGCATCGGCGGACCGTTGATTGGCTGCGGAGTTTGCCCTTCGTCGATCCGGAACGGATCGGCTTCTACGGCCTCTCGTACGGGGGCAAAACGGCGATGCGCGTCCCGGCCATCCTGAAGGACCGCTACGCGCTGTCGATCTGCTCGGCGGATTTCAACGAGTGGATCTGGAAGAACACCTCCTACACGGACCGGTACAGCTACGTGTTCACCATCGAGTACGAGATGTTCGAGTTCGATCTGGGCAACACGTTCAACTATGCCGAGATGGCCGCGCTCATTGCCCCCCGTCCGTTCATGGTCGAGAGGGGCCATCGGGACGGAGTAGCTCCGGATGAGTGGGTAGCCTACGAGTACGCCCGGGTACGACGCCTGTACGCCGAGCTCAAGATCCCCGATCGGACCGAGATCGAATTTTTCGACGGCCCCCATCAGATCCACGGGGTGGGCACGTTTCGCTTTCTCGACCGCCACCTGCGCCGGAGGCCGACGAACAACTCCCCTTAGTCCGGGCCCCCTTCCAACGTTTGGCCGGAGCTGGTGCGGTCACGCGGCTGTCCGGTCGCTCATGCAGGGTGGCCCCCCTCGCCGGTCCTGTCATCCTTTGCGCGCGAACGCGCGCGGTTCGGACCGTCCGGCCGATAGCGAAATGGCAGCGGGTGAATGCTCACCTTTGACTGAGGCTTCCGCCGTCCGGGTTCGGGTGTGCTTGACGCGACTTGACTACCGTGGTAGTATTACCTCGGTAACCGATGCTCAGGATTTTGGAAGGATGGGCAGGAAACGACGTCTTGGGAAACTGGGTGAGCTTCAGCTCGCGATTCTTCAGGTGCTCTGGGAGCACGGGCCGTGTTCGGTGGCGGATATCCATCGGCGGCTGCGTGGCCGCAAGCTCGCCTACACCACCGTGGCCACGATGCTGCGGAAGATGGAAGCCCGCGGTCTGGTCCACCACACGGTCGAGGATCGCAGGTTCATCTACCATGCGGCGGTGGATGCGGAGCAAGCCCGTCGGTCGGCGGTTCAAGATCTGGTTCGCCGCTACTTCCAGGGCGACGTTACGGCGGCCGTATGCAACCTGCTTGATATTGCGGACGTGACCCCTGAGGAACTGAAGGAACTGGAAGAGTTGATCGCGCGTTATCGGCGTCGGTCGTCGCAGGAGTCTGAAGACGAGTCCGGTGCCTGAGATGGAGACGGTCCCATGTTCGAGCACGCCTGGCTGCTAATGGGAGCTGCTTTCCTGGGCGTGCTGGCCGTTTATGGCCTGAGCCGGCTGCTGGAGGCCCGTACCGCCTCTTTCCGCGCCCGGCACCGGATCTGGACCCATGCCGTGGCCGCCCAGTTTGTGCTGGCCGCTTTGCTTTTCGCGATTGGCCCGGCCGGCTGGCCTGCCCAGCTCTTCACGCGATCGGCTGCTCAATCCCATTCGACAGGTCCCATCGATCTCCCCACGCCCCCCTTTGACAAGACGGTCGCCCGAGATTCCGGGCCGGCCGCTCCGGCGGAGAAGCTTCAGGTTGCCTCGGTTCCTGAACGTTCGCGTGAGCGTGATCTGACGGCAGACGCGTTGCCTCGGCAGGTAGTGTCCTCTGGTAACCGTTCTGTCGTTGAAACTATCCGGATGCCCAACCCCACATCGGTTGTGTCGCTCCTGATCGGTGTCTGGTTCGGGGGGACGTTGTTGTTGGTGGCACGGTTAGTACTGCAGGAGGTCCGCTGGTGGTATACCGTGCGCCAGTATGCGGCTGGAGCACCACCGTCCGTGGTCGTCTGTGTCGAGCGACTCGTGTCGTCGGCGTCTTGTCGGTGGCGCCCTCGAGTGATCGTGGGGCCTCTGATGGTTCCGGCGGTAACCGGAATTTTCCGTCCCCTGCTCGTCTGGCCGGCGTCGGCCGCGGACCTGGCCCACCAGGACCCGAGGGTAGCTCAAGCAGTTTTGGCACATGAGCTGGCGCACATACGCCATCGTGATCCTCTCTGGAAGCTGCTGGCTCACTTGCTCTCGGCGCTGCTCTGGTGGCACCCCGGTGTCTGGTGGACTCGGAAGCGGCTGCAAGAAGTCTCGGAGTTCGCAGCCGACGAAGCTGCGATGGCTTGGGGGCAGGATCGCGTCAGTTTAGCCAATGGTCTGCTCAGGTTCGCCACGGATGCTCTTGGCCTTGCTTCCCTGGCGGCTTCTGGTGAACCGGTGCAGGGCCTGCTTCGCCGACGGGTGCAGCACGTGCTAAAGGGCGAGGTGGGCCCCGAACGCACGAAACGGAGACAGCAGCTTCTGGTCTGGACTACGGCTTTCGCTACCTGGTTAGGCGGAAGTGGAGTGGCTCACATGTTCCCCTCTGGGGGTGGAGGTTCCGTCATGTCTCTGGGACTGCGTTTCTGGCGTCAGGCTATTGCAGCGGTCGCTATCGGCGTTGCGGCGGGTTGGAGTGGGCTGCACGTGTCCGGAGCGCCGCAGGAGGAAGAAAAGCAAGCGGACTCGTCGGCCCGCGATGAAGCACCTGCGGCGGAAAGTGACCGGCGCACCGAACCCGGCCGGGCAGACGAACGGAAAGCCACCGGTGAGTCCCCTCGACAGATCGAAGCCCTGCGGTGGCAACTTAAGAGGCTCGAGGAACTACTTCTTCAAGCCCAGAAATCAGATCACGAGGAAGATATCGCCCGAATCACCCGACAGCTCCGCGCCGTTGAACGTCAGCTCGCAATCGTTTCCCTCAAGCAAGAGCTGGCCATATATCAACGACAGTTGCGCCGGTTGGAGAGAGCCCTGGAGACCGCCGAAAACGAGGCTGACCTTCTCCGTTTGCAAATCGGAATCGACTCGGTACGCAACCGGATCCGTCAGGCAGCGGTGGGGCTGAGGACCCTTCGAGGCCCGAGCCCCGGAGAAGTTAGCTTTAGGCTGCGCGAAGGGATCGACAAGCTGATCGAGCGGCTGATACAAACGCGGGCGCTGGGTGATGAGCGTGAGATTGCGGAGCTGGAGCGAGAGATCGAGGAACTGGAGACGTACCTCTACCGCGAGGCTCTCCGCCTCCAACTTGCACGCGGTGTGATCGACCCCCGAAATCCCGCTTTGCGCGACATGACCACCGGCGAACTCGTCCAACTGCTGGACCGCTACTACAGAGGCAAGGCTCA
>JALSID010000063.1 GCA_026981825.1 Planctomycetota bacterium
TGGTGCTGAATCCGCCAATAGCACAGGAAGGCGATCGAGAACGTGATTGATGACGGAGACGCCAGTTGAAAGAAGTAACGGACAAGAGTGCGGTGCGGTTCGTCGGTTTGCTTGCGATGATCCTCTGGCTGGGCGTCGTGGCCGTACTGGCGGTTCTCTACGCCGACCACGGGTTCGTTTCCGTCCCTCAGCTTATTGCTGCAGACGTGGTGGCTGAGGTGCGGGTCGAGCAGTCCGACAGCACGGCGGGGTTTCGGGGCGAGGTGCTTGCGGTGTACAAGGGGGACGTAACGCCGGGGCAGCGGATCGTTGTCCGGGGAGTGAGCGAATCGGCTCTTTCCTCGCTCCGTTCCGGTCAGGTCTGGATCGTGCCGCTTACACGAGCCGGGAAGGTGTACCAGGTGACGCGCTATCCGCTGCGCGCTCCGGCGCGGATCTATCGGGCTCTGCCCCAGGTGCGACGGCAGATCGAATGGGCGGTGCAGCAGGCTGTGGGGAACCGGTTGTGATAGCGCCGAGTATGCGCGGCGTGCGGCGGTGGCCCACACGATTGTCGCCTGCTGATAACGTCAGCGGGCTGGTCTACCAGAGGGTCGCCCCAGCACCTTGGGCGGCCTCTCGGGCGCGGAAGGGGGCCAGAGTCGAACGACTTTCAGGGGGTGGAACACTCGCAACACCTGTTCGCCGGGGAGTGTGATGTGTGCCGGCAGGATTGCCCAGATGGGGACGTCTCCCAGGGACCTGCTCCACGCTTGCCACGTGCGAGCCGTCGGCCGCTGGAGCATTCGCCACTTCAGGCGAATCCGGTCCGAAATCGGTTCCGAGATCGGTAGAAACAGGCATGTGCTCTCGCGGCGGGTGCAGTACGTCAGCCAGACCTGACCTGGCGTGCCCAGGATCACGGCGCGGGGCGGGGCGACGCGAGCCACGTAGGCACCGGGTTCGAGAACAAAGTCCTCGCGCAAAATCGTCCCTTCGGCTCGACGCAACCGACCTTCTGCGATCCACCGCGGCAGGGCCGACAGCGGCGTACCGGTCCAACGGTCCCACGTGCCCCAGATGCCCGTGGCCACACAGGCTATGGCAAGCACAGCAATGCTGTGCCCCCTGCTCAGACGCGCAAAAGCTGCCCCAACGAGCGGGCAGAACGCCCATTGCAGGTCAAACAGAAACCGCGACGGAGTGAACGGAGTAACCGCTCGCCCCATAACCAGGCCAGATGCAGCCCGGATTCCGTAATCCAGGACGAGGAACACGACGAGCCACGTAACCCCTAGCGCCGTCAGGTAACGTACGCACTTTCCTGAGGGCTGTCGTCTCAGCGCGAATACCACGGAACCGACAAGGAAGATCGGCCCCATCTGCCAGACCAGCGTCCAGGGAAACTGGAAGGGCTCCACGTAGCCCAGCATGCCTGTGCTGCCCAGGCTCGGGAGGTTCAGGACCAGTCGCCACCAATAAGGGGCACTGGCCAGAACGGCAACCGATACCGCCGTCACGGTCTGCCGCGCCGTTTCCCGCCACCGTTTCCAGAGGTGCAGTGCGACACCGGCCGCCCCGATAACGAGCGCCACGGCGGTGTGATGATGTGCCAGCATGGCACCGCCCCAGAGAAGCCCCGCTATTAGCGATCCCCTGGTCGTTGGAAGGGCGTGAAGGTAGAGGGTCCCCGCCATCACGAGCCACATGGCAAGAAGGCTGGGCAGGCCGCCCCACGTGTACGGGAACAGCGAGATCTGGTAGATGCCGAGGGCGTAGACCCAGCCGGTGGCCACTCCTGTCCCGCTTCCCAGAACGGGTTCGAAGCAGGCGACGGTGAGTGTCGCCGCGGCCGCTGCGATGGGGAACCAGAGCTTGAAGGCCAGATGAGGGGGGACGTCGAGTTTCAGAGCGTTGGCCAGACGCGTGAGCGATGCGACCAGAAAATGGCTGCCGGTGGGGTAGTTGAGCGTCAGATCCTCGAGGGGGCGAAGATCAGGCGTGATGCGTCCGGTGTTGGCGAAATGCAACGCGACTGTGCAGTGGAAAGCTGCGTCCACGCCGGGCGGCAGCCTGGACTGGATTGCCGCGAACGCATGGGTGCCAACGACCGCAGCGGCGGGCAACAGGACGGCTCGCGATATCGTGCCGTTTTCAGGCCATCCACGACGTGCGAGGAAGCACAGGAGGACACCGGTCGCCAGGCCGGTGCCGCCCGCCACAGATAGTCCGGCCCAGCCCATCCAGCCGGCTGCGATGAGCAGGCCGGCGACGCACAGTGCTGGCCAGGTCGCGGTCGATCTCAATCCTGAGCCCCCTTGGCTACAGTTACAACGTCGGGCGAGCTCGTCGCGTTATTCGGCGGCTCGACCCGACGCAACCGAGTTCACCGGGCACCGCCCCATCTTGTGCCGCCGCACCGCTTGGCATCCGACCGGCTCCGTGCACGAACTGCTGGTCGCAGCGGACCAGCATGGCGTGGATGAGTGCTCGCCTGCCATTTCCTCTCATGCGAGTTGGGCCACGGCAAGAGCGAGTTCGCCTGGTTCGACGGGTGACCGCAGCAGCCGGATGTCGGACATCCGCCGGTACATGCCGTAGATGGCGCGGGTGAAGCGGAACGCGTGAGCGGCTTCTTGCGAGTTCAGTGGATGCCCGGTGAGGTCGATGGGTTCGGCCAGCACGAGACGGCGTGGCGCCACCATGGCGTAGAGGTAGGGGAGGTCGCCAACGGTAACCAGGTGTGGGATGTGGTACACCATTCGGTGGCCGGCGGGCAGGGCAGCGCTGGTGAAGGAGGCGAGGGGCCGGACGGCGGCCACAGCGTTCACGCGGTCGTCGAAAATGGCGGCGATGACCGCGGCGATTCCTGCTCCGCCCCATGCTGCCAGGGAAATACGTGTCGGGTCGACTCCGAACCGGTTGCTCGTAACCTCGATCGTGGCGATCAGATCGCGTGCCCATTGTCCGGCGAGTGGGTCCCCGATCCAGACACCCCACTCGCACGAGTTGTGGTCGATGGCGTCGGCGATTCGGTCCCGGGCTACTGCCGAAGATCCGGTCGCTCGAAGCTCGACCAGGGCTACATGCGTGCCGAGACGGACCAGTTCGCGAACGAAGGGGTGATTTGGGGCGAGGACGTGACCTTCCGGATCGGCCACGATGATCAGTGGCTTGTCCATGGTACCGGTGCGTGGGCTAACGACGGTGACCGGGATCTCGATACCTGGTTCCACCGTGACCATGAGTTGTTGGCCGAGAGTGTTCTCCGGCAGGTCTGCGATGGTTTGTTGGGCGAGTTCTGCTGTGGGCGTGACCGTGGGCTTTCCGCCGAGTATGGTCTCCAGGCGGTGTTCGAGCAACAGGCGCTGGCTTTCCCATGCCTCGCGGTGGGTTGGTCGCGGGAGGCGATCGAGGGCGCGCCGCCAGCACGAAGCGACGAACTCGGGTTGTGTCAGAAAGTTGTCGAACCGCTTACCATCGGGGAAGCAGCGGAGCACCTCTTGCGGCTCGGGTTTGAGCTCGGGCTCGGGCACAGGATCCGCCGAGGGGGCGTCCTTCAGCCACCGATTCAGCCAGCCGTAGAGTTGCTCCCGCATCGCTTTGTTGTATCCATGGGGGGCATCGAAGGTGGCGTGGGCGAGGCGATCTTCGGCCCCGTAGAGCCGATAGATTTGACGCGCCCAGGCGATGGATTTGGCCGCCTCAATGATGGAAAACTGCACGGAATCTCGGGAGGCGTTCATCACGAGCAGCGGTCGGGGGGCGACAAGGCCTAGGATGTCTCCTTCTTCGCAGAAGGTGAGGGCGCCGGGCAACACTTCGCCGACGCAGCAGGCCACGCCGAGGTACGCCTGGTAGTTGCCCACCGAGCAGACCGGCACGACGACTTTGATCCGTTCGTCGAGTGCGCCCACGTACATCGTTTGGTTCCCGCCGCCGGAGGCGCCGGTCACGGCGATTCTGGCGGGGTCCACTTCATCTCGCGTGAGCAGGTAGTCCACGGCCCGCATGTTGTCGTAGGCCTGCAGCGCCAGCAGAGGGTAGCCTGCGGTCCAGCACGCAGCGCCGCGGAGCGCGCCGTGATACTCAGGGCGAAGGGGGTCAGGGGCGCGCTCCCCGGCCCCGAACGCGTCGACGGCGAGCACCAGGTAGCCCTGTCGCACCAAGCCAACCGCCCGGATGTGGGGTGTCCGAGCGATCTTCCCCTCGCGCCAGTGGCCGTGTACGTTGAGCACAGCCGGCACGGGCCCCTGTTCCGCCACGTCCGGGATATAGAGGTTCGCGGTTACCCAGATCCCCGGACGAGCCTGGAACACGACGCACTGGATGCGGTAGCCGCTGCGGCGGTGTTCTCGCAGCAACCGAGGGGATAGATCACAAGGGTCACGTTCGAGCCCTCTGCCCAGGGCGGCGGCAATCTGAGCGCGCAATTCCTTGCGCCGCTTCTGCCACTCGGCGAGCGTCTTCGGTGGGCGAACGCCCTGACGCAGCTCCCGAGCGCGACGGCGAATCCAGTTCAGATACATTTCGCTCCGATCCACGCAGCTCCTCCGGCGGTGCTCATGCACGGTGTCCAAGGCCAGTATATGCACCGGGGACCCGCACCGCCGTACTGGTCCGCGGTGCCGGGTTCGATATGGTACGATCGCCAGGAGGCTGCCGCATAATTAAGGCGAACACCAGCGGTTTCCAGCACGCGGTAAACAATGAGCCGAAGAAGAAGGCCCCCTGCACACCGTCCGCCCGCGCTCAGTGTCTTGCTCATCGCGCTGGCCTGTACGATCGTGCTCATCGGGCTTCTCTACGCCCCCCGACGTGGCCGGCAAGATCGACTGCGCGTGCGCGATCTCAGGGGGGACGAGGCGGTGATCGAGACGTCTTTCCCCGCCGGTGCTGCCGTGTCTTCCCGGCCTGGCGCAGAGCAACGGCAGGGCGGTCGGGTTCAAGGGGCTGACGAAGCGGAAGGCAAGCGGCCTGCCCGTGAGGAAGCCCACCCGGACATGCGATTGCTCTCGACGGTGCGCGATAAAACCCGGGTGATTCCAAAGGGGGCCTATTTCCACCTGGTGGAGCTTGCCATGAAGGTGCGTCCCCAGGTGTTGGAGACCAGATTGGCCATATCCAACCCGCCCCTGGTCCAGCTTGTCCGCAACCCTGACGCGTTCCGGGGTAAGCCGGTCCGATTGGACGGCTACGTGCGGCGAGTCACGCCGATTGACCCGGGGCCGAATGATCTCGGCGTGCGGGTGCTCTACGAGTGTGCCGTGTTTTCGGACGAGTATGACTTGAACCCGTGGATTTTCGTGGTACTCCACGTTCCACGAGCGATGCCCACGGGGGATGGGTTGCGTGAGCGGGTGACGGCTACGGGATACTTCCTGAAGTTGTGGGCGTACCAGGCAGGGGATGGGATGCGGTTCGCGCCGTTGCTGATCGGGCCCAGACTGGTTTGGCACCCGGCTCCCTCTCGCACCGGGTTGGGTGCCCTGGAGCCGGTGCTGTTGGTACTGCTCCTGCTACTTGTGTTGACCTTCGGTCTGGTGCTTTGGTGGTCGGCTCGCACTAGGCCCCCTCGCCGGCAGCCGGAGCCTGCTGCGATCGAGCCTGCCCAGGACGCCGGACCGCCCGAGGAGTTTCTAGGCAAGCTGGCCGAGGGGGCTGTTGATGAGGAGCCCAGAGCCGACCGCGTGTCGTAGGGGGGAGAAACGATGGCCCGCTAGTTAGCGATGGTCGTGAGCGGCTGATTGGCCCGGCGGGGCCAGTTCGGGCGGTCAACCTTTTCTTCGTTTGGACGAATAACCGGCTTGTTGACGGCCTCGCCACTTACCGGCAGACGCCACGGCGTGGGCCGGATCCTCGCAAGATATGGTTGCGTTAGTTTTCGTAACCGTGTGGATGGGCGCGGTGCCACTGCCAGGCGGACTGGATGATCGACCGCAGGTCTGAGCAGGTGGCCGTCCAGCCCAGTTCGCGCCGTGCCCGTTCGACGGCGGCCACCAGGACAGGGGGGTCACCCGGTCGACGGGGGGCCTCCACAGCCGGGATCGGGTGGCCGGTGACGGCGCGGGCCGTTTCGATCACCTGGCGAACGGAATGCCCCTGGCCCGTGCCCACGTTCGCAGCCAGCACATGTCCGTCCCTGCAGTAGTCCAGCGCGCGAACGTGCGCTTCGGCCAGGTCCTCGACGTGGATGAAGTCGCGGACGCACGTCCCGTCTTCGGTTGGGTAGTCGGTGCCGTAGATCTTGACGTGCTCGCGCTGGCCAAGAGCGACCTGGAGCACGATCGGGATCAGGTGGGTTTCGTGGTGGTGATGTTCGCCAAGCCGCCCGTCGTGGGAGGCTCCGGCCGCGTTGAAGTAGCGGAGGATGACGCCTCCCAGGCCGTAGGCACGGGCGTAATCCCGGATGGCGTGTTCGATCACCAGTTTTGTGAAGCCGTACGGGTTAATCGGTTGCTGGGGGTGATCCTCCGGGATGGGGACGATCTCGGGCACGCCGTACGTGGCTGCGGTGCTGGAGAACACGATCCGGCGGACGCCGCACGCCAGCATGGTCCGGAGCAGGGAAAGGCTGGACTCGATGTTGTTCTCGTAGTACTTCCGCGGGTTTTCGACCGATTCGGCCACGAGAGCGGAGGCCGCGAAATGCATGACCGCATCGGGCGCGTACTCGCGCAACGTCCGGTCGAGCAACGAGTGGTCACGCAGATCGCCGGTCACGAGGGGGGCATCAAGCACGGCCTGCCGGTGCCCTTCGGACAGGTTGTCGAACACAAGCACGTCGTGTCCGGCACGCAGCAGGGCCTGAACGCATACGCTACCGATATATCCAGCACCGCCCGTGACGAAAACTTTCATGCACCGCCTCTGTTGCTGCCCGGATGAACCTTGCCGGCTCGCCGGCGCTTAGCTGAGCCCCAGTTCTGTGCGGAAGAACTCGATGGTGCGCAACAGTCCTTCGCGGCGGGGTACCCGGGGTGACCAGCCCAGAACCTGTTTCGCACGCCGGATGTCCGGCTGGCGTCGCTGGGGGTCGCCTTCGGGAGCCGGTTCGTAGGCGATGGTGCTCGTGCTCCCGGTCAGCTCCAGCACTTCGCGGGCAAGCTGCTCGATGGTGATCTCATCCGGATCGCCCAGGTTCATGGGCTGGGAGTAATCGGAATGGAGCAGGCGCAGAAGCCCGCCGACGAGGTCGCTGATGTAGCAGAAGCTGCGGGTCTGTTTGCCGTCGCCGTAGATTGTGAGCGGTTGTCCGGTGAGTGCCTGGCAGATGAAGTTGGGCAGGACGCGACCGTCGTCCCGCCGCATCCGGGGGCCGTAGGTGTTGAAGATCCGGGCGATCCGGGTGGGCAGGTGGAACTTGCGGTGGTAGGCCATGGTGGCCGCCTCGGCGAACCGTTTCGCCTCGTCGTAGCAGCTTCGCGGCGCGGTGGGGCTGACCCGACCCGGATAGTCCTCGGGTTGCGGCGTGATCTCCGGGTCGCCGTACACCTCACTCGTGCTGGCAAGCAGGTAGCGCGCGCCGTGCTGGCGGGCGAGCTCGAGCGTGTTCAGGGTGGCATGCGAGCCGGCTTTCAGCGTCTCGACCGGCAGGTTCATGTAGCCCACCGGGCTTTTCGAAGACGGACTGGCCGGCGACGCGAAATGCAACACGTTATCCAGCTTGTCCTTGACCAGGAGCGGCTCGCAAGCGTCTTGCTCGATGAAGATGAACCTGGGCTCGTTCGCCAGGTGGGCGATGTTCTCGCGGCGCCCGGTCAGGAGGTTGTCCACGGCGATAACGCGGTGGCCTTCGGCTAAGAGCGCGTCGCAAAGGTGCGAGCCGATAAATCCCGCACCGCCCGTTATCAGCGTTGTTGGCATCCGCGCAAACCTCGGCGGTCAGATCGGCCGACAAAGATCGAAGGCTGTGCAGCCACCGAGCTGGCGCACTCCACCAGCAACTGTGAATAGTACTCGGCCTTTTGTTGCCGAGTTCTCTTGTGTGTGGTGGACGTGACCTGTGCGTTTTTGACCCCGTGTGCCAGAGCTAGCGGGATTGCCGATTAGAGGAGCCGCGGGGGCGCTGACGGCTCGTTACGGCCAGCCATCGGCATAAGTCGCGATCCGGTCAAACGTCCCGGACCGCGGGGCTGCCCGGAGCTTTTGGTTGTTCGAGGGCTCAGGAGGAGCCAGATGGCCCGTGCCTTTCGAATCGTGCATCCGAGGCAATCTACGGACGGTTCAGCGGCTTTGGAGGATGATGTCCGCGCGTTCTGCGCCTACCTTGAGGCAGAGTGTGGCCTGGCCGAGAACACGGTGGTGGCGTATCGCCGCGACCTGAACCGGTTTTCTCGCTGGTTGCAGGCGGCCGGTAAAGGGGACTATCGTCGTCTGAGCGTGCGAGATCTGGCCGGTTACCTGGACTTTCTGAGCAAGGAGAAACTGGCACCGGCCACGATCGCCCGACACATCGTATCGCTCCGCATGTTCTTCCGGTTCCTTGTGCTCGATGGGCGGTTGGCGGCGAGCGTGGCGGAGCACATCGAACGACCGGCATTGTGGGCGCGCGTACCACAGGTCCTTAGCGAAGAGCAGGTCGACCGTCTGCTCACCGCTCCGACGGTCGACGACGCCTGGTTCCGGCGGGACCGGGCGATTCTCGAGACCCTCTACGCCACCGGGTGTCGGGTTTCGGAGGTGGGAGGGCTTCGACTCACGGACGTTGCCCTCAGCGAAGGTTTTTTGCGCTGTGTCGGGAAGGGGGGCAAGGAAAGGATTGTCCCGATCGGGCGGGCCGCCAAACGGGCGATTGAGGAGTACCTGGACCAGGAGCGGCCGGAGCTGGTGAGAAACCGACCGGACTCACCCTGGTTGTTCGTGAATCGATTTGGTGGTCGCCTGTCGCGGGTCAGCCTGTGGGCGATCGTGAAAAAGTACGCGGTCCGGGCTGGCCTCCCCCCGAACGTAAGCCCCCACACGCTTCGCCACAGCTTTGCCACGCACATGCTGTCCAGGGGGGCAGACATTCGCTTGGTGCAGGAGCTGTTGGGGCATGCGAAGATCACGACCACTCAAATCTACACCCACGTCGACCCTCGCCGCTTACGGGAAATCCACGCCCGGCATCACCCTCGCCCGTGAGGAACGGCCCCCCGCGGTGCCACCGCCCTGTGCCTGGACGTTTGGCGGAGAGCGACTCTGCTTTTGCGGTTGACGAATGGCGGCAGTCCTATAATTCATCGGCTTCAGTCAGGTCAGCCTGCTGTGGCAGCATTTCGCGGTTGCCGCCGAGCAGGTGCGGTTAGGGTGCGCGGAATGTTCGCGTCTAGTGTGGAGTTACCTATGGCTGGTGAGCTGCCGACCCTGTCGGAAATCCTCAAAGAGGACGATCGGTATCCCCTAGACGCATACGAGTTCGTGTACGAGGCGATCGAGTACGCTAAACGGAAGCTAGCCAGGGGTAAAGCGGCGTCGCGGCGGATCCGTCACATCACCCCAGCTCAGCTTGTCGAGGGGGTTCGTGACCTGGCTCTGGAAAAATTCGGCTTCCTGGCCACCCTGGTGTTGAGCCGCTGGCATATCTATACAAGTTCCGATGTGGGCGAGATCATCGGAAATCTGGTTCGTACGGGAGATGTGGAGCTGGGGCCAGGAGAGTCGGTGGAAGACTTCCACGGCTTGTGCGACTATCGCCAGGAACTCACCCAGAGATTCCGGATCGCTGTCACTTCTGTGGACCGCCTCTAACGCCGGTTTCCCAAGTCGCACAACGGACGGTCGCTGCCAGGTTCCTCCCATCCGTCAAGCGCTCAAAGGAGAAGGCGATGAGCAGGGATTGGGGGTACGCGAACGAGCAAGTCGTTCGTGTTGTAGCACGGCTCATCGCTTCGGAACTGCAACCCCATAGCTCTGAGGCGCTGCTATGTACATTTCGCACCCCCGCCGGCACTGATTTCTCGATCCGGATCTGGCAAGATTCCCCCCTCTGGATCCGATGGGCCAGACGGCTCCGCGTCGGGGCGCTCTACGACCTGGTTGTCCGGCCCCGGCCTGAGCAGGGGGAACGGGTTGAGCTTATCCGGATGAGGCCGGTTTCCGAGCGGGTGAGTGGGGAGGACGAGAAAGCGGAACGGGAAGCGGCCAGGTGGATGGCGGAACTGGAGCAGCTCGTCGAGCGTGAGGTGGAGGATGAAAAGCTGCGGAGACTGGTGCAGGTGATCGTCGCGGAAAGACGCGACCAGCTTCTGGACCTGCCTGCTTCGCGTGCGTTCCACCATGTCTTTCCAGGGGGGCTAATACAGCATACGCTCTCGGTCGTTCGCCTGGCCGCTCGGATCACCGACGAACTCATCCAGGCTTATCCCGTGCTCGGCCGTTATCTCAAGCGTGACCTCGTCATCTGTGGCGCGGTGCTCCACGATCTGGGCAAGGTAGAGGAGCTCCTGCACCGCGGGGATCAGGACGATGCCACGTATCTGTTGGGCAGGCTGCTCGGCCACTGGGTCACGCTCCAGGACACTCTCCTGGACCACGGGCGGAGGCTCGGCGTGGATCCCGGGGATTTGGCCGTGTTACGGCACATCGTGTACAGCCATCAGACGACCCAGCGCGGTGGGCCCGCGGATCCGCAGTGTCTGGAAGGGATCCTTGTCGCGGCCGCCGACGGTGTGGATAGCCAGGCAGAAGCTGCCCTCCGCACCGTGAGCAAGTTCCGAGGCGACTTCGGTATGACCTCGCCGAATAACCCCCTGGGCAAACGCCTGCTTGTGCGCCGCCTCTCTTGATCGGGCCGGGGTTCGAACATTGTTGCGTGCCGACCGATACGCGCCGGGTTAGCGATCCCACGGGTGCGAGAGCGGTTAGATAATTGGGGTGCCCAGAGCAGACGGTCCTGGAGTAATGCCCATGGTGCGAGAGCGGCCGCGGCGGGCGCCAGGCATCGTGCTGATGCTCACCTGCCTGGCGTCCTACGCCTTTTTCTGGCAGTCACGCGATTGGAACTCCGCCTCCCGTTTGATGCTCACCTACGCTCTTGTCGACCGTCGATCGCTGTCGATCGACGGCTTCGAGCGTCAGTGTGCCGACGTGGAATACGGCGCGGATGGGCCTCTCGTGAGAGGGGGCGACATCGCCTACCGCGAGGGCCACTTCTACAGCGATAAGGCTCCGGGGCTTTCTTTCTTTGGCGCGATCGTCTATGCGATCCTGCCCCAGCGCGACGGGATCAAGCCCCATCCCATTGATCGAGATGCCGTGCCGTACTGGGCTGCGGACTACTGGGTGACGTTGGGGACCAGTGGGCTGGCGACCGCGTTGGCAGCCTACATTGTCTATCGCTTTGTGCTGTTGCTGGGCGCACCATGCTGGGCTGCCGTGACCGCCGGGCTGGCGTATGGGCTGGGGAGCCCGGCGTTCGTGTACGGGACGCTCTTCTACGGCCACAACCTTACCGGCCTGTTCCTGGTAACCGCCCTCTATACTCTGGCACGCACCCTGATCGCTCGGTCCAGCCCGTTGTCGAACGCTCTGCTGTGCGGGCTCCTGGTCGGGCTGGTGCCGGTGGTGGAATACCCGGCGGCGCTGGCATCGGCCGCGCTTGCGGTCGCAGCCCTGTTTGTGTTCCGGAGGCTAAGCGCAGTGCTCGTATTCGCCTACGGTGCGGTAATGGGGGCCAGTTTGCTTCTCGCCTACAACTATAAGGCGTTCGGGAGTCCGTTCACGTTGAGCTACGAGTACGAGGCGTCGCGAATGTTCCAGGAGGTACATTCTCCGGACAAGCCGCTGGGGATTCGCCTGGACGAGCCGCCCGATTGGAAGCGGTTGCCGGAGCTTTTCTGGAAGCAGAGGCGAGGGTTGCTGTGGTACGCCCCGTTTTTCGCTCTGGCCACGGTCGGGGCCGTTGTGCTCCTGTTCAGCAGGTTCTGGGGCATCCTGGTCACCGCTTTGGTAGCCGTGGGGGCATTCATCTGGGTCAACCTCGTGTACCCCGCCTGGGATGGTGGATGGTGTACGGGACCGCGCTTGCTGACGGCCACCTATCCGATTCTTGCTGTACTTGCCGGCGGGACATTTCGTCTGCTGCGGTCCAGGTGGCTGGTCTTACCTGCCATGGTGCTGGTGCTCGTGGGCGTGGGTGTAAACCTGGGATGTGTGGCTGTAGGCGGTCGGTTTCCGCCGGTGTTCGACCGTCCGCTTGAGCAGGTCGTCTTGCCACGTTGGCGGGGTGAGCAGCCTACCGAAGGGGGCGAAGGATCGGTGCTGGGTATGCTGGCCGGCGGTGCGCAGTTCGAGCGAAACCTGGGGCATATGTTGATCGGCCGGTTAGCCGAGCAACTGTCCGAGGCCGGCGCCGGGGGCGAGGGGGCCGGGCGGCAGGAGGGGGAAGCGGATGGTGGTCATGTGTCATTCCCGGCCTGGCTTAGCGAGGATCGGGTGAAAGAGATTCTGGTAGACGCGTCCGGTTCCTGGTCGCGTTACCGCGCGATTGAGTTCGTCCCTCTGCTTCTCCTGTGGGCCATCCTTCTGCCGGTCGCGTTTCGCTTCTGTCCGCACAGGCGCCGCGCCTGAGGGAGCGCGGCGACGGGTTCCGGAGTGTGACATGCGCCGATGGGGGACCCGCTGACGCATCTGCTTGGCTAAGCGCAACAGAGCTTCAAAGGTGATAGCAGAGCTTGCTGGACGGGTGGGGGATGCGAATAGGCAGCATCTTTCCGTGAGTTCCGCCGTCCTTAGCCGTGGGCAAAGGGCAGGGGATAGGGCACGGCACGGGACTAGCGCCTTGCGGCCGAGGTCAGCGGTGGGGGAAAGGCGAGGTCGGCCAGGGCGCAGGCCCACGCTTCGAGCAGGAAGGGCACGTGGGCTTTGCGGTCGTTGTGGTAGCCGGCCAGCAGCGTGCGATCGATCATCCGGATGAGTCGATCGGGGCCGACGGTGCGTGCCAACGATTCGATCGCTGCTTGCTCGGCCTTACCAAAGATGGGGGGAAGACCGCCGTTGCCCACCGCCAGTCGTAGCGCCATGCGAAGCAACGAGACGGTGAGGCGGCAGAGCACCTGGACCATTTGACGGCGCGAAGCCGTGTCACTGCCGGCAAGTTCGATCGCCTGTTCCGCCACCTCCAGCAATCGGGCCGCGTCCAGTCTCGGTGCACCAAAGGCGCCCACGAGCGCCGCCCGCAGCTTCTGGACCTGGGGGGAAACGAGCAGCAGGGCTTCGGAGACGCTGCCTTCGGCGAGCTCTGCAAAGTAGCGCGCCGTCTCGACGTCGGAAACGGCCCCCTGTTCCACCAGGATGCGACTGATCACCTCCGGGCTGAGCGGTTTGAACCAGATCTGCTGGCATCGGGAGAGGATGGTGGGCAGGAGGAGTTCTGGGCTGGTGCTGAGGAGGATCAGCAGCGAACGCTGGGGCGGTTCCTCGAGGGTCTTGAGCAGGGCGTTGGCCGAGTATTCGTTGAAGGTGTTCGCCTCGTCGGCGATCACGATCCGGTACCTGCCCTGGGTTGGCTTCATCGAAAGAGGCCGGATGATCTCGCTCCGGACGGTCTCGATCGGGAACTCGATCCGATCTTCGGGTCGGGTGGCTACGGTGACGTCGGGGTGCGTGCCGGCCTTGATCTGGCGGCAGGAGCTGCATTCTTCACACGGGTCGAGTTCCTCGGCAGGACGATGCTCGCACTGGAGGGCCTGGCTGAGGAGCAGGGCGAACCGGCGTTTGCCGATTCCCTCGGGGCCGAGGAACAGATACGCGTGGGCAAGCCGGCCGCTGGCCACGATACGGCGGAACAGATCGCGGATCTCGTCATGTCCCTCGATACCATGCCATGCCATCACTGCTGGCTCCCCGCCGACGGCGTGAATGCCGGACCGAAGTTGACTTTGGTGACGCCGGCACGGGTAAGCGCGTTCACCGCTCCAACGATGTGCTCGTACTTCAGCCGCGCATCGGCCCGAATCTCCGCTTCGACCTCCTCGGCGAGGCCGCCGCTTACGAGCATCGCTACGTCGCGGCGCAGGTGGTCAAAGCTTGGTAGGGCGGTGTTTCCCAGTGCGATGCCGGCCAGGTTGCCCTCGTCGTCCGCGGCAAGTTGTACGACCAACGGAGGAAGGGTAAGGCTCTCCGTGGGGACGGCGCTGCCTGCCGGGGCCATGTTGATCGTGAACTGGCCCTCGAAGACGATCGGCTTAAACGTCATCAGGAAGAAGATCAGGAGCTGGAAAACGACGTCGATCATCGGGGTCATCGCGATCTCGGGGCGATCGTCGCTTTCCGGACGGTTTCTGCGGCTGGAGTTCGCTCGACTCATCCCTCACGTGCCTTTGCACGGAGCGCAAACCGATAGTACCCAACGCGCTGACAGAGCGTGACCAGCTCTCGCAGGGGGCCGTAAGGAGTGTCACGGTCGGCTCGGAGCACCACGATCGCGCTCAACCGCCCTTCTTTCAGGTCGCGTGCGGCTCGACTGTTTGGGTCCCGTCGCGCCGTGGCGGCCATTTCGAGCCGGGTGAAGGCTGCTTCGCGCTTCAAGAACGCCTCGATCTTGTCGCGGTCACGCACAATGTGCCAGCGCTCGCCGAGGGCGAGCAAGTAGCCGTCGCGGTCAATGTTGAGGAACAGCGGTTCTTCCGTCTGCAGTTCCACAGGTCGAGCCTGGTCGGCGATGGGCAACCGGACCCGTTCGTTGATCTCATCGCGGCTGAAATTGAGCACGAACAGAAAGAACGCGATGAGCTGGAAGGTGACATCGATCATCGGCATCATTTCCAGCCGCACCGACGGTTGCCCTTTTCGACGCGATTGAGCCATAGTTCCAGGCTTCGGGAACGACTTTGACGGAAAGTCCTTGGTCCGGTGAACCCTGTCGAGCCGCGTTATTCTTGCGCGATTGTCGAGTCGCCTTCTCTGGAGCGGGCACCGACGTTGGCGAACCGGGCCATCAGGCGATCCCGCTCGTTTTCGACCTCCAGCGCCAGCCGCGTCACGCGATTGCGCAGGATCGTATATGCCACGACGGCCGGAATGGCCTGCATCAGCCCCCACACGGTGGTGATCAATGCCATGGAAACGTCGTTGGCCAGGTCCCGTGGTTTCGGCTGCACATCGGCCGCAGCGATCTCTCGGAACGCCGCCACCATGCCCCATACGGTGCCGAGCAGGCCAACCATGGTGGCCACGTTAGCCAGCATCGCCAGGTAGCTCAGCCGGTGCTCGTACGCGATATCCTCCTCCTCGGCCACGCTCTCCATCGCCTCCTTAGCAGCGCGGTAGCCTGCCGAAAGCCGGGACAGGCCGGCCGCCACAACCCGTTCCAGATAGGATGCTCCCACTCGGGCCAGTTCAAAGGCTTCCTGGTATTTCTTCTCCTTGAGCCGCGTTTCGAACTCGCGCACAAACTGGTCGGGGATGAAGTTCTCCCGTCTGACCTGCATCGAGTACAGGACGATCATGCCGACGACGAGGAACGACAGCAACAGTTGGGGCCAGAAGAAGACGCCCGCTGCGTTGTAGACCCAGACCAACAAGGGTTCGGCCGATACCTGCTGGACGTCCCCCTCTTCGAGGGGGCTGGGCTCGGACTCAGGGGGGGCCTCGGCTTCGCCATCGCCGGCCGGCTCCTGGGCAGTCGGCTCGGCCTGCTCTTCAGCCGCAGCCCCGGTCTCTTGTTGAGCTCCGTTCGGATTGGCCTGTTCGGCCGAAACCTGGTCATCTTGCCCCCACGCGGTGGTAAGCTGTTGGTTTGCCAGGGGAGCGGACAGGATGAGGAGGAAGGCGACCAGGAAGACTATTCCCCATTGGAAGGAACGGGGCTCGCCAGCCACACCATCCGTTCTTCTCAGGGTCATGCTCGCGATTGTCCTCCGCTGAGAACGACCCGAACGTGCAGCCATGGAACGGGTCGATGAGTGCCACTTTAACGCACTATTCTAGCACTCCGTCGACCACCGAATCCCCTTCGGGTGGGACCGGCCCTGTGCGCGTGGTTGATGCGGGGGTAGACGAGAGGGAGCAGCTCTTGCCGTCCGACGGGTGCAGCGGAAGCGGGGAGACGGGGACACAGGAATCCACCCGGGTTCGTTCCGATCCCGCCTGTTCTGCCAGTCGTTCCGCTCGTGCAGGTTGTGCAGGTTAGCGAAAGATTGAAGCGTGCGCGGCCGATAACAACCTACGAACCCGGGTTCGCTGTGTGCATTCTGGCCGTGCGCCGCCGTCGTGTCCGCGTAGTGGGCTTGACGGAACCAGCCCGGCGGGTTACCACGCGGCGACTCGGCCAGGTGAGGTTCAGGGAGGACAGCGCATATCTGACGTGTAAGCGTCCTGTCCGTGCCCGTTTGGTGTTCGGTCAGGCCAGGGGCCCACTGGTAGGGGAATGCCAGTGAGGGTGAACATGAAGGACCGGAAGAGGACATCCGTTCGGACGGGAAAGGAGGCTACCTTGCGCAAGTCTCGACGTTATGCCGCAATCGTAGGGGGTGTCGTCACTGCCTCTGCAACCCTGGGCATTCTTGGGGGCGTCTGGAACGCCTGGCATGCTCCTGAGGCGGTTGCAGAGGGCTCTCCGCGGGCCGCCTCACCGCAGGAGGCGTTACGCGAGGGGATCACGCAGTTCCGCATGGGCAATTACGCCAAAGCGAAGGCCTGGTTCGAGGCGGCGAAGAAGCAGGAGCAGCAACTGAGCGAGCCGGAGCGAACCCTGCTGTCGAAGTACACCGATCTTGCGGCTGTGGCAGCAGCTCGCCAGGCCGAGGCGGAACGCCGTCTGGAACGGGCGCGCGAGGCGGCGAAGAAGGGGGCGGTTGGAGTCGTTGAGCAGGAGGCCAGTGCCGTTTTGATCAATCCGTACGCGTCCACCGCTCAAAAAACCTCCGCCCGTGCTCTGCTCGCGCAAATCGCGGCAAACGGCGCCGGCTCCGGCGGATCGGCGTCCGCCGTCGTCCAGGTGGCGGCCGAAGAACCGGCCCCCGCCCAGGCCCGCACCCCCACAGTTCCAACCGCACCGTCCTCTGCCGGTAACGTATACGTGGCGGGCAGCAAGACTGAGGCTGCTCAGAAGCTGATGGCCGACGCGGTCGAGGCCCTTCGCATCGGCGACTACGACCGGGCGGAAGAGCTTGCGCTGAAGGCCTCCTCCTACGGGGTCAAGTTCTCCAAAGACCAGGTCACTCCCCAGGACATCCTCGCAGCGGTCAACCGAGCACGCCGCATGAAGGCGGTCAATCCGATGGCAACCGGCGTGGCGTCGACGACTCCGAAAGCGACCCCCAAGCCCAAGGTGGCAGAGCTGGCGCAGGGGGACGAACCGGCCCAGCGGGCGGAGCCAACCGTGGTTGGGGAATCGACGGTGCAGCCCGCAGCGGCCGCGACCACGGAGACGATCGATCAGTCCGTTGCCGCGTCTGCAGAAGTGGTGCAGGCCACGGTGGCTCAACCCGTGGCGACGGAGACCGGCTCGACCCAGAGCGACGAGCGGGTGGATATCAATGACCTGCCTCCCCGTGAGCGCAAGGAGATCGCTCGCGAGCTGTTGAAGAACGCGCGCGAGTTGATTGACCACGGCGTTCTGGACGAGGCCGAAAAGATCCTCAAGCAGGTCGAGGAGATCGACGTCCGCTGGGGCTGGTTCGAGGACTCGCCAACCAAGGTGCGGCGCGAATTGCGGCGGGCAAGAGTCCGCCAGATGTTCGAGCAACAGAGGCTGGAAGCGATCGCTCAGGAGTCGGTCAGGGAGTCCACCGTGGCCGCCGACGGCAGTCCTGTCCAGCCGGCCGGCGTCGAGGAAAGGGACGCCAAAACTGAGGAAGCGAAGGCGGACCTTGCGCGTGACCTGTTGAAGAAGGCGCGCAAGGCCCTGGAGGAAGGGAAGCTCGACGAGGCCGAGCGGCTCGCCCTGGAGGCTCAGGCCCACGACGTGGAGTACGGCCTCTTCGAGGACACCCCCGAACGGGTTCTCCGCGACGTTGCCCGCGCTCGTGCGGCTCAGGCCACACCCATTGCGCCGCCAGAGGAAGTTGTGCAGCCCGAAAAGGTGATCAACGGCGAAATCGATCCAGAAGTGGCCAAGATTCCGACCGAGCGGCCGCAGGGAAGCGAGCGCGAAATCCGCAAGATCGCTCTGAAACTCCTCGCCGACGCGCGCCGACGCTTGCAACGCGGCGACATTGCAAATGCCGAGGAGATCGCTCGTCGCGTCAAAGGGTGGCGCGTCCGCTTCGGCCTATTCCACTTCGGTGACACCCCCGACAAAGTCCTCCGCGCCTGCGAAGTGGTCAAGCAGCGACTTGCGGCCCGGCATCGGGTAGAGCTCAAGAAGAAAGCACAGCAGTTGTTGCGCGAAGCGCGCGACCTGATCGACCAGGGCAAGATCGACGAGGCCGAGGCCAAGGTCCTGGAGGCCAAGAGCCTCGACGTGGCGTATGGGCTCCTCGAAGTGACCCCCGACGATCTGCTGGCCGAGATCAAGGCCATCCGAACCGCAACCCCATCGGGTGCCATCGCACAGCAGACGCCACATCCGACCGAGGAGCCGACCGAAGAGACCACGTCGTCGGCTGCGTCGACGCCCCAGCTCCCAGTGACGCCCTCCGGTGCTGTGGCCACCGACGAGCCGGCCGTTCAGCCCGCGGTCGCAGAAG
This sequence comes from Planctomycetota bacterium, assembly GCA_026981825.1. Classification (GTDB taxonomy): domain Bacteria; phylum Planctomycetota; class Planctomycetia; order JALXBF01; family JALXBF01; genus JALSID01. The sequence goes on from JALSID010000063.1 coordinate 18,594, forward strand.
AGCCGGCAACGCCACAGGAGAAGGATCACCACAGCCCCGTCTCTGACGTGGCGGAGTTCGGCCAGGAACCGAGCGAAATTAGCGAGATCGCTGACATCCAACCCGCACCGGCATCGGCCGGAGAGGCGACCGCGGCACAGGCCGAGCCCGGACGTGCGCGGGTCGTGCATCGGGGCGTTACGTCCGACGCGGATGGCACCAGCGCGGGAGCGGACCAACTGGCCAACGCTCGGGCGCTCTACGAGCAGGGCAACTACGAGCGTGCCAAGGAAATCGCTATCCAGGTCGCCCAGAACCATCCCGAACTGGCCGACGAAGCGCGCGACCTCGTGACCCAGATCGAGATGACCGAGCTCAATGCGGTGCTCGAGGTCTACAACGCCGCAATCGCGGCCGTCAAGAAGGGCGATTACCGGCACGCTCTTGAGCTGTTCCGCCAGGTCGCGGCCAGCGACGTGCCGCTCGATCCGGTCACCGAACAACAGCTCCAGGAGTACGTTTCCCGCCTTCCGGTGCTGATCCGTCAGCAGGAGCTGGCCGATGTTGCGGCCGGTGGCCCGCGACAGGCCGAAGCGATCCGCCAGGAAGGAGTACCGCGCGAGCTTGCGGACCAGTACGAGCGGGAACGGATCCGACTGCAGCAGTTGATCGTTCTCACGAACAACCGGGTCGCGGCTGCTCGCCAGAAGCTTGCCAGCGACCCCGACGCTGCGATCGCCGACCTGCAGCAGACCCTGGATGAACTGCAGTCCAGCGGGCTCGATGAGTCGATGGTCATGCCGCTTGTCCGTCGCGTCGAGGCTGCCATCCGCCTCGCTCAGCGCGAGAAGGAGCGGATCGCAGTTGAGCGGCTCCAGGAACAGGCCCGGCGTGCGGCGGCGGAACAGCGAGCCCGTGAGCTGGCTGCCGAAGCGCAGCGGCAGAAGGAGGTGCAGCAGCTCATCGAGCAGGGCCAGCAGCTCTTCAACGAGGGCCGCTACGACGAGGCGGTGCTCATGGCAGAGCGTGCCCGCGAACTCGACCCTCAAAACGTGGCCGCTCACGCCCTCTACTGGAAGGCCAAGCTCAGCCGACGCCTCGCCGAGGCGAAGCAGATCAAAGAGCTGTCCGAGGAGGGCTTTGTCAACGCGATGAACAGCGTCGACTGGTCCGCAATCCCGTTCGATGACCGCGAGCCGATTGTCTACCCGGATGCGCGCACGTGGCAGGAGCTCACCGAACGCCGCAAAGCGCGGTACAGCCGGGTTGATGAAGCGTTCCGCAGCCCGATGGAGCTGGAGATCGAGCGCAAGCTGGATGATCCGATCGCGCCGTTCGACTTCCAGCAGACACCCCTCTCGGACGTGATCGACTTCCTCCGGGACGCTACCGGTATCAACATCGTGGTGGATTGGCCGGGGCTGGAGATGGCAGGCATCACGACCAACACGCCGGTCAGCCTGCGTCTGGAAGGTGTCCGGTTCCGGTCAGCCCTGAACCTGCTCGTTCGTCAGCTCGGTCTGACCTACACGATTCGTGATGACGTGCTGCTGATCACCACGCCCCTCCGCGATCAGGGGCGGTTGATTACCCGGGTCTATGACGTGGCCGATCTGGTGGTGAATCTGCGGCATGTACCGAAAGTCGTCACGCCGATGGGGGTCTTTGATGCGAATAACATGGCGGGCTTCGGTGGTCTGCTCGGTACCACGCCCCAGCCCTTTGGCCTACCCAATCAACCGGTGACCCAGCTCGGCGTCGGTGGCGGTAGTTACGATGCGCAGTCGGCTTTCGCCGGAGGCGCACCGGCGGGTGAGGAGGCCGCCGCATCGCCCGCTGGCGCCGTCGACTTCCAGAGCCTTATCGAGCTGATCACCCAGACGATCGCGCCGGAGTCCTGGCAGGACGCCGGCGGTGCCGGCACGATCCAGCAGTTCCCGGGCAATCTGAGCCTGGTGATCAGCCAGACGCAGGAGGTTCACGACCAGATTCGCGACCTCCTCCAGCAGTTGCGCAGGCTCCAGGACCTGCAGGTCGTTGTCGAGGTCCGCTTCATCACGCTGACCGAGGACTTCCTGGAGAGAATCGGCGTGGACTTCGACGTGGAGATCGACGACGACAGCCAGAGGCCGTTGCAGCCGTTTGGTCGTGACACCGACGAGGACGGTATCGCGGACATCCTGCGTGACTTCGACCACCTCCAGTCGCTCACGGTTGGTCTGGCCGGGCCTGACGGCCTGTTCAACGGCGATCTCGACATCCCGTTCCGGACGGACGGGTTCGAGATCGGGCGGCCGGCCAACTTCCAGAACCCGGCGCTTTCGGTAGGCGTGGCTTTCCTGAGCGACATCGAGGTCTTCCTGTTCCTGGAAGCCGTGCAACAGGACAACCGCAGCAACGTCCTCCTCGCCCCGAAGGTGACCCTGTTCAATGGCCAGGCCGCCCTGGTCATCTCCGGGATCAGCCGGCCGTTTATCTTCGCCCTCGTGCCGGTGGTTGCGGCCGGTGCGGTGGCATTCCAGCCGTTCCCGTCTATGGTGTTGGAGGGCAACTTCCTCTTCGTCCAGGCGGTTATTTCGGCGGATCGGCGGTACGTGCGGTTGTCTGTATCCCCGTCGTTCCAGAACATCGTCGGGGAGCGTCGGTTCCCCATCATTGCAACCGCCCAGCAGATCGGTTTTGGAGGTGGGCAAACCCAGCAGCTCATCCAGGCCGAGCTGGTCTTGCCCATCATCGGGGTCAATGCCGTCCTGACCACCGTGGCCGTTCCTGACGGTGGCACGGTCCTCCTGGGCGGCTTGAAGTCGAAGACCGAGGAGCGGCGCGAGTTCGGCACGCCGATCCTGAACAAGCTGCCCTACATCAACCGGCTGTTCAGCAACACCGGTGTGGGCACGGTGACGCAGAGCCTGCTGATGATGGTGACCCCGCGAATTGTGATCCTCGAGGAAGAGGAGGAGTTGCGAGGCCTATTGGTTACACCCTAGCCCTGGCCTGACGGCGGATGTCAGTCGTCCGGCCGGCGGCCTCCCGGCACAGCCCGGGAGGCCGCCTTTCTTGTCGGCCAAAGCCAAATGGGTGCCTTTCCAAGCCTGGCCGTCTGAAAGGCGCCCGTGCGAATCATGACCGTGGGGCGGAATTGAACCGGCCTGAAATCAGGGGGAACGTTCCAAATCGACCGCCTCAGGTGTTGTCCGTTCGGAAGCCGTTTTTTCCGTTACGGGCCGGAGGATGACCAGAACCGGCGTATCCAGGGGTGGAACGGCTTCGTCTCGGGTGCGGTACAGCAGGGCTTCGTTCGAAGCGCTGGAAAACCCGGCCACGTCGATCACCGCAGAGACCATGTTCGCCACGGTGACAAGATCCCCCTCGCGACCCAGGTAGTACTCTTCCCCTGTCGTGGGGTGCTTCACCGTCTTGCTCCCGGCGAAGACCCACTCCATCCGAAACGGCTTGCCGGTTCGGTCTTCGACGAGCCAGTTCTTCGCCGACTCACGCCGCCATTCCTTGCCGTCCCACCACTCCAGCTCGATCTCGATCCGCGTACCGGTCGGGGGCCCGTATTCCGGATCGTAGCGGACGGGCGAGCCTGGCTCCGCCCCGGCCGCTATCAGCGCAGCGTGGAGGACTTCTGGGGTCAGGGTGGCGGCCAGGATGGCTTCATGCTCCTTGGTGCCCGTCAGGCAGAGCAAGTGCTCCAGGATGCCGCGACGCAGGACGACTTTCGCGAGCACCGCCACTGCCCGGCTTTTCGGAGTGACGGCCAGCCACACGTTCCCGGTGGCCCGATCCAGAAGAGTGACGGTACCCCCCTGCGAAGCAATCTCTTTGAAAAAGGGCCATTCCTCCACGGGGGCAGGCGGGATCGGAGCCGGCGGTTCTTCCTCAAGCTCCCCGGCCATAGCGGGGGGCTGATCCGAGGCCGAAGGGGTAACGCTATCCCCCGTGTCTGCTTCCCCGGTTTGGGCGGCTGCCGCCGGTTGCTCGCCCGAATCTACCGCGCCGGCGATTTCCGGAGCTGCCGGAGCGGTTGGCCCCCCTGGCGACACGCCCTGCGTTTCGGATCGTTCGCCCGAGCTCGTTGGTTGCTCCGGCGCATTCGTACCGCGCTGGCAACCTGCAAAGGCGCACGCAGCCAAGAGCACGCCCAGGTGCAGCGCGAGCCGGCGGATTGGGTCTGGCATTTCACGCACTCCTGTGCACAATTAGCGGTTGGGAATGTGCCCCACGGAGTCGGACTCCCGGGCGTCCCGGGCCCGTGCAGGTGGAGGACATCCGTTCATGGCATTATTGGTGGTCGGCACCGTTGGCATCGACGTGATCGAGACGCCTTACGCGGCCGCGCATGATGTGCTGGGCGGTTCCGCTACGTACTTTTCCTACGTTGCCAGCTTCTTCACCAGGGTTCATTTGGTCAGCATCGTCGGGGCCGATTTTCCGGAGGAGTTCCGCGAGCTCCTCGAAAACCGCGGCATTGACCTCTCCGGTGTCGAAGTGGTCGCGGACGGCAAGACGTTCCGGTGGCGCGGCCGGTACTTCGAGGACATGAACCGCCGCGAGACCCTCGAAGTCCACCTCAACGTCATGGAACGGTTCAGCCCCCGCCTGAGTGACGAGCATGCAAGCGTCCCGTACGTGTTTCTGGCGAACGCCTCCCCGAAACTCCAGCTTCAAACCCTCGACCAGCTCCGTGAGCCTCGGCTCGTTGTGGCCGACACCATGGACTTCTGGATCCAGTCCCAGCACGATGAGCTCTTGGAGTTGCTCCGGCGCATCGATGGTCTCGTACTGAACGACCAGGAGGCACAACTGTTGAGCGGGGAGAACCATATCGTCCGGGCCGCGAGGGTGATCCAGCAGATGGGCCCGCGCTTCGTCGTACTGAAGAAGGGCGAGCATGGCGCGCTCTTCTTCGACGGCGACGCCACCTACGTCCTGCCCGCTTTCCCCACTCCAGACGTTGTGGATCCGACAGGCGCGGGCGACTCCTTTGCAGGCGGCTTTATGGGCTATCTCGCGGCCAACAGCGAAGCCGTGTCCGCTCAGTCCTTGAAGCAAGCCATGGCGTACGGGATAGTGGCGGCAAGCTTCACCGTGGAGGGCTTCAGTCTGGAACGTCTCGTGCAGATAGACCGTGTAGCTATCGAGGAGCGTATGGAACGGTTCCGGCAGATGGTCCGTCTATGAGATAGACGTGCACCTTCCACCGGTTGAACGGCATCCCAGGCTGTCGTGTATCCTCGCCAGCATTGGTCCTAGGCGAACGGCGCCCCTTGGGGACGCCCAGCCTTCCTCGGGCACGTGCTGCTTGGTAGCGCCGATTGGGGCGAAAGGAACCAGGATGGCTTGCTCGGCCTGGGCAGCCAACTCCGCCGGCTTCCCCGCTGCTAGAGCGGGAAGTGGCCACTAGGATAAGCACGGGCGGTGATTGTTGATAACGGGACCAATAACACGATGAGACACAGGGCTATGGGAAAGCGAATACGAACTTTCGTGGCACTGGAGTTGCCGGGCAGCATTAAGAACCGTGCGGTCCGGATGCAGGGTGTGCTCGCCCAGTCCGTCTCGGACACCAAGTGGGTCGAGGCGGAGAACATGCACATCACTTTGAAGTTTTTGGGCGAGGTTCTGGAGCGAGATCTGTACCACGTTTGCCGAATAGCTCAGAGGGTGGCCCGGCAACACGAGCCTTTTGAGCTTGAAGTGAAGGGTGTAGGGGCTTTCCCGCATGCTCGGCGTCCGCGCGTGCTCTGGGCGGGTGTTGGCGCGGGCAACGCGGCTCTGTGCGCCCTTCAGGAGATGCTGGACCGGGAGTATGCGGAGGCCGGCTGGGCGTCGGAAGGGCGGCGGTTTCAGCCGCACGTCACGCTGGGCCGGGTTCGGCGGCCCCGTGCCAACACGGAACTGGAGGGCGTGTTCCGCCGGTACGAAGATTGGAAAGCGGGTCGGATGGAGGTGGACGAGCTGGTCGTTCTGTCCAGCGAACTGACCAAGCAGGGTCCGGTGTACGCTGTGCTGGCCCGAGCACCCCTATATGGCGTGGAGGAGTCTGTGGGAGGGGTGGAGTCGTGGGTGTCGCTGGGCTCGGTAGATGCGGACGAGGAGGACCTGGACGGAGAATAACCGTGTGCCGCCCAGGAGGCACAGGTCGGCGGCTCAGATGCGCGGGGGTCTCGCGCGATTACCGAACCGCTCAGGCCGGGTGCATCCCGTGAGACACGAGAACGATCATGGCTGGGAAGCTGCCGCAAGTCGTCATTGTCGGTCGACCGAACGTCGGCAAGTCTTCGATTTTCAACTGGCTTGCCGGGCGGAGGATCTCTATCGTCGACCCGACAATCGGTGTGACCCGCGACCGGGTTTCGACGGTGGTGGATTTCAAGGACCGCACGGTCGAGCTGGTCGACACGGGCGGTATGGGCATCAGCGATCTGGACCAGCTCGGTCAGCTCGTCGAGCGGCAGATTGAGCGGGCCATCGAAGACGCGGATGTGCTTGTGTTTGTGACGGATGTTCAGGAGGGGGTCACGCCTCTGGACGAGCTCGTGGCAAGGAAGTTGCGTTACACCCAGAAGCCTGTTGTGCTGGCGGTCAACAAGTGCGACACACCCAAACACGATGATCTTGCGGGTGAGTTCTACAAGTTCGGCCGCGGCCGTCTGGTTTGCGTGAGCGCCTGTCACAATCGGGGCAAACAGGAGTTGATCGATGCAATCGTGGAGCGGCTCCCGGCCGAAGTGGCGGCCGATGCCGAGGTGGAGCCTGAGCTAAAGTTGGCGGTGGTGGGCCGCCGCAACGCGGGCAAGAGCACGTTCGTGAATACTCTGGCTCGGGCCGAACGGGTAATCGTGAGCGAAGTCCCCGGTACGACCCGGGATTCGGTGGACGTACGGGTGGAACTGGACGGCGACCGTTATCTGGTGATCGACACGGCCGGCGTAATGAGGCCCCGGTCGATTGTGACCGCGGTCGACTTCTACAGCGTTGCTCGCGCGCGCCGATCGATTCGCCGTGCCGATGTTGTTTTCCTGTTCTTTGACCCCACGGAGGGGGTAACGCGTGTGGAGAAACAGCTTGCCGCCTACATCGCGGAGGAGTACAAGCCGTGCGTGTTTGTGGTGAACAAGTGGGATCTGATGGAAAAGATGCCGGCCCATCGGATGGCGAACCACATCAGGGGGCAGTTGCGGACGTTTCTCTACGTCCCCATCGTGTTCATCTCGGCGCTGACGGGCAAGAACATGAAGGCTCTCCTTCAGGTGGCTCGTCAGTTGCACGAGCAGGCGGGTAAACGGCTGAACACTGCCCAGGTCAACCGGATTGTAGAGGATTTGCTTCAGGCGCATACGCCACCGATCCGGGCGAACAGGCGGCCCAAGATCTATTACGCGACCCAGGTCAGTGTCCACCCGCCGACGATCATACTGTTCTGCAACGATCCGGGACTGTTCGATCCAACCTACCAACGCTACCTGCTCCGTGGGTTCCGTGAGCGTTCGCCCTATCCTGAGGTTCCCATCCGCATGTTCCTTCGCCGCCGCGAGTCGGGAGCCAAGGGCGCTGTAAGGGAGAAGGGCGAGGAGCGGGTCGAGGTGTCGGAGCTGTAGAGGCGGTTGCCCGAGGCGGAACCGGCGCCGCGCGTCGGCTGCGGAGGCGTGTGTGCAGAGCCGGTGGTTGGCGGCCGACGTGGATCCCGCCTGCCGGTGAACGGATGTCGTGCTACCTGGGCAGCGCATGCGGTTCGTTCGCAGTGGGCGGCAAGCTGTGGCTCGTCACCGTGTGGGGGCGGTGGGCCAATTGATAGTGAGCGGACAGATCACTAGACTTCAATGAGTCGTCAGTGGCGGCATCTCTTCGCGCCGAGCAGTCCGAAGGAGGCTGGAAAGGAAGGTGGAAATGGCCGTTCAGGATAGGATCGAAAGCAATCAGGTGTTGCGATCGACGCTGGCGCAGATCGAGCGCGAGTTCGGTAAGGGGGCCGTGATGCGGCTGGGGGACACTCAGCCGATGCGGATCGAAGGGATCAGCACCGGTTCGCTTGCCCTGGATCTGGCGCTGGGGGGATTTGGGGTGCCCAGAGGGCGTGTGGTGGAGATCTTCGGTCCCGAGTCGAGCGGGAAGACCACGCTCGCCCTGCACATCATGGCGAACGCTCAGCGAGCCGGAGGCATAGCGGCGCTGATCGACGCCGAATATGCCTTTGACCCGTCTTGGGCCAAGCGGCTGGGAGTTGAGCTGGAGTCGTTGCTCGTCAGTCAGCCCACGTGCGGGGAGGAAGCGCTACAGATCTGCGAGATGCTGGTGAAGTCGAACGCGGTGGATGTCATTGTTGTGGATTCTGTGGCGGCTCTGGTACCGCGAGCTGAACTGGAGGGGGACATGGGCGATTCCCAGCCCGGTATGCAGGCTCGGCTGATGAGCCAGGCGCTGCGCAAACTCACCGGTGCCATTTCTCGCTCGCGCACCTGCGTCGTCTTCATCAACCAGATTCGCGAGAAAATCGGTGTGATGTTCGGGAGTCCCGAATCCACTCCGGGGGGGCGCGCGTTGAAGTTTTACGCCTCCTGCCGCATCGATGTGCGGCGGATCCAGACGATCAAGGAGGGAGATCGGGTGGTTGGCTCCCGGATCCGGGCGAAGGTGGTCAAGAACAAGGTGGCCCCGCCGTTCAAACAGGCCGAGTTTGACCTGATGTACGACTCGGGGATCAGCCTCGAAGGCGATGTTCTGGACCTCGCCACCCAAATGAAGGTGGTGGACAAGAGTGCCTCCTGGTTTAGCTACAAGGGCACGCGGCTTGGACAGGGCCGAGAGAATGCGAAGCGGTTCCTCCGAGAAAACCCGGACCTCCTCAACCAGCTTGTCGAGGAAGTCAAACGGCGCTACCGTCAGGAGATGGGGCTGGAAGAGCCGATCGCTGCTCAAGGCGAAGAGTCCGAGCAGGCCGGTGCCATTACCGAGTCCGATGTGGTAGAACCGGTGGAGGCGGCGCCGACACGTGGGCGCCGAAAGAAGTAGCTTTCGAATGGAGACGGGTGACCGCGTCTCGTGTTGGCCCGTGGCATGTGCAGATTGGTGCACCGCAGTCACGGCTGAAGCCCGTGTCGGCTTTCTCCTGAACTCCACGAAACCTGGTCGAACGCATGCAAACCGCTTTCTGCTACCGCGTGAGTCTCCGGGGTATCGCTGCTCTGTTGTGCCTCCTCTGCGCCGTCGCAGCGTTCGCGATCCCTCCCGTTCATGCGGCGGATCAGAACCTGCAGGGCCGCGATCGTTCGGTCAACGAAGCGGATCGCGACCCAGGGCTGGCTGTTCTGCTGGCGATTCAGGACCGCTTGACCCGAGTGATCGCAGACTGCGAGCGCTCTGTAGTGAGCGTGATCCGCATTAAGGACAGCCCACACGCTCGTGCGGAGAACGAATTCTTTCGCGGGCCTCAGGGAATCGTTGTGGTGCCTGGCCCAGGCAGTCCGCGTTTCGACCCCACTGACCCCCACCAGATCCCGAACGATTTTGGCAGCGGCGTTGTCATCGCGTCCGACAAACGCCGGTCGTACATCCTCACCGCATTCCACGTTGTGCGCAACGCCGCTGCTCTCTACGTCCGCTTCCAGGACGGTTCCGCTCAGGAAGCGATGCTATATGCCGGCGACCCCCGTAGTGACCTGGCGGTCTTGCGGGTTGCAAGAGGGGGGCTGAAACCCATCCCCATGGGCGATGCTCGATCGTTGCGCAAGGGCCACATCGTGCTGGCGCTTGGCAACCCGTTTGCCACGGCACGCGACGGTCGGGCTACGGCCTCCTGGGGCATCGTTGCCAACCTGCATCGTCGTTTGCCCCCGCCTGAGACTCTGATGAGCGAAGAGCGGACGCTGCACCATTACGGCACGTTGATCCAGACGGACTGTCGACTGGACATCGGTACCTCGGGCGGTGCACTGCTGAACCTGCGCGGGCAGCTTGTTGGCATCATCACCGCGTTGCCCGCGTTGAGCGACTACGACAAACCCGCCGGCTTCGCCATACCCATCGATTCCATCACCCGCCCCGTCATTGCCCGTTTGGTTCAGGGACGCGAAGTGGAGTACGGCTTCCTTGGCATCACGCTCCAGGACGTGCTTGCCGCGCGGCGACAGGCTGGGCCCGGACATATTCCCCCTGGTCTGAAGCATGGCGTTGTGGCGCAACAGGTCTATCCCGCTTGTCCGGCCTACCTGGCCGGGCTGCTGCCCGGGGACATCATCGTGTCCGTGGACGGCGAACCGGTCCGAAACTCCGAGGAGCTCATTCTCAAGATCGGTACCCGCTTTGCAGGCACACGCACGCGGCTGGGGGTTATACGGGGAGGAGAGCGCGTGGAAGTGGTCGTGAAGCTGGGCAAGTATCCCGTGCGCGGGCAGGTTGCGCAGGTTCCCTCTCGGGAACCGTGGCGCGGGCTTGTCGTCGATTGGGTTTCCACGGCAATCGTCGGGCTGACCTCCCGCGAGCGGCTCAGCCAGGCTGCCGACGGCGCTGTGGTGGTCAAACGCGTGGTCGACGGGTCCCCTGCAGCTCAGGCCGGCCTGAGGCCGGGGATGTTCATCACCCATGTGGAAGATCGACGGGTTCGCGATCCGGACGAGTTCGAACGCCTGGTGCGCGATCGTACCGGCCCCGTGCGGCTCCGTTTGGCCAGCGGAGACGAGCTCGTCGTCGCCCCGGCGGGCATCGAGTAGCCGGGCGATCTCCGTGG
>JALSID010000064.1 GCA_026981825.1 Planctomycetota bacterium
TGGTTGCTGTCGCGGCGTAGGGGGGGGGTAGTTGCAAATCCCGACAAACGGCTACCGCGCCGTCGGTGGATACGTCGGGCGTTAAGGACGGCGGTTGAGAGCCTGGAACAGAGGACCCCGGTCAGCGAGGGACTCTGGAGCATGGGGGCGCTTCTCGATCTCTTCCCCCTGCATGTTCTCGAAGCGTCGAACCACGAGCGCAGGTGGGAACGAGAGTCCTCCGACGTCCACCACGACACGCGCAGGCTTTTCGGGGAGAACTTCAGACCGCGCGAGCCGTTTCTTTCCTGGGTTTTCGAACCACAGCAGGTCCGCTGGTCCTTCAGCGTGGCGCCGCCGGTGGTACTTTCGCCGCCATCTCGGGACACAGGGGAGGACGATGCAGTGGACCTATGGGAGTGGGCCCCAGGTGAGATTGGGGCCGCGGTGAAGGGCCCAGGCATGCATGAAACCGTGGGCATTGTCCCGCAACCCGGGGGATCGGAGGTGCGGTCGGCTACCAAGTCTGACAGCCCGTGGGCCGTACGGCAGACCGGCGGCCTGGTCATCGGATCCCTGCCGTCGGCGTCGCCATCCGGTGCTGCCTGGAACAAGGGGGGAAGTTCCGGCACGGCAGTTCTAAAAGCTGCCCCGTCGGGTGGACAGAAGACACCGGGAGGCGAAACTACGATGGACTGGACGGTGGAATGGCGTCTGCCCTACCGCCCCAACCACAACTGGAAAGCACCGGAGGACACAGCCAGCTTCCAGCAGAACACGTCGGTCCCGATCGTCTGGGCCAAGGATGAGCTCAAGTTTACCGCCATCTACCCGCCGGACGAGCCGGTGAACTACATCGAGTGGCAAAGGCGGCCACTGAGTGGGGGAAGCTGGGAAGCCTTCGGGACCTGTTTGTCGGATCAGGACTGCACGTTCGATGCAGAAGCGGTTGGTGTCGGTGCGTGGGAGATCCGGTTCGTGCTCTATGGCGGATCGCTGCTGGAAGGTCCGGCCAAACCGCTGGGAATTGCGGCGGCGTCGGTGCCGGCGTGGACGGCCGCTAGCGGGGCACAGGCGGGGGAATTGGTAGAGGATCCTCATCGGCCGGGCGCCTGGTGGTTTTATCCGGACGCGCAGTTTGACGCAGCCACGAATCGGTGGGATCGTGCGTGGAACGGCCGTGTGGATGTGCAGTACACCGTTCAGCCTGTAGAGCTGGTAGGGATTCGGGTCTGTCTGGAGGCTTTCGATATCGATGACCTGAGCGCCCACGAGGGGGTAATCGACGACGACACGGATTCGGACAATGACAACACCACGGGCTTCTCGGATCAATACGGTGGAATGGGAGGCTTTGTTAGGAACGGTGCGGTGGTCACGGAGCTGTGCGTGGAGGTGGGTGAAGAGTACAGCGTGTCCCAGCCTGGGCGGTGGTTGGTAACGGTGCCTTTCGACGTTGTCGGAACAGATGATCGCGCACAGCCTGGCGACAATTACCGCATCGGGTTAACTGGGCACAAGGCGGACGAGTTGGACTTTGCACGGCCGTACGAAAGCCATACGGCGCCAGGGGACGAGCTTTTTCTGGACTGGGACGGCGACGGCGTGCGTCAGCAAGAGCCGCGGGTAGATGAGAGCGAAACCGCGTACAACCTGAGGGTGAGCGCGCCACTGGTCGTGTGGCGCTGGTTAAACGTGGAGGTGGACTCGATGGCAGGCGGTCCACCACAGCCTGGTCCGGACGATGTGCAGTTCAACGACGTGCCGGACCCAGACTTGCAAGCTCTTGCTCGCGCCATGGCCGGCCAGCAGGGGGATTCAACACTGGACTACCCGGGGGCTTTCGTCTCGGTGCGCCAGGTAGAGCCGACGCATTGGAATGAACCGCGGGTTCAGTTTGAGTACTGCTTCGAAGATAAGGACGGCGCATACTTGAGCACTGCGCGCCACGTGCAAAGCTTGAGCCATGAGGGACTGAATGCTCTCTGGCTCGCCAACGTAACCGGTGCGTATGAGCCCGGCTACCCCCCTGAGGGGGGAGATGACCGCGATCCAGCCCTGTGCGGATTCGACTCCGACAACGATCCGGACGAAGAGAATGCACGTGCCGGTCATACGCCTTACTGGCTGGTCTCGTTGGTGTTCATGGAGGTTGCCCGCGACTTAGCACTAGAGAAATCGCTTATGTTCAACGAAGTTGTGAGCTTTATCACCGCCCACGAAGTCGGCCACCAGTTTACGCTGACAGATACAGGTGGCCCGGAGGTCCATCTCATGGATTCAGGAGACGTGGAACAAGGGCAGGCCGCCTGGCGTTGGAGAGACCTGGACATCACAACCATTCGCGACATCAGTAGCCCGTAGGGTCGTGGGCCTGGAGGCATGATGATGGCCGGTAGAACCATCTGCACGAGATTTGCGCTCATTCTCAGTCTCAGCCTCATCCACCCGATCTGGGCGCAAGCAGACGATACAGAGACCGCACATTTGTCTGCGGAAACCGTAGCCGCGGTTCTTCTTCGGGAAGGTCCTCCGTCGCCTAAGGGGCCGAGGCGCGTGTGGTTGCCGCGCGCACATCCGGCCTCACGGTACCGCGTGCTGACACCGTCCGAAGCAATGCGAATGGAAACCGTGTTGCACATCTTCCGGGATCGTCCTATCGAGCATTTCTTCGAACCGGACACGGATTGCAATGCATATACGGTAACTGAGCTTCTGCTGTGGCTACAGGTGTGGCCCCACGCTGCGGCCATTGCCGAGTGTGTTCGGACACTCGAAGCGCAGCTTGGCCGACTGCGAGGTTACCCAGATCCTGAGCCGCCGGACTGGCCCCTTTTTTGGGAGAACATCGCGACACATTTACCTGGCGACCGACGGCTGTATGCAGCTCTGTACTTCTGGGAGCAAAGCTCGGCTCCTTGCCTCCGAAAAGCCGCTGAAAGATATCGGCGCGCGTTTCAGGCTCGTTGGTCGCGCATGCGGCTCCCAACCGACGCGACGCGCACGGACACTTTCGTTTGGCCCCTTCCCCCTGTTCCCGAGGCGTGGGAGAGTTGCATTTTCACCGAGCCTGATCCCCTTGCCCGTCGGACGCCACATTTGACCTCGTTTCTGGCCACTCCGTACCCGTCACGCGTACGGCACGTCTTACCTGCCGAATGTACGGGTGTCCAGTTGGTCGTGAATGTGGTGAGTGGCTCGCGTCCAGCCCGACGGCACAGGCAGCAGATCTGCGTCGGTCTGCGAGCGGTCGTCAAGAATGACAGTTACCCACTTCACTTGCGCCTGCGCGCTCTAGATTTGCTCGTTAGACAGGTGGGCGACTACGACACGGAATTCCTCCGTGGTCTTGCGCTAGATCAGAAGGAAGACTTTGCGACGGAGGTCCTTTCGCTGGCGGCCGTATGCGCCCTGAGCCGGTGTCGCGACAAGGCAGCGCTCGAGGTGCTCGCCGATCTGGTGGAGGTGGGCCCGGAGTGGGTTGCCTTCCAAGCTGCGTCCCACCTCCGGTATGTCGCCGGTCTGGAGGTACCGCCTCTCGTGGAAATGCAGGATGAGGGGAAACCGGGGGTTATTGACGACCCGGGGGACTGGATCGACGTTGCTCACTGGCTGATATCCACGACAAAGCGGCACGAGGTGGCGGAGCGACTTCGCGAGCAGATAGCAGAGCTTCCAAAAAGCTGGCCGTGGCCTTACATCGACCGCCTACGGCCATACCTGGACCATGAGCACGTGAACCCTCGCGAAACTGAGCGGAAAGACATTCCCGCAGTGGTGCTGGAGCGAAGCCGCGGGGAGGACTTTTTTTGGAAACCTATTGGTGACGCGAAGACTTCGGGAGGCTGAACCGGTCCCCACTTACGCGCCGCGGCCAGTCGACGAGATACCGATCGGTGGCCTGGGGTCCGCGCCAGAGAGACGCACATGCATTTCCTTGTGCCTGTGCGCAAGTGCTTGGGGCAAACAGGGGAGGATCGCCGTGTCGCCACGCGAGCGCCGTCCTGAGCCCATGCTCTTCCGCAGCGAAGAGGGGGCGGGACTTGTGTCGCGTCGGGGACGGAGGTCCGGCGCCCGTTGTCGCTTTGGGTTTTTTCTAAAAGCGGCAGAGGGCCACCGCACTCGTGCGCTCCGGAGCGCATCGAGCCAGCGAGGTGAAAGTCCTCGCCGGGGCTTGGTCTGGGCCCCGTAACCGAAAGTAACTGCGTCTCCGCGAGAAGAGGTGGAACGCAACCGGAGGTGAACGAGCAGTCCGCAGGATGACGAACCCGATGCGGCCTGACGTCCAGGTGAGCCGACACGGTGGCGAACCGAGGCCTGCGCTGGGGGTCGGGCGCACAGGAACTGAAAGCGGCAGAAGGCTGCCACGTTGGCTTTTTGTGGAGTGCGGCACTCCCGTGCCGCTTTGGCTTTTTGGAGTGCGGCACTCCCGTGCCGCTTTCAGTTGCCCGCCGAGGCCGGCGCGCAGCGCCTCGGCCCCCGACCGCGCCGCCCGGCTCCGGCGACGAAACCAAAAGGGGCGGAGGACCGCCGCACCCCAAAGTTAACGAGCAGCGTCCGAGAGGTGGGTTGTCAGCCGGGGCCTGGGGAGCTCCGGGTGCGGTGGTCAGGTAGCCTCTGTTCGGCCATGGTTCGTGGCGGCCACGCTCTATTAGGTAAGACCAACGATCGGAGAGCCGTATCCGCGCGAATGGCACGTACGGTTCGCAGGGGGGAGCCCGGCGAGCCGGGCCTCCCCACTCGTGGATCGTGTATCCACCCGAGGACTGCCTCCGTTGCGCCTGCAAGGGGATCCGCGACGGTCACTGGGTCTCCCGTAGGTTCTCACCGCTGCCCTGGTTTTATGGCGTCGACTCGGGTTTTGCGGACAGGAGGAGGGGGCAACCGTTCACCGAGCGACGGTTACGTGTTAACCTCAGTACAAAACGGACGAGTTCTTTGTGAGCGCCCGCGAGTGCTCCGCTTGGCCCTCGGGATCGATCGGCACGGGGCTCAGGGGGCGTCCGTCGGGTTGGTCGACATATGGCTTTGGTTAGGCTCGGAAGCTGGCATGAAGCGGTGGATCTGCTATCTGGCTTCGCTTTTGTTCTTCCCCCTACCTGCCGTTTCTGAAGGCGCTGATCCGCCTACGCCGGACGAATTAGCCGAGAAGGTTCGGGCGGCGATGCGGCGGTATCTTGTCGAAGTGGGCACGCGGCTTTGCGGCTCGATCCGGGAGCGCTCTGGGCCGAACGAGGGGCCCCTGTGGCAGCAGCGGAAGGTCCAGATCGTGCAGAACGGACGGTATGGGTATGTCGTCGAAGAGACCGATTACCTGGACGGGTCACACCCGACCTCGTGGGCGCTGTTGTGTGGGCCGGCCGTGAGAGCCGCGCTTGAGAAGGCACAAGACGGGAAGTGGGTGGTCGTGGATTATGCCGTTAAGCGCTCTCTCGCGATCGAGTGTTGGCAGCTAACTTATCAGACCGCCGTGGGGTACATGTTACTTGCGTTCCCAAGCCCGGCGGCTTCAAAGCAGCTTTGGTCCGAGGGAGTGCGCTTGCTGCCCACGTCGTGGGAAGAAGTCGATGGTCGCCGCCTGTTGCGTGTGCCGTACCAGATTCTGCCCGAAGAGCAGCGTGGAGAGGTATGGTTAGATCCGGGGCGGATGTGGGCGATCGTAAGGGGGAGATGGCAGCGTGCGGTGAGGCGCGGGAACCACTGGGGCACGCAGCGAACAGAGTTGCAAGTCGACTATGACGATACATATGCCCCCTATCCTGTCCCAAAGAGGAGACGGGGGGACTGGGTCGTGGTGGGTGCTTCGAACAATGGGTCTGCGGGCTGGTGGGAAACCGTGTACGAACTTCGGATCCCGGAGGAGCTCCCAAAGGATGGCACGTTCACCCTGGCGCGGTTTGGGGTTCCGAACGTGGCGGGGGTGCCTGTGAAGCGGGAAGCGGCGCCGTGGTTGTGGATCGGCCTGGTGGCGTGTGTCATGGCGGGCTTGCTGTGGTGGCTTCGGAGTCGAATGCGCGGGGCCGGGGAGGGTAATCCCTTAAGCCAACGTCGGCCGGACGAGTAGGCGGTCGGCAGCGGCTGAGTCCGGGCCGGCTTGACCATGCTGTGCGGAGGTCGGTGCGTGCCGACGGGCGCCTAACACTCTGTGGCGACAGAGAGGGGCCTGAGGCATCAATCGCGCCTGGTCTGATGGCGGCGGATCGGGACACCGTTGGCAGGCTTTGTGACGCGATCCCTGCCAGTGACGGGCGCCTGTTACAGGTTTTGGGTAAACTCGATTGGTAGTCTTGGCGGCCGTTCCGGGTGATCCTGCGACGGCGTTCAACACGTTCTCGCGATGTGGGGTGACGCGTATTGTAGGAACGGGCTGCTGCATGGTCGTGGTGGAGCGAGGGGTGTCGAATGAATGGGGCAATTCCTGGTGTGGTTTTCCTGCTGCTTTTTCCTGCCGGGAGCGACCGTGAGGCTGTAGAGCTGCCGTCGGCGGAAGAGATCGCGGCCAAGGCTCGGGCGGGGATGGAGGAGTATGTTGGGAAGCTGGCCACACGGCTGTGCGGCACGGTTCATGATCGCTCGGGACCGGGAAGGATTCGAGATGGCTCGGGACCGAAGGAGGGAACGTTGTGGGACGAGCGCAAGGTGACAATCGTTCAAAACGGGCGGTACGGGTATTGGATCGAGGAGACGAACTCCTTCGATGGTTCGCCGCCTGTGTCGTTGGCGATGCTGTACGGGCCGAAGGTGAGGGCGTCGCTGAGAAAGGGTGAGGATGGCCAGTGGTCGCTGACGGACTATAGGGCCGCGGAAGGGCGCGCCGAGGATTGCTGGCCCCTGACCGCCTGGACCGGGATGGGATACCTGTTGGAGGCGGCGCCGATTCGCGAGCGATCGAAGCTGTTGTGGTCCGAAGGGATCCGGTTGCAGCCAGTCGGGTGGGATAAGGTCGACGGGCGTCGTGTCTTGCGCGTAGCGTTCGAGAACCCGGGGTTTTCGTCCCATGGTGAGCGTGGCGAGATCTGGCTGGATCCCGGCTGGATGTGGGCGATTGTAAAGGGGAGAACGGAGCGGCTGGTGCATGATGGAGACGAATGGCACACGATGCGGACCGAGTTTCGGCTGGAGTACAACGAGTCCTACGCGCCGTACCCCGTTCCGAAAAAACACTGGGGGGATTGGATCGTGGAGGGGTCGACCAGGAATCCGGAGGGTTGGTACGAGCAGATCTTTGAGCTTAGGGTCCCCGAGAAGCCCCCAGCGGACGAGGAGTTCACCCTGGCGCGGTTTGGTGTTGCGAACGTGGCGGCGACACCTGTGAAACGGGAAGCGGCGCCGTGGTTGTGGATCGCGCTGGTCGCCTGTATCTTTGCGGGCCTGCTGTGGTGGCTTCGGAGTCGGATGCGTGGGGCCGGGGAAGTGAACCATGCAGGGCAAGGCGAGACCGAAGGCTAACTCGGAGGAAGTTCAACGGCACCGCCGGAGTCCAGATCCGTGGCTTCTGGGCGCTGTGGTTGTGCAGGCCGCCCTTTCGCTGCTCGTCATCTGGACACACCTGCATCTCCAGGCCGGTCGACTTGCGGCCGGCTGGTGGTTCCTGACCACGGGCCGAGTGAGCGTGTCGGTGGCCGATCCTGTGCCCGTCCAGGCGCTGATGGCGCTGCCAATCTGGTTGTTCGATGACGAGTTCGAAGTGCCTCCGCTTCTGGTGGTGGACGGCTGCCTCGACTGAATCCCGCGCGAGTTGTTTCGCGCGGCCGGTCGGCACGCGACTCTGTACCCCAGACTCGGACTTACCCTGGCGGTGCCGCTCCTTCTCCTCGGCACCCTCGGGTGCTACGTATGGGCCCGTGAGCTCGCCGGTTTGCCTGCAGCTAGGGTTGCCTGCTGGCTGTATGCGCTGAGTCCGTCCGTGCTCGGATGGGGGCCGACCGCGTTGACGGACGTGGCTGCCGCAGGCGTATGGATCTGGACAGCGCGCGCAGTCCTGCGCTTCTGGCAGAACCCCGGCCGAGCCACCGCAATCCAGGCCGGGCTGTGGGCCGGAGCCACCAACCTGGTCACGTTCACGGGCGTCTTATGGCTGCTTGCTCTCTTTGCAGTCGGCGTCGTCAAACTGCTTCTTACCGCTGTAACCACGCAGCGTGTGCTTTACGTCCGGCGGGCGGCAGGTTTCTTCGGAGCCGTCGCTGTGGCCGTCGCCGTCATCAACGCGGGATGGTTGTTCGACCGCACGGGCTTCCGCTTGGGCGAGCTGCGCGCCAGGAGCAGCCTCTTGCTCGGTCGGCCAAACCCGCATGGTCGTCTCCAGGAAAACCGGTTTGCAGCGACGGCCTTCGGGGGAATCCGCGTGCCGTTGCCGATGCCATACCTTCAGGGATTGGACTGGTACCTACACAATTGGGAAACCGGATACCCGACGTACCTCCTCGGCCGGTCTCTGGAGCAGAGCCCCTGGTACTTCCTACCTGTAGTCCTGGCGTTTAAGCTGACGCCTGCCGAGCTTTGCCTCGGGGCAAGCAGTATCGTGGCCATGATCGTTGGCCTCTTCGGTGCGCGAGCGGCTCGAAGTCGTGCTTGCGCTTTGTTCCTGACCCTCCTTCCTTGCCTGGCCCTGAGCTTCCTCATCGCCTCCGGTAAGATGGGCTTCTACTCGCAGTGGCTCCCCGGGTTTCCCTTTCTCTTGCTCGCCGGCATATTTGCCTTGGCTCCTCTCCGCCGCTTTGGCTGGATCGCTGCCGCGCTGGTAGGCGCCCAGGCCTTGAGCGCGCTGGCCACGTTAGGTCACTGGCATGCGTACACGAACATCTTCACCGCCGGCAGGTTACCCGCCGCTTACGTGGGCCCGGCGAACCTGATGCCAAACCGCGTGACGGACTATCTGTATCTCGCGCGTTGGGTGCAGGACCTCGAGTCGCATCCTGAGGTGTACATCGCAAACTCTGCTCTGATCGACCTCGAGCTGACCACGAGGTGGAAGCAAACCGCCGACTGGAAGGATTCGTCCGAGTTGTGGTTCGTCTACGACGTGGC
This sequence comes from Planctomycetota bacterium, assembly GCA_026981825.1. Classification (GTDB taxonomy): domain Bacteria; phylum Planctomycetota; class Planctomycetia; order JALXBF01; family JALXBF01; genus JALSID01. The sequence continues at coordinate 9,007 of JALSID010000064.1, forward strand.
CAACTTTATCGCGGGCCTGGACCGGAGGGAAGCGGACGTCGTGGCTGTGATCGGTGGGACGCTGTATGTCGTGCGCAGGCGGACGCAGCTTGTTGAAAAGCCCGTCGCGGCCCATTCGGCCCAAGCCCCCCGCCGATGACGAGGGGGCCGACGCAGATGCTCGTTTCCATCGGGACTCAGCGGGTTCCTACCGGCCGATCTCGTCCTGTCCGACCGAATTCGCACGCTGGCAGGCGGCGTGTATCGTCTTTAGCGATCGACGTAGCCATGTGAGACTTGCCACAGCGACACGGAGACAGGGCGAAATCCTGTGCTCTCTGTGTCCCCTTCGTTTTGCCGCTGCACTCGACCGGTTCGTTTCTGCGGTGCATGTTCCCGCTTGATGGTTCGCCAAGCCGAGTTCGTCAAGATCGGTACGGCCATCTCGCATTCGTCTCCTGTGCACGGATCCTTCCCAGCATTCGCTCCGCCGCTGTCCGGCTTCTCGCGGCGTTGTCGGGCAAATGCTGGGGCGATCGCGTGAACTACTCCCCGGTTTTGGTCGGGTTTCACGCAGGCGGCTGCATCGGCCTGTCACGTAAGCGTTTTTCGCACGGCTAGGCAGTCGGGAGGGCGGCACACTTCATGCCTCCGCCCCGGTTCGGCGGGAGTTCTGCGTTGCGTCAACGGGATTCCTGACGTAGACTCCCAAAGCGGGTCAGCACGTCACCAGCGAGCGGTGCCACGTCGTCCGGCCGAGGGTGCGAACCATGGTGCAGCGGAGCACGCACGTTGCTGCCGATCTTGGGCGGCTGCTCGAATCGTCGCGGCTTTTGTCGGAGCTCGACCGGGTCCGTCGCTCTCCGGCGCAGTGGGCGTTCGAAGAGGCGATTGAGCCGAGGCCGCTGAGCAGGTCCGAGGTCGAGCAGCTTCTGGCGCAGGGGAATACCGCCGAGGATTGGCGGAACGTGCTCGTTCACCCGGCGTTTGACCCCGGTCGAGTCTGGCAGTGCCGCTTTCTCGGCACCGTGGTGTTGGCGCCCTTCCGTGGGACGATTCAGGTCCGCGACCTTCGCTTGCCCACCGGTGTGTACCGGTGCACCCTGCGCGATGCCGTCGTGGGCTGCGATGCTTTGGTCCAGGACACGGCCCTGATCGATCACGCTCTGTTCGGTCCGCGGTCTGCAGTTGTCGGTGCCGGCTTTGTTCTGGGCAAGCCGAGCACCTGCGGCAACGGCGTCGCGATCCATCTCGGAGTCACCACAGGGGGCCGAAGCGTTGTCCTGTATGCCGAGTGCTTGTTCGAGGAGATCGTTGCGGCCGCCCGCAGACGGATCGATGTGGAGCAGTGGGAACGGATCGTTCGCCGGTACGCCGACGGCTGCGCGCTGGGGTACACGGTCGTTGGGCCGGAGGCTCGGGTGTTGGGAGTGGGCCGAATATCGGCGTGCTATCTCGATCGAGGCGTCCAGGTGGACGGCGCGGCGGAGCTCGACGAGGTGACGATCCTGGCGGACGAACGGGCGACTCGGGTAGGAACGCGCGCGATCGTTCGGCGAAGCATCGTCCAGTGGGGGGCGGACGTGAGCGACGGGGCACTGGTGGAAGATGCGTTCGTTTGTGAGGGGGCTAAAGTCACACGGTATGCTCGGGTTCGCCACAGCGTGATCGGGCCGAATACGACGTGCGCTCAGGCGGAAGTCACCTCCTCCCTGGTCGGACCATTCACGGGGATCAATCACGACGCCCTGCTGATTGCTGCTCTTTGGGAAGGGGGACGAGGCAATCTCAGCGCCGGTGCTCGGGTCGGTTCCAACCACACTGGCAAAGCACCCGACCAGGAGCTGCACGCAGGTGAGGGCGTGTTTTTCGGACTGGGCGTACTGGTGAAGTACCCGGCTAACTTCTCACGAGCCCCGTACACGTTAATCGCCAGCGGCGCCACGCTGCTCCCGCAGGAACTGCGGTTTCCGTTCTCCCTGATCGTGCCGCCACGAACCAGGTCTGACGGGGTAGCCGAAGGGTACAACCAGCTCTATCCGGGGTGGCTGCTCTATGCGGCGCCGTACGCCGTCGTCCGGAACGAGCTGAAGTTTGCCACGCGGAATCGATGCCGTCACAACACGCTTCTCAGCGACGTGTTGCGATTCGACACCGTGCAGCTCATGGTTGAGGCGCGCAGGCGGTTGCAAACGCTGCTGGACCGCGGTGGCGAGTTCTTCACGGATGCGGACGACGTTGGCCTGGGGAAGAATTTCGTCACGGCCGACGCGTGCCGGGTGGCGGTGCAGGCGTACGGCGACTGGGCCAGGTTGTGGGTGCTGCGTCAGGTCTGGCGGCATGTTGCAGCGGCGAACGGGGACGAAATCGAGGGTGTTTTCGAACTCGAGCCTGTACGTTGGGGCGAAAAGGAGGAACTGTTGGTTGCCAACCGAAGCGGAGTGGAGCAGCTCGAGGAGTGGCTGTCCGAGCTGGTACGGCTGGAAAACGAACTAGCGGTGGCGGTCGAGCAGAGCAAGAGCAGGGACTACCGCCGGGCGGTTCGTCTGCTCCCGGACTACGAGTCGCTCGTACCCATGCCCCATGAGGATTCGGTGGTTCGCGCTTGCTGGGAGCGTGCCCGCGAGCTGGAGGCTTCGGTGGCCGCGTTCCTGGACCGCGTGCGCACGTCCTGACCTGGGCCTTCTCGCCGTTTCCGAACTAGCGCGACTCTGGGGACGGCGGCGAGAGGGCATTGCTACCCCAGCTACGCCGCGGCAGGCGATCAGCCGCCGACCTGCACCCGGGCCCGGCGGCGGGCGCGAAGTCGCTGGACGGGGCCTGGTCCGCTTGAGGAAAGCCGGAGGCTTGCCGCCCGGTTGAGCGCATGGGGCCCAGCATCCCCCTGCTGTCGGAACACGCCCACCTTGCTTCTCGAGCACGCCCCGCGGGGATCGGCAGGATTGGCCCAGGTGGCGCGCTAGGCCGGTGCGGTGGTACGCCGGCGGCCGGCGGAGAGGAACCACAACGCGTGGCCGTTGAAGCGAGCGGCTTGCGTTGCCCCCCATATGGCGACCTCTGCAACTCGATGGGCTGCACCCGGCCTCCGCCGGACGGTGGAGCCCCGCCGGTCGGTCGGCGCAGCGGCGGTAGCGCGGTCCGCCCGGGGGACGTACCAAAGCGGGAGCGCCCCGACCCCGCCCATTCACCGAGCCGCCCGCGGTTGAACCGGGCGTCGGCTTCCGTGGCAACGCAGAAGCTTGCGCCGGTCAGTCCTGGAGGCCGAGTTTCAGCACGGGCAGCGGGTAGGTGGGTTAACAGGCGGCAGCGACGGGAGCGACGGGCCAGGGAAGGGGGCTGCAAAAGATGAGGGTATTGTGAAGATTGCCGCATCTTGCGGGGTGAGCTCCAGGCGGCTAATAGAATTAACCGACGAGTTGGCAACCCGTTCAGCGACGAGTACTGGAGAGATTCGGAGCCCGTTTCGCAATGCCGCTATCGACCTTACCGCGCCAGGTAACCGCTGTTCAGTGTCGGCTCACCAAGGTTCCCACACGTGTGTTTCGCACCAGCCAGGACGCGAGTAAGTACGTGGCGTCCGTGATAGCCGACCTGATTCGCGAACGGGCCGCCGAGGGACGACACTGCGTGCTCGGCCTGGCAACCGGATCCACCCCTGTCGGTGTCTACCGCGAGCTAATCCGGATGCATCGAGAGGAGGGGCTCGACTTTTCCAACGTGATTACCTTCAACCTGGACGAGTACTACGGCATCGAGCCCACCCAGCTCCAGAGCTACCGCAACTGGATGGACCGGATGTTCTTCCGGCACGTGAATATTCCCCCCGAAAACACCCACGTGCCCGACGGAACGGTACCGCCTGACGAGGTGGAAGCGTATTGCGAGCGGTACGAGCAGATGATCCAGGAGGCAGGGGGACTGGATCTGCAAATTCTGGGCATCGGCCGTACCGGGCACATCGGTTTCAACGAGCCCGGCTCGACCATCGACAGCCGCACGCGGCTCGTTACGCTGGACCCGGTCACGAGAAAGGACGCAGCGAGCGACTTCTTCGGTGAGGAGAACGTACCGCTGCAGGCGATTACGATGGGGGTCGGCACGATCCTTTCCGCTCGCAAAATCATTCTGATGGCCTTCGGCGAACACAAAGCGACGATTGTGAAGCAGGCGGCAGAGGGGCCGATCACAGAAAATATCGCGGCAAGCTTCCTGCAAACCCACCCGGATGCCGAATTCGTCCTGGATGAAGCGGCCGCCGCCCGGCTCACGGAGATCGATACCCCCTGGCTGTGTGGCAGCGTCGAGTGGACCCCGCAGTTGATCAAGAAAGCGATGATCTGGCTCTGTCTCCGGGTGGATAAGGCGCTGCTGAAGCTGGAGGACGACGACCTGCGTGAGCACCGTTTGCACGAGCTGCTTCGCGAGTACGGTCCGGCTCAGCGCATCGCCCACGACGTCTTCCAGCAAATGATGAGCACAATCTGCTACTCGCCGTCGGGATCGGAGCGGCGGCGGATCGTCGTTTTTAGCCCCCATCCGGATGACGACGTGATCAGCATGGGGGGAACCCTGCTGCACCTGACCAGCGTCGGCCACGACGTCCACGTGGCGTACATGACCAGCGGTAACATCGCGGTGTTCGACCACGACGTCCGCCGCTACCTGGACTTCGTGCTCCGCTTCCTACGCGTGTTCGAAATGCCCGATAAGCGGGTGAATGAGCTGGCCGGTCGCGTCCGAGCGTTCTTTGCGAGCAAAAAGCCGGGTGATGTCGACTGCTACGAGGTCCGCGAGATCAAGACGCTGATTCGAGAGATCGAGGCTCGTGCGGCCGCCACCTACCTCGGCGTACCTGAGGAAAACCTGCACTTCCTTCGGCTGCCCTTCTACGAGACCGGGGCGATTGAGAAAAAACCGGTGGGCGAGGAGGATATCCAGATCATCGAGCGCTTGCTCGCCGAGGTCCAGCCGCACGACATCTACCTGGCCGGCGACCTGTCCGATCCCCACGGTACCCACCGCGTGTGCGCAGACGCCATCCTGACCGCCGTGCGCCGCGGCCGGTACGGCCCCCAACCGTTGAACGTGTGGCTCTATCGAGGTGCCTGGCAGGAATGGGAGCCTCACGAGATCGACAAGGCGGTCCCGTTGAGCCCGGAGGACCTCGAGCATAAGCGGAAGGCCATCTTCATGCACGAAAGCCAGAAGGATGAAGCCATGTTTCCGGGCCCTTATGACGACCGTGAGTTCTGGCAGCGGGCCGAGGATAGAAACCGTCGCACCGCGGAGATCTACAACAAACTCGGCCTGCCCGAGTACTTCGCCATGGAAGGCTTTGTCCGATGGGATCCCGACGATGTGCTGTGAAGCCCAGGCGGTTTCGAGCCGCCAAACTCCGGCAGTGCCGCGCTAACCCGGCGGCTCGCCGTGGCCGGTGCTCGGGCCGACAAACTTGTGAGTAAGCAGCTCCGTTGAGGAGTCGCTCGGTGTCGGACTAGCGCCTTTCGGCCGGATGCACCGGCTTGACCCAGTGCCCTTGACGCGCTATCTGGACATTTGTACACTTGCTCGAGACAGCAGAAAGCATGGGTTCGGATGGCGAAGCGCGGAGGAAACATGGGCAGCCTTATTAGCGCGGAGATGCTGGAGGGCCTGACGGTCCGCCAGCGTAAGATTTTCGAATACATCACGAATTACGTGCGTGAGCGGGGCTATGGGCCGACCGTCCGGGAGATCTGCAAGGCATTCAACTTTCGCTCTCCCAATGGGGCATACTGCCACCTTCAGGCTCTGGAACGCAAGGGCCTGATTCGCCGCCAGAAGCGTTCTTCTCGGTCGATTCAAGTGCCGGGTCTCCAGGATCCGCCCCCCGTCCTGCCCCTGGCCGGTGTGATTGCCGCCGGCCAGCCCGTGGGGGCATTTGAGACCAACGATGTGGTTGACTTCAGCGATCTCTTCGACCAGCCGGACCTGTTCGTACTCCAGGTCCGCGGCGACTCTATGATCGAAGACCAGATCGCCGACGGTGACTACGTCGTCGTCCGAAAGCAATCCCTTGCCCGGGATGGGCAGATCGTCGTGGCCCGGGTTGAGGGGGACGATGCGACGTTGAAGCGATTCTATCACGAAGGGAAAACGGTCCGGCTCGAACCGGCCAACTCCACCATGGAACCCATCATCGTGCCCGCTCAGGACGTCGAAATCATCGGCGTGGTCGTGGGGGTCATCCGAAAGTACGTCTAGTGCGGAACGGGAACGGGCACGTCTGCCAAGCCGAGATCCCACCGAAGTAACCTCGTCTGGAGCTTACCGCGGCGTCGTCTGGCCGTCCAGCAGGAGAAGTCGGCTTCGTGTTCCGCCTTTGCCGGTGACCCGCGCTTTGCCTTCCCGCTAGCCTCGTACGTTTTGCACCGCGGTTGTTCCGCACGGGCGGCACCTTCCAAGCCCAAATGGCGTTACCCCCGCCGCAGCCGATGCCTCGACCGAACGCGCGCGGCAGCTCCCGCCCCTGGCACGCGGAGGGAATGCGCAGGGCAAATGCGCCGCGCGGGACGGGGGTGAACGCAATCCGTCGGACACCCGGCATCGGTCGAGGCAGGGGCCGCGTGGACATTAGCCCGCTTCTGTCTCCGTGTGCAGGACCGCTTTGGCAAAGGCCGGTCTTCGATCGTACACTTCTTGCCGGATCCATGGTGCGGTCGAGGACGGTGCAATGGCCGATGAGCGGCGACGGGTATTGATCGTCTGTATGGGCAATTCCTGCCGCAGCCAGATGGCTGAGGTCGTGTGGCGCGCCCTGGGAGGCGAGCGGTGGGAGGTAGTGAGCGCGGGTACGCGGCCAAAGGGGGTAGATCCGCGCACCCTGGCCGTGCTCCAGGAACGCGGCTATCCGACCACTGGGCTGAGAAGCAAGCACGTGAGCGAGGTCGCGGCAGGTTCCTTCGACCTCGTCGTTACGGTTTGTGATTCTGCACGTGAGGAGTGCCCGGTCTGGCCGAACGCCGGCCAAGTTCTGCACTGGCCCTTCCCTGATCCGGCCGCGGCCGATGGCACGGATGAGGAACAACTGGAGCTGTTTCGAGCTGTGCTCGAGCTGATAGAGGATCGAATCAGAAGCTACCTGAAACAGGTGGACGAATCATAAACGGGGGCCCCATGCTACCGACCGGGAACGCTCGTGTGCTGATCTTTGGTGCCGGCGCGATCGGCAGCGTGCTCGGCGGCTTCCTTGCCCAAGCCGGCCACCGGGTCACGCTTCTGGGCCGTAGGTCCCACCTGGAAGCAATCCGCGAGCGAGGACTAAAGATCGACGGCATCTGGGGGACGCATCACGTCCGCGACCGGCTTCGACCGATCGAAGCGCTTGACGAGCTGATCGATCGCCAATTCGATTGCGTGCTGGTTACGGTCAAGTCCTACGACACGGAAGCGTGCGCGCGAAGCTTGAAGGAGCAAGCCGTGCAGGCAAGGGTGTTTGTTAGCTGTCAAAACGGCTATGGGAACGTCGAGACGCTTGCCCGTTTCCTGGGGCCGGACGTGGTGCTCGGAGCCCGGGTGATTACCGGGGCCGAAGTCGTGGCTCCAGGGCACGTACGTGTGACCGTCAGCGCCGACGCGCTTCGCATCGGCCCGCCGGACGGGGACGCGGACCGGATGCCTTTGGCCGAGGCCGTGGCCCGGCTTCTTGCCGATGCGCGAGTGCCCGCCGAGGCCACCCGGCACTACCGGGAATTCCTCTGGGATAAGATCCTCTACAACTGTGCCCTCAACCCCCTCGGTGCGCTCCTCCGCGCCACCTACGGCGAGCTGGCCGCCAGTGGGGAGATTCGCGCGATCATGGATGACGTGATCCGCGAAGTCTTCACCGTGGCGGCAACTCATGGTATCCCCCTCTTCTATCCGGGGCCCGACGATTACATCGTGCACTTTTACGAGGAGCTCATCCCGCCGACGGCCGGCCACTACCCAAGCATGCTGCGCGACCTTGAACAGCGTGGACGCACCGAGATCGACGCACTGAACGGTGCCATCGTTCGCCTGGGCGCCGAAAAAACCATCCCTACCCCCACAAACCGGATGCTGACCGCGATGGTTCGAAAGAGGGAGGAGACCCGCCGGCGCGAGCTGAACCACCAGTAGCGGCGGAGTGCGACGGAGAGATCGAGAGCACGAAATCGTGCGCAGCACAGGGAACTGGGGCCGTGCAATCCACTGCCCGATGCGGGGGCACGCGAGGGTGGCGGCCGGCCTGCGGTAGTTTTCAGAGTACCGTGTCTGGGTTGAACTGGTCGAGTTCGTATGCGGAGCCCTCGGCGCATCGTGAACTGCCGCGTGTCAGACGGGAAACGTGCAGACGCGAGAGGGGACAGCACGTGCTGCTGTTCACGGATTGCGTAGCGCCCCGGGAGTTCTCTGCGTGCCGGTGGAGCGGTTTTCCTGCGGTTCGGGTGTTTCCTCGGCCCAGAGCAACGCGTAGATGGCCAACATGGCGGCCCCGATGCAGAGGAACGTATCGGCCAGGTTGAACACGGGCCAGTCGTACACAATCAGCTTGACGTCGATGAAGTCACGCACGTGGCCGTGTACGAAGCGGTCGAACCCATTGCCCAGTGCTCCGGCGAGGATAAGCCCCAGCGAGATGGCAGGCCAGCGACTGAGGTGTTCGCCGCGGCATAGCAACCACCACAGGATCGCAATTGCTGCAAGGACACTGATCACGCCGAAAAAGTACGCCGCAAACCGAAACGAGTGGCCTAGCCCCCAGAGTGCGCCGCGGTTGTAGCTTGTCGTAAGGTAGAAGAAGCCCGGGATAACCTCCACCGGTTCGCTCTGCGGCGGCTCGCCCAGAACGTAGAAGATCAGGCTCTTTGAGCCCAGGTCGAGCACAAGACCGACCAGGGCCACACTCAGAGCTGTCAGCCAATGAGGTGAGGGCCTGCACGTCATTCTCGAACGTTCCGGCGGTTGTTCCTTCTCCGTTACGGAAGCGTAAGCAGTTGGCGGCTGCGGTCAAGAGCGGTCGGCTGCGCCCTGCTCGTGGGGTTTCTCACCGGGTTCGGACCGCTCCAGCAGCAGTCCCGCCAGGTACGCTACTGCGTCGTCATCCCGTATCGCAGCCTGTTGCAGACGATCGGGCCGTCCGGCCAGGGCGCAGAGTTGCTGCAGCGTTGGGCAGTATAACTGGTCGAGGGGCACCTCGCGCAGGTACCGCTCGAACACATCGATCGCCTCTTCGTACCGCTTCAGCCGACAGAGCAAATTAACCAGCACTTGGGCTGCGATGTATCCGGTGAGATCGGCGTTTTCGTGTTGGGCCTTCCGGTGCAGCATCTCGATGGCCGGAGTCGGATCTTCCCCCAGCAATGCGCGCAGATAGACCAAGCAGTCGTTGTAGACGTCTTCGAACGGAACGAAGCCCTTGTACTGGAGCATGGGCGAAAGCCGCCGGCCGTACTCGCAAAGCCCCACGGCTCGCTCAATCGTCCGCCGATCCTCGGACTCGGTGGCGAACCGCACCGTCGCCGACAGGTGCGACGTGTCCACGAAGTACGTATTGTCTTCGAACAGCCAGGGCCGGTCAGCGACCAGTTCTTCAATCGAATCCGTTTCTGGACACTTGCCTTCGCGCTGTTCGATGGCGTACTTCAGTCCGCTGAGCAGCTCTTCATGGAGCCGATTGACCAGTAGGGTAATGCATTCCTGACGGCCAGCTTGTCCGGTGTATCCTTCGAACGCGGTGACGGCGGCACAGGTACCGTAGTTCTCAAGGATCATCGCAAAGCCTTTGGCCGGATTTACCCCCTCGTGAAAAGCGATCTGCACGACCTCCTCCGGTGCTCCCTCCACGGGAAGACGCTCGATCGCTTCCGCCACCGGTCCCGGTTCCCCGATCACTCGATAGTACGGCCAGGCCCGGGCGATTTCCCCGTTCTCGAGCAAGAGCCGGCCCACTTCCCGACAGGCTTCCACATAGGCGTCCTCGTACTGCTGGCGCACCTCGGGGAGCAGGTCATCCAGCGGCCGGGCGTGGACGAGCGGCAGGCCGAGCTCGGCCCGCTTGGCCAGCAAGCGAGCCTCCAGGATCTTTTCGAACTGGCCTGAGTCGCGGAGCAAGCTGATCAGTTCCTCAAACGCCTGCTCCCGACCACCTGTCTGGACCGTCTGCTTCAGCCGCTCCGCCCAGCCGGACGGTAATCGTGGGCGTGTGTCCGCGCTCTGCTGTTCGGTCTGGGGGGTGGGAACCGCGGTTGGCTCCGATGCGGACTTCTCCATCGTTCTCTCCAGATCCGACCGGTACCTGCTCAGGTCTCCTCCACGCCAAGCTTCCTGGGAAGGTGCGGCGGGACGGCTGAACGGAGCGCGGCCAGGAGCTCGTCCGGTTCGCTGCGAACGATGATCATCTCGCGGTATTCGGGCTTCAAGAACCCTTCCGCCACCGCGTGATCAATGAATTCTACGAGGTGGTCGAAATAACCCCCGACGTTCAGTAACCCGATCGGGTTGTGGTGGATGCCCAGTTGTGCCCACGAGACCACCTCGAAGAGCTCTTCCAGAGTGCCGTAGCCCCCTGGAAGCGCGGCGAAAGCGTGCGACAACTGCATCATGGTCGCCTTCCGTTCGTGCATCGACTTAACCACAATGAGCTTGGTTATCTTGCCGTGCGCCAGCTCTTCCGTAGCCAGCCGCTCAGGAATCACGCCGATCACCCGGCCGCCGCAGGCGAGCGCGGCGTCGGCTACGACCCCCATCAGGCCGACGCTGCCCCCACCGTAGACGATCTCCCAGTCGGCCTCGATCGCGCACGCAGCCAGCCGGCGAGCCGCCTCGACGTAGATCTCCCTGTAGCCTGTCTTCGAGCCGCAAAACACACAGAGTCGTCGCACTGCTCGGGTCTGTCTGTTCATCAGAAGGGCATCCGGACGTAGCACTTCGAGGCTCGGGACTCAAGCGACCTTCCGAGAATCCTACGGAAGCACACAGCGTGCCCCCGCCCCCTGCGCTGTTGTCTGCCATCGGCTCGGTCACTCCCGGAAAGGGCACCCACGGGGTTTCAACGGACGCGTCGCCCACCGATGCGGTCCAGCATCAGTACCCGGCCGCGTAGCCGTCCTTGCGGACTTCGGAACCGCCGATGAGCAGCCCGCGCTTATGGTCGATCAGGATACCCTGGAAACCACCGAAGGCGCCGCCGGGCGGGAGCAGGGTGTGCCCTTTCCGCCGCAGCCCCTGGCGGACTTCTTCACCGATCCCGTGCTCCAGACCGACGCGCCCCCCATCGGTCATATGGTGGTCGGCTCGCGGCGTCGATGAGCCGAAATGGCAGAAACGCGGCGCAGCCCCCGCCTTCTGCGGATCCATCCCAAACTCGATCATGTTCAAAAGCACCTGCACCTGGCCCTGCGGCTGCATGTCGCCCCCCATCACCCCGAAGCAAAACCCGGGTTTGCCCTCCCTGGTCACAAAGGCCGGGATGATCGTGTGGAACGGCCGCTTGTGCGGCTGGAGGCAGTTGGGGTGCTTCGGGTCGAGGGCAAACAGGGCCCCTCGGTTCTGCAGGCAAAAACCCAGCCCATCGGGCACGATGCCCGAGCCGAAACCGTAGTAGTTGCTCTGAATGTAGGATACGCAGTTACGGTCCTTGTCCACGACCGTCATGTAAATCGTGTCCGAGACCACCAGACGCGGGTCTTCCAGCGGTACCTCCAGGCGGGCACGGTTCAGATCGATCAGCCGTCGCCGGTGAGCGGCGTACTTCTTGGAGATCAACGCAGCAATCGGCACGTCGGCGAACTCTGGATCGGCATAGTACGCCGCGCGATCCTCGAAGACGATCTTCTTCGTCTCAATCAGGACATGGAGGTACTCCGCCGTGTTGTGCCCCATCGACTTCAAGTCGAAGCCTTCCAGAATGTTCAACATCTGGAGCACAGCGATACCCTGGCCATTTGGGGGGAGCTCCCACACCGTGTACCCCTTGTACGTCGTGGACACGGGCTCCACCCAGGTCGAGCGATGGTCTTCGAAGTCCTTCAGCGTGAACAGCCCACCTAGCCTTCGGGACTCGGCGACGATGCGTTCCGCAATCGGGCCGCGGTAGAAGGCGTCGCGACCGCCACTAGCGATCAGCCGGTAGGTGCGCGCGAGATCGGGATTACGGAACAGCTCCCCCGCGCGCGGTGCTCGGCCGTTTGGGAGGTAGGTGTTCGCGGAAGTTTCCCACTGGCGGAGCAGGTTGCGACTGGCTGCCCAGGCGCGGGCGATCTTCGGAGCGACAGGGAAACCGTTCTCCGCCGCTTGAATGGCCGGTTCGAACAGCTCAGCCCAGGGCATTGACCCAAACTTGCGGTGGAGTTCGGCCCATCCGTCCACGCACCCGGGCACCGTCCACGACAGGGGGCCGCGGATGGGAACGTACCGGTGGCCACGGCGGCGATACTCTTCGATGGTGGCAGCGTAGGGAGCGCGGCCGGAGGCGTTCAGCCCGTAGAGTTTCTGCGTCTTCGCGTCCCACACGATGGCGAAAAGATCACCGCCGATCCCGCAGCTCATCGGTTCCGTGAGCCCGATCATCGCGCCCGCGGCGATGGCCGCGTCCACCGCGTTGCCACCTTGCTTCAGGATGCGCAGGCCGGTCTCCACGGCAAGAGGCTCGCTGGTCGCGATCATGCCGTTGCGGGCGACGGCCGGTTCCGTTCGCGTCGATCTGGGCCGAAGCTGGATCTCGTTGTCCGTAGCCATGGCGACCACGTTGGAGACCGTAGCAACCAGGAGTAAAAGCAGCGCCGCGCGCATGAGGTACCTCCACAGCACAAGCAGCCGTATCCCGCTATCATAGCCGCGCGGGACCCAATATCCCGGTCGTGGGGGGCGCTGCTCGAACAAAGAGAGGCCGATCGCCGCGACCGGCGCGCGTCACTTCGGTCCCGTAGCAGTCGGCCTGGTTGTGGCGTGGACGGGTGCGGCTGCCGAGGGGGCCACCTGGCGAGTTAGGGGGGCTCACGGTGGTGTCTGTGTGTGACCCGTGCGAATAGGGGTTGGTGTCCGCTACAGTACTACGAGAAACGTGCCGCGGTGTTTGCATCACAAGGGAGAGCATCGATGAAACGACGTGAGTTCCTGATGATGGCCGGTGCGGTCGGGATGACTGGGGCTCTGGGGGCCGGGTCGGCCCAGGGGGAGGAATCCAAGGACACCGTTGCCTATCTTGAATGGTGGCGGTACCGGTTGCTGCCCGGACGGAAACGGGCTCGGATGGTTCAATTCGTCTCCAAGGCGCTGATTCCGGCGTTGAACCGGCTCGGAATCGCTCCCGTGGGGGCGTTCGTGCCCAGGTACGGTGAGGATAGCCTCACCCTGCGCCTCCTCCTGCCGCACAAAGACCTCCAATCGGTCGTGACGGTGGTGGACCGTTTGCTGGCGGACGAGGAGTTTCTGGCGGCGGGCAAAGAGATCCTCGATGCCCCCATGTCCGATCCCGCATTCGTGCGGCTTGAACGCATCCTGATGGTCGCGTTCCGCGATTTCCGCAAGGTGGCGGTGCCTCCGCAAAAGCAGTCCGGCCGGCCCCGCGTCTTCGAACTGAGGATCTATGAGAGCCACTCGCTGAAAAAGGGCAAGAAGAAGGTGGAAATGTTCAACGAAGGCAAAGAGATTCCCATCTTCTTCAAGACCGGTTTCCACCCCGTGTTCTTCGGCGAGACCATAGCCGGTCCGGGCCTGCCGAACTTGCAGTACATGCTGGCCTATGGCAGCCTCGAGGAACGAGACGAGGCGTGGAGGCGGTTCGGAGCGGATCCCGATTGGCATCGGCTGCGGTCCGATCCGCAATACGCCGAGACGGTTTCCAAGGTGCACGACCTGATCCTGAATCCGCTGCCTGCATCCCAAATCTGAGCGCTGAAGCCGAGTTTTTCGCGACGGCTGCTGCGCGGGACAGTCGGTGTAGCTCCGTGAGGGAGCGGCCGGATGAGTGGAGCGCCGCTGAGGGAATGTGCGGACCCGGCCGTTGCCGGCTGGAGCTGCCGCCCGGCGTTCGGCGGTGGTCGGACGCAGAACAATGGGAGAACGGGATGCCGGACAGGTGGCCTCGGTGCGCGGAGTGACCTGCCTGGTGGCGGAACCTACCGAGGAGCCGTGCGCTCGTTCGCCTCAATGCCCTGCGCGAAGCTTCGCCGCGACAGACGTGGAGTCGATTGCAAAGGTCATGGAAACGATCATTGCTCTCGTGCTGGCGGTCGCTTGTGGTTATCTGTGCGGTTCGATCCCCGTGGGTTTGATCACGGCAAAACTGGTTGCCGGCGTCGACCTCCGTACGGTCGCCAGCGGCAACATCGGCGCCACCAACGTGGCTCGTGTTTGCGGCTGGAAGTGGGCCCTGTTTGTGCTGGCGCTGGATGCAGCTAAGGGGGCTTTGCCCGCGTTTTTTGTTCCCCGCGTTTCGCATGCCCTTTTCAGCAGTCTGTCGCAGCGCATTCTGATCACCGACCTGACCGTGGTCGTCGGACTGGCTGCTATTTTGGGGCACATGTTCCCGGTGTGGCTTGGGTTCCGCGGAGGGAAGGGGGGCGCTACAGGGCTGGGGGTTGGTGCCGTGCTGGCTCCGAAGGCGGTGCTGGTTGCTGCCCTCTTGTATGTGGTTATTGTGGCGGTGACGCGATACAGCAGCCTGGGCACGCTCACAGGTACGTTAGGCTATCTGGTCACCTATCTGGCCACGACGCCGGAGCCCTGGGGCCGCACACACCGAACGGTCACGGTCTTCCTTCTGCTGGCGGCGGCACTCATTTTCGTAAGGCACCGCGCGAACATTGGTCGCTTGCTTCGGGGGCAGGAGCACAGGCTCAATTTCGGCAGAAGGGCGACGTCTCCGGCGGGGGCCCCGGGTGCGCAGGAAGCCGGTGGGACTACGGCATCGGAGCAGGCGGCTCGGTGAAACGATCGTCGGGGAAGCCCCGTTTCATGCCTGCGACGCCGGTCTCAGGGCAAGCGCCCTGAGGCGGCTCGTCGGGCTCAGCAAGCGGCGCGGAACTGCCGTGCCCGGCACTCGTCGTAGAGCTGTTGGATCGCGGCAAAATTTCGTTCCCAGGACAGGAATGGGCGTGCGGCGGCAGCGGCTTCACGGCGGATGTCGCGCCATGGACGGCTGCAGGTCGTTCGCATCGCTGCAGCCAGCCGCGTGATATCGCGAGGATCCGGCAGCACAATCCCCGTCCGGAATCGGTCCACGAGTGCCGCCGCTCCGTTGAACTGCGTCGTGATCACCGGCAGCTCCATGGCCATCGCTTCCAGGACGACCAGGCTGCAGGCATCACTGAAGGTCGGATGCACATAGACGTCCGCTGCCGCGTAGAACGGGCGCGGATCGGAAACAGCTCCGACAAACTTCACGTGGTTCTCCAGACCAAGGCGATGCACAAACCTGCGCACGCGGACGCCGGGGGGGCGTCCCACCACAATCCCGACCACGTGTTGCCCTTTCCGGATGAGCCGGTGCAGAGCTTCCAGAAACTGATAGCCCCCTTTGAGTCGGAAATTTACGGCCACCAGCAAGAAGACGGTGGCAGCCGCGGAGATCCCGAGCCGGCGCCGCACTGAGCCGCGAGCGGAAGCCGTCGCAAGCGGATTGAAGTAGTTCAAATCGACTCCGTTGTACACCACCCGGATCTTGCGACGGTCGATGCCATAGTGATCGCGGAAGTCGGCGGCGACCAGATCGGACACGGCGATGTAGAAACCCTCTTTTGGGGGGGCGATGTACTGGCGGTGCTCCAGTGACCGGAATGCTCGGTAGCGGGGAAGGTAGCGGAGCAGGGCACGCTTTGCGGTGGCGATCGGACCGGGGAGGCGAGCCAGGTTCTGCTCGATAGATCGTCGCCTCGTGCCGCCGTGGGGTTGGAGCAGATCGAAATACCAGCCATCTCCCTGGTCGTGGATGACGTCGGGACGGAGCGACTCGAGGAGCTGTTCCGCTTTTCTGGCGAACTCAAGCCGTCGCCCCGAGCCGGTCCTGCTACTGAGACGGACTTTTTGGAACTCAACGCGGTCTGGAACCTCGCCCCAGACCTCTTCGGCCACGACGATCACGGAGTAGCGCGCGCGGACGAGGCTGCGCACGAGGCGAGCCGTCCAAACCTCGGCTCCCCCCCGCCTCGGGTCCAGTCGTCGAATGACCAACGCAATACGCATCGTTCTTACCTCCGCCACTGGGGGCGGCCGGTTAGGCTGCAGACGCGTGCTCCGGATGCCAGATCGTGCCCCGATGAAGGTTGTGTTGCCAGTAGCGGTCCGCTTTGGCTTTAGCCAGGGCGCAGAGGAGCCGTCCTGGCATGCGCGAGACCCCCGCATGCTGGAGGTAGCGTTCGAGCACGTAGTCGGTGGCCCAGGCGGGTGCGCGGATTTCGCGCAGCGAGTACAAAAGCTGGCCCAGGTCTTTGGCGGCGGACCGTATGCGCAGAGCGCGGCTGCGGACGAGGCGATGGAAGTCAATCAGCACCAGCGCGGGCGGTTCGTCTCGTTGAGGGAATAGCATCTGAGGCTGTACGAAGAAGTGGCACAGGTAAAAGTCCCGGTGGAAGAGATGTGCCCCGTGCAACCGCGCTGCTACGGCGGCAATGGCGGTAAGGACGTTGCGGAGAACCGGTTCGTAATCCTTCCGAGGCAGCCGTTCAGAAGCGCGAAAGAGGGCTTCATGCAGTGGCTCGTGTCCCGCAAGCTCGCGAATCGCCAGGACACCGGCCAGCCTGGTCCGGGGGCCGACGCGCTGGATCGCACCGATCGGCTCGGGTACGTCGATGCCGGCCCGTTGCGCGATGACCAGGTTGCGCAGCTCTGTGAGCGCCGGTGTCCAGAACCCCTTCGGGTGTACGGCGGCCAACAACCGTCGCATCCAGCGGAAGCGGCTTTGGCAT
The DNA here is from genome assembly GCA_026981825.1 of Planctomycetota bacterium. Classification (GTDB taxonomy): domain Bacteria; phylum Planctomycetota; class Planctomycetia; order JALXBF01; family JALXBF01; genus JALSID01. The sequence goes on from JALSID010000064.1 coordinate 25,893, forward strand.
TTCAAGTAGACCGCATGCGCTTCGCCTGGAGGGCACCAGCGCGCCAGCACGCGGCCCTGCTTGCGGACGCACGCGAACCGTTCTGCGATGTCGATGAGCTGCTCGGTCAGCCAGGCCGGTGGGTTATTGGAGGGGCAGACGATGAGCGTTTTCCTTTGGCGGGAGGCGAGGCTGTCTGCCCGCCTGGAGCCGCTCGAGGCGGAGATTTTGCGGACAAGGGGGCGGGAACCTGGAGGAAGCGATTCTCCGTTCACGTCCGCACCTCCGTGCCTGCCGCGGGGTTGTTGCTGGGAAGACCGGTCGGCGGAATTGCTGCTCGGGCAAGAACTTCCTCCTGCTGGGCAAGTGCTCGGCGTACCTTGGAGCGGGCTCGCCAGTGAGCGATTCGACGGCGCAGCACTCGTGGAAAGAGGGGCCGCCACGGGTCCCGCGGCCGGGCCAGCTCCATGTACCGTTCCAGGAAACGTTGGCGTTGGCGGCGGTCGATGAGCGAATCGCTGATGGTGGCCAGCAGGGCTGCCAGGTCCCGGGCACGCCGCACGCAGCAGGGACGCCACGCCAGGATGAGGGCACGCTGAAGGTCGATCACCGCGAAGTCTTCCGGCTTGGGCAATTCGACCGATCGGACGAACACGTGCCAGGCGAACAGGTCCGGGTTGTGCACCAGGGCGTTGTGTAGCCGGACTGCGAATTGGGCAAGGCTGTCCATGAGCTGAGCGGTCCAGGGGGGCGACAGTCGTCCATCTATCGCCGCCTGCTCCAGATACGTGGTCAGCGGCCGGTAGCCGCGCAAAGCTTCCAGGAACAACGCCGCCTGAATCTGGCTACCCCTTCGGCGGGTCCAAAGGGCGAGGGGGCGGGGGCAGTTGACCCTGTGGGCGCGGAGCCAGCGGAGAACGACGAACTCCTGGACGCATTTCGTCGTGTACCGCCCGGCCAGGACGTAGGCGGCCAGCCTGTTCTTGCGGTACGTGCTCACTTCTCGCTTCAGATAACCGTGTACGGATCCAAGGGTGAGGGGCATGGTCGATCGTCCCCAGTTGTGGCTGCCTGAGTGGGCGTTGGTAAGGCGGTCCAGCGTGGGGAGATCGTAGAGTTCCTGGCCATGAATTGCGTCCCCGAGCTCGGGCACGAGGAACCGCAAATCGCCCCAGCTTGCGCCCGGATCGAGGGTGCTGGGAAGGTCGGCGTAGCGTACAAGTGAGACAAACACGGGTGTCATAATCACTGACATACTCAAGCTGAGCGCCGTAGGCTCTCGCCACTCGATCGGCGCCAGAGGGCCATGGCTTGTTCATACACCAGTTCGGGCTCCAGGGCGGTCATACAGCGGTGGTCCAGGGGGCACCGGCGCAACTGGCACGGTCCGCAACTAACCGGAACCTGGAGATGGACGGCTTTCTCGAAGTACGTCTCGCTCCAGCGCATATCCGTAGGGCCGAACAGGGTGACGACAGGCACGTTGAAGGCGGCCGCGAAGTGACGAGGACCCGAATCCGTGGTGATCATCAGATCGGCCCGGCGCACGCAGGCTTTGGACAGTCCGATCGATGGGCGGTAAGGTGCGAGTGAGCGGACCATGGGGTGGGCCGCTTCACGGACGATCCGCTTAGCCAGCTCACGCTCGCCGGGACCGCACAGGACCAGAACCGCCGTTCCGGGCAGGCGGCGAACAAACATCCGCGCCAGTTCGGAGAAGTAATGGGGGGGCCAAAGCTTGGCCGGGCCGTAGGCGCCGCCGGGGTTGAAGACCACGACCCGTCTGGCCGTCGTCAGTCGTTCCTTCTGCCAGACTTCGTCGGCCCGTTCCTCGTCGAGAGGGGTAGTTTCGAGTTCGAGTCTGTAGCCATCTCGTCGGCAGCCGAGTCGGTCGGTTAAGCGCAGGTAGTACTCGACCTGTGGGATCGGCGTCCACTGCCCATGGTTGCGGGGGGCATGAAGACGATCCGTCAGGAGGAAGGAGCGGCCGTCACGGGCGTAACCGACGATGCGGTTCGCTCCCGACAGTCGAGCGACCAGCGCGGTGCGAAGAGAGTTCGGGAAGAGGATGGCCACCTGGGGGGCAAAACGGCGGATAAGCCGCACCAACCGCCACCCGCGAGCTCCTCGATGGTCGTTGCGGCTGCTCCAGATCAGGCGAAGGTTGAAGTAAGGCAGCCCCTCCAGCACATCGGCCGCGGCCGGGCGCAGGACCCCGCAAATGCATGCATCCGGAAAGTGCGTGCGGAGTGCGCGAAGCGCGGGGGTCGCCATCACCGTGTCACCCACCCAGTTCGGACAAAAAACCGCGATGCGAATCATCGCCTGTCCAACACGCCTGTCACGCTACCTTCCGGTCCCGTCCCGCCCCTGCATGTGCCCGAATCCGTTCCACGATAGCCGTGGTCGAAATGCCAGGAACAACCGGCCCCACCATCACCGTACCGCCGTAGGACAGGACAACCTCTCGACCCACAACGCCATCGATGTCGTAAGTGCCCCCTTTGATCAACACGTCGGGCTTTAGGGCTTCGAGCAGACGATGGGGGGTATCCTCGTCGAACACGACCACGTAGTCAACGCACTCCAGGGCGGCGAGCAGCTCGGCGCGGGCTCGCTCCCCCAGGATCGGGCGCTGCGGTCCTTTCAGCCGACGGACGCTCGCGTCGCTGTTCACCGCCACGACCAAGCAGTCCCCCTGAGCGGCCGCGTAACTCAGATAGCGCACGTGGCCCGCATGGACCAGGTCGAAGCACCCGTTCGTGAATACGATCCGTTCCCCCCGCGCCCGGCGTTTCGCCACTTCGGCCATCAGAACGTCCAGGGGCACAATCTTCGGCGAACGCTCCGACCGGCCTCGTCGTAACGCTCGCTCGATCTGCTCCCGCCCGACCGGAACCACGCCTACCTGCTCGACCTCGATGCCCGCTGCCACGTTGGCAATCTGTACCGCCGCGTCGATGGGGGCACCCGATCCCAGGCAAACGCCCAGAGCTGCAAGGACCATGTCACCGGCGCCGGTGATGTCATAGACCGTACGAGCTTCTGTGCCGAAGTGCCGGGTTCCATGACCCCTTCGAGCGAGGACAAGACCGTCGCGATCTAGAGTAAGAACCACATAGTCGAGGTCGCACCGCTGCAAGAGCAATTCGGCCCCTTCCCGAGCGTCCGCGATCGTAGCGATCGGTCTCCCCAGCAAGTTCGCCGCTTCCGTGCGATTCGGCTTAACCAGGGTCGCACCGCGGTACCTTTCCAGTGGAACGGTGCGGCCCGGGTCGACGAGCACCGGCACCCCCGCCCGATGCGACTCG
>JALSID010000065.1 GCA_026981825.1 Planctomycetota bacterium
CAACGCCGCGTGTTACCACCACCCGAACGTAGCCGTCACCGATGCCGTTCACCGCAACGGTCTGGTTGATGGCATCGATCATCTCCTCCTTACTGATGGGAATGTCGAGGCGAATCGCCTTTGCCGACTGGTACAGTCGATCCACGTGTTCTCGGAGGCAGAACGCAACTCCGTCGTAGGTGCGGATGCCCTCGAATACCCCATCCCCGTACAACAAGCCGTGGTCGAACACGGAGATCCGAGCGTCGTCCTTGTCGTAGTACTGGCCGGAAATATAAACCTTCGCGCACATCTGGTCGCCTCGAACGGGAAGCCACGAACTCGATCCACGCTCCGGCAGCAGAACAACTAGTTTAAGGCTAGCCGGGATGGCGCGTCCTTGCTGCGGGCTAGGGGCGAGCGTACCGAGTTCCGGATGCCGTCACGGTCAGTTTACGCCGATCCTTTCATCAGCAATCATCCGCCCCGGGTCGCAACGCGTCCCTCCGAGCCGCAGGAGATCTTCGGGTTGAGCGAGGGGGCGTCGAGGCGGCTCTGCTTCGGACAGGAGGAAACGGGCACCAGTTGGCCTGCGTGAAGCCTGAGCGTTCGATCGGCACGTGCCGCGATCTCCTGCTCGTGGGTGACCATGATGATGCTCAGCCCCTGCTCGCGGCAGAGCGAGATGAGCAGATCGAGAACATCGTCGCCGGTGGCCGGGTCAAGATTGCCGGTCGGTTCATCTGCGAACAGGAGGACGGGGTCACCGATCAGAGCGCGGGCGATTGCGGTCCTTTGGAGCTCACCGCCGGACAACTGGCGCGGGAGGTGATCAACACGGTGTGACAGGCCTACCCTGTCGAGGATCTCGCACGCTCGCCGCCGCCACATTCGGCGGTAGCGAATGGCCGCTTTGGTGCCGTGGCGGATGTAGAGGGGAAGCAGGGTATTCTCCAGGACGGTGAGTTCCGGGAGCAGGTGGTAGAACTGAAAGACGAACCCGAAGGAGTGGTTCCGTAGCCGATCACGCTCTGGAGCGGGGAGGCCGTCAATCCTGCGGCCCTCGAACCAGATCTCGCCCGCGTCCGGATCGTCTAAGGTGCCGAGAAGGTGGAGCAGGGTGCTCTTCCCGGAGCCAGACTGCCCCACGATACTCACGAACTCGCCCGGCGAAATGTCCAGGTCCACACCGAGCAAGACGGGCACTTCGATGCCGTCCTGCCCATCGCGCAAGCGGCCGAGCAGGTCGAGGGCACGCCCGAGGAGACCGCGACGCCGCTGCGGCCATGCCCCCTGCCGGTAGGACTTGATCAAGCCCCTGGCAGAGAGCAGGTAGCCGCGACTCGGGTCGGTGTCCCCTTGAGCGGGATCGAATCGATGGAGCCTGAGCCTGGATTCACTGCTCATGTCGGATTGCTTCAATCGCTCGTAGTCGGGCAGCACGCCGAGCGGGTAACACACTTGCCAGCAGGGCGATGGCCGTTGCCCCGATCGCCACGGCGCAAACCGTGGCCGGTTCCACCACCGTGGGGATCTGATCGAAGTAGTACAGGTTTCGATCGAAGATCTCGTGCCCTGTCCAGGTACTCATCCAGCGCTCGATTCGATCGATGTTCCAGACGATCTGAAGCCCCAGAAACGTCCCAATTGCTGATCCGAGGGCTCCAAGTGTGAGTCCGTAGGTGAGGAAGATCGCCTGCGCACCGGAGTCGGATGCTCCGAGCGCTTTCAGGATCCCAATATCTCGGGTCTTCTCGACGACGATCAGCGAAAAGATGGCCAGGATGCCGAAACCGGCGACGGCTATGATCAGGAACAGGAGAATCGTCAGGATGCGACGTTCCGTATCGACTGCCGCTAGCAGTGGCCCCTGCAGCTCTTCCCATGTCGCGACCTGGTAGTAACCGGGCGGGAAGAGCTGGCGTAGTTTGGCTACCACGAGCCGTGCCTTCGAATAGTCCTTCAACTTGATCTGGATCGCAGTGGCTCGGTCGCCCATTCCTCGGATGCGGCGGAGGTCGTCGATGCTCACATAACAGTTCCGCTGGTCGTATTCGCTCATTCCGCTCTTGAAGTAGTCCACCACCGCAAACCTGGCGAACCGCGGTTGTGGGCGCCTGCCGCTACCGGGCACGACCAGGCGGACCGGGTATCCCAGGGGAATCACGATCTTATCCCGGCCGCTGGAAGGATCGCGGTATGCGGCGATCAGGTAAGGCAGAACAAGCCCCATCGAGTCAGCATGGGCAAGATCCTCGTCGAGTTCGAGCAGTGCTTTTTGTTGCTGTGTTGCTTCTCGGTCCAACCCGCTATCCCCGAACGGGTTCTTATCGAGAAACTCTTCCGTTTCCCCCTGACGGGGACGCTCGAAGTGGACGGTCCTGACCCCTGAGCGACCGTTCAGACCAAGTTGGGGCACCAATCGAGCAGAAGGACGGTGTAGATCGCCGAGGATACCTTCGCGTTCCAGAAAGACGCGTTCTACTGCTCGGAGATCGGCCGGAACTTCGAAACTCGGCACTCGCCCCTTTTGGACGACCAGGTGTTCGGCGAACTCGCCGACCCTGGCTTTGCCTACCGGATCTACGCCGATGATCTGTACCCAGAATGTCTGCGTCTGTCCCAGGTAGTCGATACTGAGCAGCCCGAACGTCTCGATGACAGGGGTCATGGCCTCAACGTACTCACCCACGGCCTCGTCGATGAGCCGGAGGTGGCGGTCGACGTCGGCAAAGCCGTCGATCCCTCCCCCCTGCACAACGACGTCCGAAAGGATGCCCCGGATGCGCTGCCTCATTTCGGTCGCGAAACCGGTCATGACCGCGTTCACGACTACGAGTGTCGCGACGCCAAGGGTAACGCTAAGTACCGACGCCGCAGCAATTCGTCGGGTCCGAAGGTACCTGTAGACGAGGAGCCACTTGTACATCAGCCTGTACCGCTTGCCGACTGAGCCCGGCGCATCATTGCTTCCGGGGAGATCTCCCTGGCGCGACCATCTCCTGGCCAGCGTCTTACCGAATCGCGGCCTTTTTCACAAGGAGGGTTTCCGAGTCGAGAACCGTCTGTATGCCCCCAAAAAGCCCGGGTACCAGCCCGTTGCTTGTTGCTGGAGGGGGGGCGTTGTCCAGGCTCGAATCCCGTTCGCCGCTGAGGCAGGGGCGTCCCGCGCGGCAGACCACTCGCAGCTATGTCAGTCTACGATGTGTTCGGCTCACTCGGAAGAGGTTGCATGAGCCTTGGCCCTCGCCACCCCAGGGGGCCTTGCCGTGATAGGCACCGCTGGCCGCAGAGTCTTCCCGGGCGGTGGACGCGGCAATGGCTGCCCTAGCGAGGGTACTCCCGCGCCGTCTGGTCGCATGTACGGGTGGTACGCGGAGAGGCAGGTAGCGAGCGACGGTGCAAGGTGCGGCCGTACACATTGCAGTTTCGCGGCGAAGGAGGTAAGGCGAGCGATCAACAGGCGTTAGGCCGGGGTGGGGACGTGGGTCAGTCCGGCACGGCGTGGCCCGTCCGTGGCCCACGATTTCAACGGGAAATCGCCGGGAGGGCGAGTGTCTGGGCGGGCAACGCGTTCTGCGTTGATGGGTACTTGAGTCGGGGCGACTGGATTCGAACCAGCGACCTCACGGTCCCGAACCGTGCGCTCTAACCAGGCTGAGCTACGCCCCGAACCGCTCCACCTACATAGTATCGGCGGGGCAACCCTGGCTTGTCAACCGTCAGCGCAGGTGGTCCGGCGAGCTTCATGGGCTTCTGAGGTGTCCGACGGCTGCTGAGCGGGCCGGACGGTGGTGGTCGGCGGTGTGCTTTCCCGGTTCGCTCATCCGTCCCTATAATTTGGACCGCTGAAGGGTACCCTTGGCAAATGTGGAGTCCGAGATGGGCGCATCCGAACAGCGCAGAGTCGGCGGCTTTCGGGGGTGGTTGCGTGACGTGTGGCTTGCGATCGTCACGATCGCCCAGGGGATGGTCGTAACGATCCGCTACATGCTTGTCACCTTCAACCCCCGTCGCAAGGCGTTCACGCAGCATTTCGAGTATCCTGAGCTTCCCGTTCCGGTGCGTCCGCGTTACCGCGGCTTTCACCGATTCGACCTGACCACCTGCATCGCCTGTGACCAGTGTGCACGGGCCTGCCCGGTCGACTGCATCTACATCGGCAAGGAGAAAAACCCGGCCGGCAAAGGATTTCGCGTCACTGCGTACATCATCGATTACACGAAGTGCATGTTCTGCGGGCTCTGTACGTATCCCTGTCCCGTCGACTGCATCTACATGGGGCAAACCCATGACCTGAGTGCTTACAGCCGGGACAGCCTGATCGTGGATTTCGCTCGCCTCCCGCTCGAAATCGCGTGGGGCTTCGGAACCTTGAACCCAACAGCGGTCGCAGAGTCGAAGGTTATTCCCGAGCCGGTTTGGTTCCCGAGTGCGGAGCCGGCGAAGAAGTGATTGCGACGGCGCCAGCGAGATGCAACGACAATGGCCATGACAATTGAGCCGCAGGGGCAATCGGCAACACGGCGCCGGTATTTCACGGTAGAATCAGCGAACCGGATGCTGCCGCTCGTACGCTCGATCGTGCGAGACTTCGTTCGGGAGTTCGCGCGGTACAAGCGGCTGAGTGAGCGCATGGGGGTTCTGTCTCGGATCCCGAAGTCGAAGCTCATGGATTCCCACCGTGAGGAAGTCGAGCAGGTCGAGAGCGAGTGGCATCGCTGTGGGACGCGTTGTCGGGAGCTACTGAACGAACTGAACAACCTGGGGGTCGAGGTCAAAGGAACGGAAGGTCTGGTCGACTTTCCTGCTCTCCTGGAAGGACGGGAGATCTACCTCTGCTGGAAGTACGACGAGCCGGAGATCCTCTATTGGCACGAAAAGGATGCGGGGTTCGTCGGTCGGCAGCCAGTCACCGAAGAATTCCGCATACGGGTTGCGGCTAGCGCGAGCGGGCAGAAAGACGCGGAGCGCAGCGAATGACGCCTTATGTGTCCTTGGCTGGTTATGTCCTTGTGTTTCTTATTGGTGGCTTTGTCGCTGTGTGGGCTGCCCTGGTCGTGGGCCGCTTGGTCCGCCCGGATCGACCGGATCCTGAGAAGCTTGAAGTCTATGAATGCGGCGAACCGACCATTGGGTCAAGCTGGATACAGTTCGACCTCCGCTTTTATGTCGTAGCCCTTTTGTTTGTCATCTTCGATGTCGAGGTTGCCTTCTTCTTTCCCTGGGCTGCGGTGTTCGGCACTGTCCGTCAGCTTGCGGACCCGACGATTGCCGAGACGGTTCGTACCGGTTTGAGCGAAAAGTTGGCCGGTGCTCCGATTGAGGAGGTGCGGCCGGCACTCGAGCAAGCCGCGACGGCGTCCCTGAGCAGTTCAGAAGCCCATAC
>JALSID010000066.1 GCA_026981825.1 Planctomycetota bacterium
GTGTGGCGATACAGCCCCCCGCAACGTGCGATGCCCTTCTATTCCTCGGCCGCCGTCACGCACGATCTGGTGATCGTCGGCGGCCGAGACCGACAAGTGCACGCCATCTCCCGAAAGACGGGTGACCTGCGCTGGATGTTTCGAACCCGCGGTAGAGTCGATTCGTCACCGGTGGTCTCCGGTCGTTTCGTCGTGGTGGGCTCTTTTGACGGTACGCTGTACGTGCTCCGCCTGAGCGACGGGCACGCGGTGTGGCAGTATCCGCTGGGGGGACGAATCAGTGCCAGTCCGGCTATCGCAGATGGCTGCGTTGTGATCGGCACAGAGTCCGGAACGCTTTATTGCTTCCGAAGTTCGCCCTAAACCCACTCTGATCGACGAGGCTCGCTCGTCGCACCAGTGGGCTCCGTGCACGTGCAGCACACTTGCCGAGGTGTGCGGCGCCTCGCAGCGTGATGAGCAGCAGGGGGCTAGAACCGAGCTGCGCCAAACAGGGCACGGACCAACGAAGGCGCTCGACGGAAGACGTCCAGTTCTACGGAATCGAGCTGTTTCATCAGGCGCCCGCTCCGCAGGTCAAAACTCCGTCGCGGGCGGCCGTCGCGACTGTGGCGGTTGGCACCGTTGTGCAAGCACCAGCCCGCCGCACCGCCGTTCAGCGCGCCGCGGAGATCGGTGAGGTAGTCTTCCGCCAGCGGTTCCCAGCCACGGCTGAAGTTCCGCCGGAAGGGCTCCTGGTAGTGCACCGGTATCAACCGGCCGAGCTCGCGCAGGTGCTGGAGGTACCGCCGCGTGACGTCGTGTGTCTGCCGGGCTGAGCGCGGATTGCGGGGGCGGTGGACGGCGAGGAAATCGACGCCGATGCGCAAGACGTAGTCCCGGAGCTCCTGTGTGCCGAGGTCGCCTGAGTGCGAGACCGTCACCAGACGAGTTGAGTCTAACCGGTGAACCAAACGGCACAACCGTGCCGCTTCTTGTACGGGGACATAGCGGCGATCACGAATGTTGCGTTCATTCGCTAGGTCAAGGTACCAGTTGGACCGATGACCCAGGGCGGTGAGCAGAGTCCGCACGGCGCGTTCATGTGCCTGTGGCGTTTGAAGGCGCGGGGGGCCTACGATGCCGTTGCCTCGGCTAAGCGTAACGTCCACGATGATGCCTCGGCGATCGCATTCGTCGATCAGCCATTTGAGCTTGGAAAGATACGGCTCGCGGGGGTGGCCCTCCGCGTCCACGGCGGACACGTCCCTTTCGAACGCAGCCCAGGTTGCCCAGACCCGGATCCAGTTGAACCCCGCTCGCTGGAACTCCTCCAGGTCCTGTCGGATCTGTTCTTCGCTGCCCCCGAGCGCGCCGTAGTAGCTGATGCCCAGCAGGAACGCAGGCCGGCCGTCGATGGTGAACCGATTCCCTTGAACACCAAGTTCGGTGGCTCGTGCCGGGTGCAGCACGCCTTCGCAGGGGGAGAGGCTGAACGTGCAGGCGGTGACGAGGCAGGCGAGAACGAGGCGGTTATGAGCGACGAGTCGTCGAACGATCACCGGGAAACTCCGTGCATTGAAGGCCAGATAGCTGGTGGCGATTGGGGCCGCCTTCGGGATGTCGGCACACAAGCTCGCACGCGGGTGGGAAGCTCCGCTCTTGCAGCAGAACACGGATCAGAGTGCAACGGGCTGCAGGCACCCTGCGCCGTAAGGCGTACGCGAAACGGTCTCTTCACGTCCGGGCTTGCCGTTCGGCTTCCGCCACGAGTTCCCGTTGGGGCCACGGCGTGTGACGCCGCTCCGGGCCGAACGCCGCGCCCCGCGCGGTATCCGTCCCGCCCGGACCTTGCCGGCACGGCGTCTGTTGGGCGTGGCCTGCGAGTCGGATGTATGATTAGAAGCGGATTCTACCAGAGGCATCACACGGGACGGCCCACCCAATCCAGGCTTACGATGTCCACCGTAGAAGAAAAGACCCAGGTTGGCAACTACTTTATCGCGAACTATCCGCCTTTCTCGTTCTGGAAGCCCGAGAATGTGCCGGAGGCGCTGGATGTCGTCCAGAGTCCTCCCCAGGCGTGGGTTCCCCTCGGTCTGTACCTCCACATCCCCTTTTGCCGTCGTCGCTGCAAGTTCTGCTACTACAAGGTCTACATCGACAAGACAGGCAAGGAGGTCGATCGCTACCTGGATGCGCTGGCGCACGAAGTGGAGATGTATGCGGCCTCGCCGGTTGTAGGGGGGCGACCGCTGGAGTTCGTCTACTTCGGAGGGGGGACTCCAAGCTTCCCGAGCGTGAAGCAACTGGAACGCTTGGTCCGGCGGATGGACGCGGTTTTCCCGTGGCGCGACGCCAGGGAGGTCACGTTCGAATGCGAGCCGGGTACGCTGACGGAAGCGAAGGTTCGTGCGCTCCGTGAACTTGGGATCACCAGGATTAGCCTGGGGGTGGAGAACTTCTCGGACGAGATTCTTGCCGAAAACGGCCGCGCCCACCTGTCGGCGGAGATCTATCGGGCCTGGTCGTGGATCCAGGAGTGCGACTTCCCTCAGACGAACATCGACCTGATCGCAGGGATGGTCGGGGAGACGTGGGAGAATTGGCGCGACTGTGTGCAGCGCGCGATTGAGCTCGGGCCGGACAGCATCACGATCTACCAGATGGAGCTGCCCTACAACACGCTCTACTCCCAGTCGGTTCTGCGCGAGGGCAAGCCGGTGCCGGTTGCCGACTGGAAGACGAAGCGGGCATGGGTTGACTATGCGTTCCGGACACTGGAGGAGGCTGGCTACCAGATCAACAGTGCGTATACGGCGGTGCGCGATCCGGAGCGCGTTCAATTCCTGTATCGCGACGCGCTCTGGCACGGTGCGGACCTGATCGGGACAGGGGTGGCGAGTTTTGGCTTTGTGCAGGGAGTCCACATGCAGAACCTACACGACTGGGGGCCGTACCTCAGTGCGGTGGAAGCTGGCCGGTACCCCCTGTGGCGAGCGCTGCGGCCCACACCCAGGCAGCTCATGATCCGCGAGTTCATCCTGCAACTTAAGCTGGGACGGGTTTCGCGTGGCTACTTCGTGGACAAGTACGGAACCGATCCTGGGGTGGAGTTCGCGAGGGAACTCGACGAGTACGAGAAGGCGGGCTACGTGGAACTAACCGACGATGAGGTGCGTGTGACTCGATCGGGCCTCCTCCGCGTCGACGCCCTGCTGCCGGCGTTCTTTGAGGAGGAGCATCGCGGAGCAAGGTACACGTAGTCCCGGGCGTTTGGGAGCCTTCCCAGCGGTCGGGTCCGATCGCGTAGCGTTTGCCGTGGTTACGGGACTACCGTGGCGCGGCGGCCGTAGATACTGCGGATCAGGTCCACTGCACCTTGCGGAGAACACGGTGCAAACTCGTACTCATAGCGCAGTGCCGGGCGAAGTGCCCAGGCAAGGCCAATGCCTTCCCCCTCTGTTGCCTTCGCGAAGTTAACCCCCACGCAGTACCATTCGTCCTTTTCCGGATCCAGTTGGGCGAACAGCGGGCCGCCACTGTTCCCGGGATTCAAAGGCGCGTCGTGTTGGATGACCGGACAGGGGCTATTCTCATTCCGGATCGCGCTCACGTAGCCGAAGGTGATCGTCCCTTCAAAGGCTTCTGGATCCAGGGGGCTGCCTACTGCAGCCACTTTTGTGCCGACCTTTAGCTGTGAGCAGTCCGTCACCGGCGCGATCAAGTAGTCAGCAGAACCGAGCTTGGAGAGACGCACGGCGACCAGGGCCACGTCGATGGGTTCGGGGGTCTCCGCGATGACGTCAGCATAAGCCTCGACGCCACCAATCCGGATCGTGATCCGGTACTCGGCCACCTCGGGTACGTCGTCCGTAAAAAGGTCTGCTCTTGCCAACGACCGAAGGTCGAGACAGTGCGAATTGGTGACAAGGAGTAGGGCACCCTTGCGTTCTTCGACGATCAGGGCGGAGCTATGCCACTCCTGGGTGTCGTCCAGCAACTGATCGCGTTCTCGCCAGTACCCGTACAGTGTTGCCGTGGCACGCGGCAAGCTTTCCAGTGGTAGACCCGACTTTCCGCACCCCAGCCCGGTGCAGAGCAAGATCAGTGGGGGTATAAGCCAGAAGTAGCGAAGCGTAGTCCCGTTGCAGGGCAACGACGGAACCCTGAGTCTATGCCACATTACCGGTATTGCCCCAGTCTGTCCGGAACCCCAGAGTTGCACTCATCCCCGGCCGTGGCCCGCCCTGGAGCCAAAGCCCCCACAGGGATTTCCCTTCGAATTTGGGATTCAGTTTAACAGATTGTGGCAAAAGCCCGCCGTTGGCCAGAACCGGTCTGCCAGATCCCAGCGCGAGCAAGCCCATGCTCAAGCCCGGGACACACCGGCTATGTTCGGCTGCCGCACGACCGTGGAGCAGGAGCGATCACACATAAGCGAGGTACAGGGGTTTCATGAGCCGACCTTGTGAACTGGCGGCAAGGGCGGTAAAAAGGGCCTGCTGAATGCATTCGGACGAGGCCTCACGGCCAGAGGAATGTCGTGGTTGAGGACCGGCTCCGGCTATCCGTTGTGATCCCCACTTTCAATGGGCTGGCATGGCTCCGCCGATGCCTCCCACGCGTACTGCGGTACGCACCGTCCGGTACCGAGGTGATCGTCGTGGACGATGGTTCGGACGATGGTACGGCGCGCTGGATTCGCTCCTCCGGCCATGCCGTCCGGTACATTCGGCGCAGGACGAATGGGGGTTTTTGTGCGGCAGTCAACGACGGGATTCTGGCGGCTCGGGCTCCGCTTGTGGAGACGTTGAACAACGATGCCCTCGTGACGCCCGGCTGGGCCGATCGTCCCCTCGAATTGCTCTCGGACCCGGACGTCGGCGCCGTTGCTCCCCTCGTGCTGCAATTGGACCGTTTGGGTATCGTCGATAGTGCAGGGGACGGGTGGCATATCTGTGGTCGTGCCTACAGCCGGTTCAACAACGAGCCTTCGATGGGCGACGTGCTGTCTGGGGCCGAGGTGTTCGGGGTGAGTGCGTGCGCTGCCTTCTATCGGCGCGAGGCGTTGTTGCGAGCCGGGTTGTTCCCCCTCCGCTTTGGTGCCTATTACGACGATGTCGACCTGTCGTTCCGCATGCGCTATTTGGGCTATCGGCTTCTGTATTGCCCGCAGTCGGTGGTACTGCACGCGGTCCATGCTTCTTACGGCGCGCTGACCGGATCTCGACTTCGCAGGTTGGCGCGAAACGAGGAGTGGACCTTCTGGCGGAACACGCCTCGTTCGCTCCTTCCGCTCGCTTTGCCCATGCACGTGGCGTACGTGTTTTTTCATGCTCTATCGATGGCTGCGCGGCCTCGCCAGGCGTGGGCGTATTTGATCGGCAGGTTGGAAGCGCTCAAGGAGTGGGGGGAAGTCGCGGAGGCCCGGGCGAGGTTGCCCGTGCGGGTACCTCGTGCGGAGTTGGCAGGTCGCCTGAAGGTGGATTGTTCGGTCCTGTCCTTTTTGGAGCATGTCGTACGAGCGGCGTGGCGGCGTGCGGCGCGGCCGCGGGTGGCTTCTAGGGGGGCAGAGCACGGCTACCAACGGCGGCAGGCGGCGTAATCCGTGCGGGTGGCTCCTGGCGGATGTGCCTGTCGTGCCTGCGGTTGGCACGGAGCGTGATGGGACGAGGTCGGCGACGGGGGGGACTGCTGTTCGTGGGGACCGAGCTTGGGTTGTTCAGCGCGCGCTGAGACGGACGCTGAGCTTCAAAGCGGTGGCTCGACGCGGTTGCTGGCGGCGGCGTCGTTCGGCCAGGATGGCGGGAAGCTCTCGGAGGGCCTGCAGCTTGCCGGCCAGGTAGGCTCGCCCAATCCCTCGCCAAGTGGCCACGGCGCCTCGCACGAACAGGTAGCCCAGGTGGATGGGGATGGCCAGGGGGAGCAGGTGGGCGGGCATGTTCATCCAGAATGTCCGTTCTTCGTTGAGGGCATGCTGGCGAGCCACCGGTGCGCGGCGCAGGTTGTGGGAAAAGGAACCCCAGTGGATCACCTGGCTGGCCGGTTCGTAGATGCACCGGTAACCGGCCCAGCGGAGTCGAAAGGCGAGGTCCACATCGTCGTAGTAGGCGTGGAAGTGTTCGGGAAACGCTCCGACGGCTAACAGAGCGTCACGTCGGTAAAACGCGGCCGACGCGGTAGCGCCGAAGATTTCGCACCGTTTCGCGTATGCGGCGGTGCACCTGCGTCGTCCTCCGCGGTTCCGGGCGTAGCCGGAGATGTGGTAGACGAGGCCGGCGCTATCGAGGACGTCGTCGCGGCTGAGCAGCCAGACTCTTGGCGCGACGCTCGCCACGGTGTGGTCTTCGAACAGTTTCATCGCCGCGTCTGCCCAGCCCGCCGTAACGAAGGTGTCGTTGTTGAGCGTTTCGATGATTGGGCCGCGCGCTTCTTGGATACCGGCGTTGACTGCGGCGCAAAAGCCCCGGTTCTGGCGGAAGCGTATCAGTCGCACCCAGGGGTGTGTCCGCCGAATCGCTTCCGCGGTTCCGTCTGCAGAGCCGTCGTCGACCACGATGACCTCGGCGTAACCGGGAAGGTGACGCGCCAGTGCGTTCAGGCAAGCACGGAGGATGCGAAGACCGTTGTAGGTGGGGATGACGACGGAGAGATCGGGGAAGCGTGGGGGACTTGGGGGCCAGTGTCGGGGCCGACAGGTCGCGGCGCGTTGTCGGCGCCGTATCCGTTGGCGCGGGACAACTTGAGTAGCTGCAGCGGTTGTGTCAGTGATTGTGGACATCCTGTGCTCCGACTGGCCCTACCCGGCCGGGCGGAAGGGAACCGACGGTACGCCGCGCCGGCCGGCCCCACCGCCACAGATCCAAAGCGCACACCGGCGGCGGGCTTCCTGAGGCGTACACCGTAGCAGAGCAGAACGGACGTGTACAGCCCGATCCTATCCCTGTTATCGGCTGCGGGCTCGGCCGCCTTCAGAGCAGCGAGCATTTGGCTGGAGCCGTCTTGCGCCAGGGCGGATGATCGAGGGCAACTCCTCGTTGTCGCACACTGGTTTGGCGAAGTTTGCTTTCTGGAACGCGTCGCGCACGTGGGTGCGGCTCCGGCACAAAGGCGGGGAATATCAGGCATTGTCTTTTCGGGCAAACCGACGGTGCACGGTATTGGTCTACCCCGCGCCGCCGCTGGTTTCGGGCGATCCCCGCTGATCCTGCGAACAGTTCTGGGCGGTGCACGGACGGCGCGCGCCGGGCCGGTGCGGATTGGGTAAGATAGGTAGCACTGAGGAACAGACGTAGGTTCGGGCGCGACGTGGTCTTCGAGTTCGGTGCGCGCCCTTCTGCGAGTTTGAGTCCCGCCCCAGAGAATGCGTCGGTGTTTCCTGCCACAGGAGCTGCTGCATGGCGCAGGCATTGACCGTTGTCCTGTCCCAGACACCCTCCAAGGACCCGAGACGTCAGTCGCTTCAAGAAGAATTGCTAGCGGCCCTCCTGGTGGAGTCCGGTGTAGAAGTGGGGGTTGTCCCCCACATCTATGACCTCAGCGATGACCATACCGGGCTTCTCTACCTGCGCTCTATTCCTGGCCCCCTTGTGGTGCTTTGCTGGGTATATCCACGTCCCGCCTACTGGATGCTGTACCGCCATGGTGTGCGCGGGCGGCGCGGCCGGGTGCTACTGGTGGACGAATCGCTTGATGGCGATGCCGACGAGCCGCGGGAGCCGGTGCGCCCTGAGCTGATCGACGATCTGCCCGATCGGCCGATCTACTGCATCGACCTGAGAGCGGCCGATGGTGCCGAGGCGGTGCTGGAGGAGATTCGCCGGATCCGTGACGAATGCGCCGCAGAGCTTGTTCAGCTCACTCCACTGCCGCCTCGATCCGAACCCGCTGTGCCGCAGAAGCACAATGGACAGACGCCGCGTCGCTGGTATCCGGTGATCGACTACAGCAAGTGCACGAACTGTCTGGAATGCATTGACTTCTGCCTGTTTGGCGTCTACGGCGTTGACGGCCAGGAGCGGATCCTGGTCGAGCAGCCGGACAACTGTCGGCGGGGTTGTCCGGCGTGCAGTCGTGTCTGTCCCGAACATGCGATCATGTTCCCGATGCACAAGAATCCTGCCATTGCGGGGGGAACGGACCCGGATGGTGGGGGGTTGAAGATCGACTTGTCTCGCCTTTTTGGCGGTGAGGATGCGTTGAAGCTTGCGGCTGAGGAACGCGACCGAGAGCTGATTAAGGCGGGCCGCGCCCCCGTCGGAGCGATCTCCCCACCGAAACCCTCTCGTGGTGCCCCACAGCCGGCGGAGCGCGATGAGCTGGATGACCTGATCGATCAACTGGAGAGCTTGGAGCTCTAGATGGTCAAAAGGCCGGCAGGTTATCCGATCGTTCTCACCGCGGATCGTACCCTCATGGCCAACTACGACGTTCTGTTTGACGGCATGATGGGGACGATCCAGACGACGAGTGTGCCTGAGCCCGTGATGCGGCATTTCGTTGCGCCCCCCATGCCACGTCAGGGCCTGGCGGCTCGAAAGGCGCCCCTGGGGGTGCGGCGAATCGAGGCCGCGCTGCTCCGCGACGGCTTCGATCGCTCGGACGTGATCGTCGTGCGCCCCGAGGAGATCGACGAGGTGGTCGGGCCTGAGACGCGGGTTGTCGCCGTCTCTTCCAGCGATCCGCTCGGCTATGGCATGTCCAACACGACCATGACCGACATGGCGGGCGGGCGGCTGTACACCCACACCTGGTACAAGCGGTTGCTCCGCCAGTTGAACAGGATGCGACAGCGCGGCCTGCGGTTCCGAATACTGGCCGGCGGAGCGGGGGCCTGGCAGCTTGAACAGCACCCTGGCGTTGCGAGGCGGCTGGGAATTGACTGTATCGTGAGTGGGCATGCCGAGCTGGATGCGCCACATCTGTTCCGGACGGCTGCCGATGGCGGGGACCTTCCCTGGGTCTTCCGTGCCCGTGGGGCTCGGCCCGACCAGATTCCCCCTATCCACGGAGCGACTTCGATGGGGGTGTTGGAAGTCAGCAGGGGGTGTGGCAAAGGGTGTCAGTTTTGTACGATTGCTCGGGAGCGGATGATCCATCTGCCGATGGAGACGATTCTGAGCGACCTGGAAGCCAACCTCGAGGCGGGTGTGACCTCGGTGTGCGCGTTGAGCGAGGATTTCTTCCGATTTGGTGCTCGTCATGGGCAACCGGACCCGGCCGCGGTCAAGGAACTGGCCCGACAGCTCCGCGCACGACCGGAGCTACGACTGATCCAGCTTGACCACTGCAATGTGACCTCGGCGGCCTTGATGAGCGACGACGACCTGCGCGAGATCCACGACATCCTGGTCGAGGGACAGCATCACAAATACCTCTGGGTCAATCTGGGGGTGGAGACGGCGAGCGGCGAGCTGCTGGAGATGAACCAGAAAGGGGGCAAGATTCGCCCGTTCCGGGTCGAAGAGTGGGGGGAATTGTGTGAGGAAACGGTTCGACGCCTGATTCGCGCCGGTTATTTCCCGATGGTCAGCTTGATCATGGGATTGCCCGGAGAGACCGAGGAACATGTGGCGGCAACGGTCCGCTGGATCGAGCGGTTGTACCGCGAGCGGTTGGTGATCTTTCCGATCTTCTATAGCCCCGTGATCCCCGGTTACGGCCGTCAGTTCACCATCCAGGACATGACGCCGCTGCACTGGCGGCTGTTCCGCCTGGCCTACAACCTGAATTTCAAGTGGATTCCGCGGATGTACTGGGACAATCAAACGGGAGCCGGCGCTCCCTTGTGGAGGAAGCTGTTCATTCAGTTGACCGGTCATCTGCAGATTGTGCAGTGGCAAACGAAGTTCATCCTGGCCAGCGGCCGGCTGCGTGCTTGAGTCCTTCCGGGAGCTGAATCTGTGCCACAAGGGCCAAGTGCTCTCGAACAACGCGGTCCGCTCAGGACGGAGACGAGGCGGGAGTCCTTGAGGCGAACGGTCGCTCGCCTTCGCAGTGAGGTCGTACGCGCCCTAATGGGCGCCCGCACTTCGCAGGGCTACTGGGAGGGCGAGCTGGCCAGCTCGGCGCTGGCAACGGCGACTGCCCTGGTGGCGCTGGAGTACGGGGGCAGGCATGGCCTGGTAACCGTCGGTGACCTCGACGACCGCTTATGTCGGGCGATCGCATGGCTTCTGGACGATCAGAACGACGATGGGAGTTGGGGGGATGCTCCGGGGTGTCGGGGTAACATCGCCGCCACCTACCTGGTCGCCGGGGCCCTTTCGCCTTATCGATCGAGCAACTCCTCGGTTCGGGCGGCATGTGAGCGGGCCTTCGCTTACCTTCAGGCTTCTGGCGGGCTTGACGCCTTAGCGGCTCGCTATGGCAACGACAGGACGTTTGTTGTGCCGATCCTGACCTTTCTCGCCAGTCGCGGACTCGTGGATTGGGCCCAAGTACCGCGCCTCCCTTTCGAACTAGGCATCCTGCCCCACTGGCTGTTGCGTCGTTTCAACGTTGGTGTTGTGTCCTACGCGCTACCGGCGCTCATTGCGATCGGTTATGCGGTAGCCCGCAACCGTGGGTCCTCGTGGCTGAGGCGGTCCGCGTGGCCTGTTCTGGTGCCCATGGCTCTCCGCCGCCTGGAGCGGATCCAGCCCGAAAGCGGGGGCTATCTCGAAGCCGTTCCCCTGACCGCATTCGTAACGATCAGCCTCCTGCACGCCAAAAGGGGGCATAGTCCGGTGGTTCGTAGGGCTCTCGGGTTTCTGCTCCAGTTGCAGCGGGCCGATGGCAGTTGGCCGGTGGATGCTAACCTGTCCTGTTGGCTGACGAGTCTGAGCCTTCAGGCTGTCCAGCTTGACCCAAGCGTGGCAGAGCAGGTAGGGGAAACGGCTGTGCGGTCTGCTGTGGACTGGCTCTTGGAGCAGCAGTGTCGTGTTCGGCACCCGTACACGGATGCTGCGCCCGGTGGGTGGGGGTGGTCTCATCTGAGTGGTTCGGTTCCCGATGTGGACGACACGTCCTCTGCGCTGTTGGCGCTCTGGCCTCATGCGAATCGTTCGGAGGTGCTCCGCGCTGGGGACGCTGGCGTGCGTTGGTTGTTGGGGGTCCAGAACCGGGACGGTGGTTGGCCCACGTTTTGCAAGGGGTGGGGCTGGCTTCCGTTTGATCGCAGTGCCCCGGATCTGACCGCTCACGCGGTTCGCGCGATCGCCGCGTGGCTGCCGCGGTTGCCTGCTCGTCTACGACGTCTGGCGGGGCGGGCGCTAGCACGGGGGTTGGCGTACTTTCGGGCGAACCAGCAGTCAGATGGGGCTTTTATCCCTCTGTGGTTTGGCAACGAACAGCATCCCCGGGAGGAGAACCCCGTGTATGGTACTGCGCGGGTCGTGGTTTGCTACAACGAATTGGGTGGAGCGGGCCGGTTGGGGGCTCAGGACCGGGAGGCGGCGAAGCGTGCGGTGTCGTGGCTGGTGCGGTGCCGTAACCGTGACGGAAGTTGGGGCGGGGGGCCGGGCTTGATCGGGACGACGGAGGAAACAGCGCTGGCGCTAGCTGCCCTCGCGCCGCGGTCCGAGTTAAGTGACGATTGGTTCGAGCCGACCGTGCGCTGGATTGAGGAAAGGATGGCGGCCGGCACCTGGGATCGACCGGCTCCAATTGGTCTATACTTCGCAAAGTTGTGGTACTTCGAGCGGCTCTACCCGATCATCTTCCTAGCGACGGCGCTGGCTGCGTTGGGGCGGCGGCTTCGGGTGGAGCAGGAGGAGCCGGTGTAGGACGCCCGAGAGTCGCTTCGGACTGGAAGCAGATTGAATCGGCGGAGGCAACAAGTGGCAACCGTACCTTCAGATTCTCAGGCGGTTGGGGACAACGGCAAGCGGCCCTCCGGGCAGCGGATGCGCACGGCGCATCTGAAGCGTATTCCTGAGCAACGTGCGGTGCGGGACCGGATCCGCGCCTTAGCTCAAGAGGCAGCACGCGGGTTCGACCGCAGTCGCCCCCTCACGAAGGAGTTCCTGCTCCGCGAAGCCCAGCAGCTCCTCAGGGCCGGAGGGCTATACCGGCTTCACGATGGTCTGTCTGTCGAACGAGTTTTGGCGGGACCAGTTCGCCGCCGTCGATTTCAAGAAGCGGCTCCTTTTGTTGCCCCACTGTCTGAAGCATGCGGAGGGATGCCCGGCTGATTATGACGAGTTCGGTCTGGACTGCCGTCGATGTGGCGCGTGCGTGATTGCTGATTTCAAAACGCGGGCAGAGGAGTTGGGTTACAAGGTGTTGGTGGCCGAGGGCACGCCGATCGTCCTGAAGATCATCGTCGGCGGGTATGTCGACGCGATTCTTGGGGTGGCGTGCCTGAACGTGCTGGAAAAGGCGATCGACAAAGTGCTTATGGCAGGGGTGCCGGCGATCGCGGTTCCTCTCTTGTCCAGCGACTGCAAGAACACTTCCGTTGATGAGGACTGGGTTGCGGAGCTGATTGAGTGGCGGATCGAGCCCAGTGCGGCTCGCACTCGGACCTATGTGCCGCTGATGCGGTTCGCCGCCCGGCTGTTCGAGCCAGGGGTGATCGAGCGGTATATTCCCCGGCCCCGGTTGGCTCAGTTGGACGAAGGCATCGATCCGGTCCAGGACCCCCTTGCATCCACCGAGGCGATCGCCTTCGACTTCCTTTCCCGGGGCGGGAAGCGGTTTCGGCCGTTTATTACCTTGGCCAGCTATGACGCGATGACAGGGGGGCAAGCCACATCTGCGGACCTGTTGGATCAGGACGATCTGCCGTTGCCCCCCTTCGTTTGTCGAGCTGCCATGGCGATCGAGGTGTTCCATAAAGCATCGCTTGTGCACGACGATATCGAGGATGATGACCCCTATCGCTACGGCCGCGAGACACTACACAAGGCGTACGGGTTACCGATCGCGTTGAATGTGGGCGACTACCTGATCGGTCTGGGGTATCGCCTGTTGAAGCCGCAGGAGGGGGAGGACGTACCGGCCGACGCGGTGGCTGACATCCTGCGGTGTATGTCGGATGCGCACTTGCGGCTTGCTGAGGGGCAAGGGGCGGAGCTCTTGTGGCGGGACAAGAAGGGCAAGGAGTTGACCCCTCTCGATGCGCTCAAAATCTACGCGCTCAAGACCGCCCCTGCCTTCGAGGCTGCGCTTTACACGGGGCTTCGGTTGGCCGGACCTGTGGGGGATCTCGCTCCGAAGCTGACCGCTTACACGCGGCACGTTGGCGTGGCGTTCCAGATCCTGAACGATCTGAAGGATTGGCAAGGGGATGATAACAATAAGCTGGTGGCCGGTTTGGATGCTCTTGGAGCGCGCCCGACTGTGCTACTGGCTCTCGCCCTCGACGCAGCCCCAACAGGGGTACGTGAGGAATTTCTCGGGCTGCTCGAGAACGGCCCGCGCGAGGCCGGAACCATTGAAGCATTACGGGGGATTTTCCAGGAGCTGGGCGTATTCGACAAGGCTTACCGTTTGGTGGAGAAATACCGCGAGCGGGCGCGGCAGGTCGTGAGCGAGATGAACGAGCCGGTGCTGGAGGATCTGCTCCTGTTCCTCCTCGACACCGTCCTTGACTACGAACCGCCGGAGCCGTCCGGTGACGGTGCCGCGGTAGTTGTGTCCCTGCAAGGAACGAGCAGGGGGTAGGGTTGCGGCCGCCCGACACTCCGCCGGCCTCGACTTCTGCAATGTGCGGTGCGGTTCAACGACGCGGAGGAGAATGTGCCGGAACACACCGTGGATCTGCATGAGCCGGCCTCGCTATTTCGTGGTTTCCGGCTTGTGCACTGCCCTCCCTACCGAGAAGTGCTTCCTGAGCTCCTGCCGGTGGCCCCCCACCGACTCCTGGTCCATCGTGGTCACATGACGGCTGCGCTCGAGGAGTTCTACGGCGGGGCGGTTCGGATCGAGCCCCTGGAACGGGTGCGGCGGGGGAGTTGGTACAGCCGTGCGGTGCTCCTCTACGTGGATGGGGTCCCGGGGCCGGTTCAGTTCGGCATCATGGCTCTCGACCTGGCCGCTGTCCCAGATCACGTCGTGCACCGCGTGCTCCGAGCTGAAGAGCCGCTGGGCAGGATTCTGATGGATGTCCACCCACTGCGGACGGTCATTCCCGTGGCGTACTGGTGCTTCGAGGTGACCGAGCAGTGGAACGGGTGGTTCGGCGGTTGGGTGGGCGCGGCCTTCTTCGGTCGCACGGCGGTGATCGAGTGTGATCAGGGGCCTACGGTACTGTTGTTGGAAGTTGTGCCGGAGCGACCGGCGATTCGGCCCGGCCAGGGGCTTCACTGAGAACTCTTCCTGTCCGGTCGGCCGCTACGCGGCAAGGGCCTGGTGTTGCATCGGTGCTCTGCGTCCGCCGATCCTGCTGCGGTGGTGTCCGGGCTGACTGACAAACCCGTCGATGTTCCTCACCCTCCGGGTGCCACGTTGGCAGGCTGCCGCGCATCGAGCACGAAGCTCTTTGTGTAACAGTTTGTGGCGCAATGTCTTGCTACAGGCCACATCAGCGGTACGCCAGTTGCTTAGGCCGAAGCGGGCGGCTTTGGTCTGTTTGGGCCGTCGACCAGTTGATCAAGGCAAACTCACTGGACTACGGCGCTGAACCCGTACGGGAAGGAGGGTAAGAGGTGCCGGCGAAACAACTGGCTTTTGCTCAGGACGCACGCACGAAGCTGTTAGCGGGCGTTGAGAAGCTTGCTCGTGCTGTGCGGTCGACGCTCGGCCCACGGGGCCGCAACGCGGTGCTCGATAAGGGGTGGGGTTCACCGAACATCACGAAGGACGGCGTGACGGTTGCGGAGGACATCGAGCTGGAGGACCCCTATGAGAACATGGGGGCGCAGCTCGTTAAGGAAGCGGCATCGAAGACGAGCGACGTTGCGGGGGACGGTACGACAACGGCAACGGTGTTGGCGGAAGCCCTGTTTCGCGAGGGGCTGCGCGCCGTCACCGCCGGTCGCGATGCGATGAGCCTGGCTCGGGGGTTCCATCGTGGTGCGGAGGTGGTCGTCGAAGAGCTGGGCAAGCTTGCAACCCCAGTAAAGCTGTCCGACAAGCAGTTCTTGCTTCAGGTGGCGACGATTGCGGCCAACAATGATCCCGAGATCGGGAAGCGGATTGCGGAGGCGTTTGAGCGTGTTGGTGAGCACGGCGTGATTACCGTCGAGGAGGGCCGTGGGATCGAGACGGAGGTGGAGTGGGTAGAAGGGATGCAATTTGACCGCGGCTTCCTGTCGCCGCATTTCGTGACGAACGAGGATGAGCTGAAGTGCGAACTCGAGGACGTTTACATCCTGATCTGGGAGGACAAGATTACGGCGGCCAGGAAGCTGGTACCGCTGCTGGAGCAGGTGGCGCGTGCTCGGAAGAGCTTGCTGGTGATCGCAGAAGATGTGGAAGGCGAAGCGCTTGCCACGCTCGTGGTCAACAAGCTCCGCGGGATCCTGCAGTGTTGTGCGGTCAAGGCCCCGGGCTACGGCGAGCGGCGAAAGGCGATGCTGGGCGACATTGCCGTTCTGACCGGCGGAAAGGCGTTCTTCAAGGATCTGGGCGTCGATCTGGAGAACGTGCGGTTGGAGGACCTCGGGCGCGCGAAGAAGGTGGTCGTGGATTCGGAGAACACCACGATCATCGAAGGCGCCGGGCGGCCTGAGGAAGTCCGTGGGCGGATCGAGCAGATCAAGCGCGAACTGGAAGAGACCGACAGCGAGTACGACCGCGAGAAGTTGCAGGAGCGAATGGCGAAGCTCTCCGGCGGCGTAGCGCGGATCAAGGTGGGCGCCGCCACAGAAACGGAGATGAAGGAGCGCAAGGCTCTGGTCGAGGACGCTCAGCACGCTGTCCAGGCGGCTCTGGAGGAAGGGATCGTTCCTGGCGGTGGGACGGCGCTGATTCGCTGTGCGAAGGCGCTTGCGAAGCTCACCCTAGAGAACGAGGATGAGCAGGCGGCGATCAATATCTTGGCTCGCGTCCTCGAGCACCCCACCCGCTGGATTGCGGAGAACGCGGGCGTGGATGGCTCGGTGGTGGTGAACGAGGTCAAGAACGCGAAGCAGAAGAACTTCGGTTACGATGCGAACCGTGGCCAGTACGGAGACATGTTCGAATTCGGCGTGATTGATCCGGCGAAGGTGGTGCGCACCGCGTTGCAGAACGCAGTGAGCGTCGCAACGCTGCTGCTTACCACCGATGCTCTGGTGGCAAACGTACCCGAGAAAGAGGAAAAGGAGGGCGACGAGCACGGGTTTGAGTACTAAGGCCGTGTGAGGCGCGGGTGGCTGGCCTTCGGGGGCCGGCCAGACGGTGGCGTGCTTGGAGCTGTCCGGACATGGCGGTGTGAGCAGGAAACGACTGGAGGGCAGACCATGGCGAAAGCTGCGGCTAAGGAAAAGAAAGAGCTCAAGGTAACTCTGAAGCCTCTGGATGACCGCATCGTGGTGGAACCCCTGGAGACGGAAGAGACGACTCCGGGTGGGATCGTGTTACCGGACACGGCAAAGGAGAAGCCCCAGCGGGGGCGCGTCGTCGCGGTTGGCCCCGGCAAGTTGTTGGACAGCGGCGAACGGGCGCCGATGGCCGTGGCTGTCGGTGACGAGGTGATCTTCGGGAAGTACTCTGGTACCGAGGTCGAGATAGACGGCGTGGAGCTGAAGATCCTGCGCGAATCGGATGTTCTGGCCAAGATCGTGAGGTAGTGCTCGCGATCGCCCACAACCGACTCGGGCGATTCACGCAGGGCCACAACGAGAGCGAAGGAAGCGGGAGGGTTAACCGTGGCGAAGCAGTTGCTTTTCGACGACGCGGCACGGCGGAAGTTGCTGGATGGCGTGAATAAGTTAGCCGATGCCGTTGCCGTGACGCTGGGTCCCACAGGGCGGCACGTGATTCTAGAAAAGTCGTTCGGGGGGCCGACGGTGACGAAGGACGGCGTCACGGTGGCGAAGGAGATTGAGCTGCCGGAACCGTTCGAAAACATGGGGGCCAAGCTGGTGTACCAGGTGGCCTCGAAGACCAGCGACGTCGCCGGCGATGGTACGACCACTGCAACCGTTCTTGCCCGGGCGATCTACCGGGAGGGGTTGCGCCATGTGGTTGCGGGGGCGAACCCGACCGCCTTGCGTCGTGGTATCGAACGGGCGGTCGAAGCGGCGGTCGAGGCCCTGGGCGAGCTTTCTCGCCGGGTGACGAGCAAGGAGGAGCTGGAGCAGGTCGGTACGATCGCGGCGAATCACGACGCCGCCATCGGAAAGTTGCTGGCCGACGCCATGGAGAAGGTCGGCAAGGACGGCGTGATCACCGTCGAGGAAGGAAAGACGTCGGAAACGCAGCTCGAGGTTGTCGAGGGGATGCAGTTCGACAAGGGCTATCTGTCGCCCTACTTCATCACCAACCCCCAGAACATGGAGTGTGAACTCGAGGAACCGTTCATTCTGCTGCACGAGAAGAAGATTTCGAACGTGCACGACCTGCTGCCGGTGCTGGAGCGGGTCTTCCACGCGGGCAAGCCTCTGCTGATTATCGCCGAGGACGTGGAAGGCGAGGCGCTGGCGACGCTGGTCGTGAACAAGCTGCGTGGGCTGCTGCAGTGCTGTGCCGTCAAAGCGCCTGGCTTCGGCGAGCGGCGTAAGGCGATGCTTCAGGATATGGCGATCCTGACGGGCGGCACGCTGATCAGCGAAGATCTCGGCATCAAGCTGGAGAACGTGGACCTCAGCCACCTGGGTCGGGCCGAGAAAGTACGTGTCGCCCGCGACAGCACCACGATCATCGGCGGCAAGGGCGACAAGAAGGAGATCGAGAAGCGGATCGAGCAGATTCGCCATCTGATCGAGCAAACGACCAGCGAGTACGACAAGGAGAAGTACCAGGAACGGTTGGCGAAGTTGGCCGGTGGCGTGGCGCTGATCAAGGTGGGGGCCGCTACCGAAGCTGAAATGCGTGAGAAGAAGGCGCGGTTAGAGGATGCTCTGCACGCCACTCGCGCGGCGGCCGAGGAAGGGATTGTTCCGGGCGGCGGTGTGGCCCTGATCCGCTGCTCTGAGGCGGTCGAAAAGGTGCGCGATCGCGTCCGCGGTGACGAGAAGATCGGGGTGGACATCGTCCTCCATTGTCTTGACGCCCCGCTTCGCCAGATCGTGCTGAACAAGGGTGGCGACCCCGCCGTGGTGGTAGCCGAAGTACGCAAGAAGAGTGGCGGCTACGGGTACGACGCCAACACCGGTCAGTTCACCGACCTGTTTAAGGCGGGCATCATTGACCCGACCAAGGTGGTCCGCACCGCGGTTGAGAATGCGGCCAGCATTGCCGCTCTGATGCTGACCACCGAGGTGTTGGTCACGAACATTAAGGAGGAAGAAGAGGCGGAGACGAAAGCGGAGGGCGTTGTCCGCTAGTACTACGGTAGCTCGGCCGGCACAGTACGAAGTCCCAAGGGGCGCACGCGCGCCCCTTTTCCTTTGCCGCACCACAGTTCCGACGAATCGAGAGCAGCCGCGGTTGACCCGGAGCTTGCTGAAGAGCAGGATATGATTGAGTGGCAGGAGCTCGTCTCAGAGGGGGAAGCAACAAGAGACCGCCTCGGTGTCCGAATTGCAGCCGGCCACGGTTAGCGAGCTGATTGAGGGAGAGAATGGCGGCCGATCGAGACTACTACGAGATTCTGGGAGTTGATCGGAACGCGAGCCAGGAGGAGATCAAGCGCGCTTTTCGGCGGCTGGCGATGAAGTATCACCCGGATCGCAATCCGGGCGATGCTGAGGCGGAACGTCGGTTCAAGGAGATCGCGGAGGCTTACGAGGTCCTTTCCGATCCGGAGAAACGGGCCCGCTACGACCGGTATGGCCGTGAGGGGCTGGGTGCGTATCGCGGTGCCCGCTACGAGTCGACCGGCGATTTGTTCGAGGCGTTCCGCGATCTTTTCGAAAGCGCCGGCCTCTTCGACTTCTTTCCCGGTGGGTTCCGAGGCAGGCAGGCAGCACGGGGGCGTGATCTGGTCGTCGAGGTGGAGCTGGAACTGGAGGAGGCGGCTCACGGGACGACCAAGACGATCGAAGTCGAGCGGCAGGAACTGTGCCGCGAATGCAGCGGGTCAGGCTTGGCCCCCGGAAGGCGGCCGGTGCCGTGTGGCTATTGCGGCGGGATGGGCGAGATCGTCCATCGCCGGGGCTTCTTCCAGGTGATGACGACCTGTCCTGGGTGTCACGGCACCGGTCAGATCACACCGCGGGACGCACGTTGTCGGGAGTGTGATGGTCGCGGGCGTGTGTTTGTCCGTCGCCGGGTGGAGGTTGAGATTCCGGCCGGGGTCGACAGCGGTAGTCGCATCCGGCTTCGTGGGGAGGGGGAGCCCGGCGAGAACGGCAGCGTCCGTGGCGACCTGTACTGTGTCATCCGCGTTCGACCGCACCGCCTGTTCGAACGCCATGGGAAGGACCTTCTGGTCGAGGTCCCCATTGGTTATCCTCAAGCTGTGCTGGGTGGCGAGGTCGAGATCCCCACGCTGGAAGGGCCCCGCACGATCGAGATCCCGCCGGGTACCGAGAGCGGTTCGGTTCTGACGGTTCCCGGCGCCGGCATGCCCGACTTGCGCTCCGGTCGCCGGGGCGATCTCCTGGTGCGGTTCGTGATCGAGGTGCCAAAGAAGGTTTCGCGTCGTGAGCAGGAGCTGCTGCGGGAGCTGGCAGAACTGGAGCAAAAGCGTGTCACGCCGCGAAAGAAGTCGTTCCTGGAGAAGCTGAAGGAGTATTTCGCTCAGCCGAGCGGCAGCGAGTGACGTGGGTACACGCCCAATTGACAGGATGCTGTGGCTGCAACCGGGATCGCTGGGTTGTTGGTTGCGCAACATGCTTCATGTCAGGGCCTTGTGACAGGCCGCCCAAGCCCGCGTCTGGCATATCGTTTGCATGAGCGACGCTTTGGTAACTGCCGTCTAAGCGAGGGAGAGAGGCCATGAAGCCGCTGGACGAGGAAGTTCGTGAGCAGGAGCAGCAGGCAGGCGGCGAGGCTCAGCCGACTGCCGGCGATACCCAGCAGGAGAACGTGGAGACCGCCGGAGAGGAGGTTGTCCACGATCTGGACGAGCTGCAGCGCAAGGCGCGCGAGCGGGACGAGTTCCTTGCGCTTTTGCAGCGCGCACGCGCCGACTTTGCCAATTACCAGCAGCGCGTGACGCGCGAGATGGAGGAGCAGAAGAAGTACGCGATCGCTACGTTCGTGCGCGACCTGCTTACCGTGGTGGACGACTTGGAGCGGGCGATCGAGGCGGCGGAGTGTGCTCCGCAGGCCGGGGCGATCGCCGAGGGGGTCAGGTTGGTCTATCGGCAGCTTCAGAACGTCTTCGAGCGTTACGGCATCCGCCCCATCGTTCCCGATGGCGAGACGTTCGATCCGAAGTATCACGAGGCGGTCGGGGAGGAAGAGCGTACCGATATGCCTTCGGGCAAGGTGGTGCGGACGCTCCAGAAAGGCTACCTCTTGCACGACCGATTGATACGACCGGCGAAGGTGATCGTGTCGCGGGCCGTCGCGCCGCCCGAGGAACAGCCACAAGGCTCTGGTGAGGAAGCGTAGCGAGGGAAACGAGATGCCGACGTACGACTACGTGTGCGATTCTTGCGGGGAAAGCTTCGAGATCTATCATTCCATAACGGAGGACGCGCGCAAAGAGTGTCCGTCCTGCGGCAAACCGACGCTGCGTCGCCTGATCGGCCCTGGTGGTGCACTCATCTTCAAAGGGACGGGGTTCTACGCTACGGATTATCGCAAAAGCACGCCCAGCAAAGGGAGCGATTCAGGCGGTTCCGGCGGGTCATCGGGCGAGAAGTCGGGGGCGACATGAGTGGGGACGTGCGAGTGACGTGCCCGGTCTGTGGGCGCGAGGTGGTGGCAAAAGGGGGAAAAATTCGCCCCCCTTTTCCTTTTTGCAGCCAACGGTGTCGGATGATCGACTTACGCCGCTGGCTCGGCGAAGAGTACCGGCTACGTGGAGCCGGTGCCGAGGAAGCGGAAGACGAGTGGCAGGAGGAAGATACGGATCGCACCGGAGATGTGCGGCGTGCGGCGGGAGATCGGTAGCCAGCGTGCCGCCGGGCCGGCCTTTTCGTTGCATGCTTTAGCGATCTTCGTATAATCACGCTTGTTAGATCGACCAGGTGACGGTATCGCCCGGGTTACGAGGAGCAAATCCGGTATGAACGAAGAGCGTGTCTCGTTGTCGGAAATCCAGTATCGCCGCTTGTTCCCCTGGCTGGTCATTTTCCGCTGTTTCAAGCTCGCCGTTGATCCCAAGAAGCTCCTGATCGCCCTTGTCGGTCTCACCCTCTTCAGCGTCGGCTGGCACGCGATCAACCTGGGCTTCATGCACAACGTCTTCGTAGCGGAGGGCGAGGAAGGGGGAGTTTCTCCGGTCGTGGCGACCGACTATCCTTGGGCGGCAAATGGCATAGCTCCGCGCGTGTGGGCGGCGTATGGGACCGAGGGCGAGTCGCCCCTGGAGGTGCTCAACTCGGCCGTCGATAACCCGCTCGCGTTCCTTTGGCACATCGCCACCCGCTGGGAGGTGCTGTTGCTCCCGTTCCGTGAGCTGATGGAGCCGTTCCGGGCGATTTTCAGCGCCCGGTACATGCCGTCCAGGTTATCGGTGACCATTCCTGCAGTGAACTGGACGATTGATGCCGGTTACCTCGTCTACCTGGTCGCCCTCGCGCTCTGGGCTTCGATCTGTTGGGGCATCGCTGGCGGTGCGATCAGCCGAATTGCCGCGATGCAACTGGGCAGGGACGAGAGAGTGACGCTTCGCGAATCGCTCGGCTACACGTTCCGATACGCTGTCTCGTTGATCACGGCGCCCTTCATCCCGCTGTTCGGCGTTGCGCTGTTTACCTTCTTCTGTCTAGTGGGCGGATGGATCTCGAACATCCCTGCGTTTGGTCCGTTCTTTGCCGGCGTCCTCTGGTTCCTGCCGCTCCTGGCCGGTCTAATCCTGGCCCTCCTGGTGGTCGGTTGGGCGGTGGGGTGGCCGCTCATGGTGCCCACGCTCGCCGTCGAAGGCTCGGACGCGTTTGATGCGGTCAGCCGCGCGTTTGCTTACTCTTACCAACGCCCATGGAACTACCTGTTCTACGGCTTCTTGGCCGTGGTCTACGGGGCGATTGCGACGTTCATCTATCTGCTTTTCGCGCAGCTTACCATCTATCTGTCCGTTTGGGCGGTAGCCTGGGGCGCCAGCGACCAGCTTCTCGCCGACCTCATCCGCCAACTGCCCGGCTATACCTACCGTCTCCTGGCGGTGGCTGCTACGGCGTCGGAGCAGCCTTCGACCTATGTCCAGTACGCCTCCTACTTCATGATGTTCTGGATCATGCTCGTCGTCATGACCGGGCCTGCTTTTGTGTACAGCTTTTTCTGGTCGGTCGCCACGGCTGTGTATCTCCTGCTGCGGCGAGACGTCGACGCCACGGACATGGACGAGATCTGGGTGGAGGAGGAAGAAGAGGACCTCTTCAGCGAATCGTTCTCGGTGGAAACGCAGGCAACGCCCGAGCCTGCCACGGTGGGCCAGGGGGCGACTGAGGAGACAGGGGCGGCCACCACAGGCGAAGCAGCCGCTGAAGCAAGCAGCGATACCGCCCCAGGCCAGACCGGCGGCGAGCAGCAGACCGGCCAGTCGTCGGAGCAGGAAGGCACGAGCGAAAAACCTGAGCAGAGTTGACCCGGTTGAAAACGTGGTCACCACCGTCAGGCCGTCGGGTTCGCCCGGCGGCTTTTTTGTGTGCGCTCCCCTGGATGTGTTGAGGAGACGACCGTTTCCGGGGGGCCGCCTGGCGAACCATGGATCGCCTCGTTCGGCGATTCTGGCGGCACGCCCGTTGACCGGGAAGACAGAATTCCTGTGAGGTGGTAGCACCGGACTTAGGGTGATCCATGGCTGCTCCGTCAACTTCGCTGCCAGACTCTCTCGGGCGGTTCGGACGCTTTGGGGGACGGTATGTCCCGGAAACCCTGATGCGCGCCCTTGTTGAGCTGGAGTCGGCCTATCTGAGCCTCAAAGACGACCCGTCCTTCCAGAACGAGCTCCAGGCGTACTTGCGAGACTACGTGGGCCGGCCAACTCGCCTGTATTTCGCCAGGCGGTTAACGGAGCACTGTGGCGGCGCCCGCCTGTTCTTGAAGCGCGAAGACATGAATCACACCGGTGCGCACAAGATCAACAATACCATCGGCCAGGCTCTGCTCACGGTGCGGATGGGCAAGCGGCGGGTGATTGCCGAGACCGGGGCCGGGCAGCACGGGGTGGCCACCGCCACGGCCTGTGCCCTGTTCGGGCTGGAATGCGTGGTCTACATGGGGGCCGAGGACGTCCGCCGCCAGCGGCTCAACGTGTTCAACATGCAGAACCTCGGTGCCACTGTTGTGCCCGTGCACAGCGGCTCCAGGACCCTCCGCGATGCCATCAACGAAGCTCTGCGCGACTGGATGGCCAGCGTCGAGACCACCCATTACATCCTTGGATCGGTCGTCGGCCCCCATCCGTTCCCGATGATCGTACGCGACTTCCAGAGTGTGATCGGGCGTGAGACCATCGAGCAGAGCCGGCAGCAACTGGGACGCCTGCCCGACGTGGTTGTGGCTTGTGTGGGGGGAGGCTCAAATGCTGCGGGCATGTTCTACCCGTTCATCGAGCACGAAGAGGTGCGGCTGGTGGGGGTAGAGGCAGGGGGACTTGGGCCGGAGCCGGGCAAACACGCGGCAACGCTCTGCCACGGCCGGCCCGGTGTCCTGCACGGGACGTTCACGTACGTCATGCAGGATGAGGATGGCCAAACGTTGCCCGTCCACTCGGCCTCCGCCGGCCTGGACTACCCGGGCGTCGGGCCCGAACACGCGTACTGGAAGGAGACAGGACGCGTGGAGTACACCTGCGTGACCGACCGGGAAGCGCTGGAGGCTTTTGCTCTCTGCGCGCGGTTGGAGGGCATCCTGCCCGCCCTGGAGTCCAGCCACGCTCTGGCCTACGCGTTCCGGCTTGCACGCTCTCTGCCTCGTGACCACGTGATCGTGGTCTGCTTATCCGGTCGCGGCGACAAGGATACCGCCGAGGTAGCGCGCCTGACGGGCATGAAAGTACCCGAGTAGCCTGAGTCTGGGCACGCCGCGCTACCGGATACCTGCTCCAGAGGCATCCGCACGGTTTCGGTGATCATGAGCGACAATCGGCTTGAGGCAACGTTCCGCAGGCTAAAAGCAGCCCAGCAGGCTGCGTTCATCCCCTTCGTCACGGCCGGCGACCCCGATCTCGACGCGACCGCTGCGCTGCTCCGTGCATGCGCGCGACGGGGTGCAGATGTGATCGAGGTCGGTTTTCCCTATAGCGATCCCATCGCCGATGGCCCTGTGATCCAGTCCTCCTACACTCGCGCCCTGGCGCGTGGCCTACGCGTAGACGAGGTCTTCGACGCGGTCGCCAACGTGAGCCGTGACGGCCTGGACGTCCCACTGGTTGCCATGGTCTCGTACTCGATCGTTTATCGCCGTGGTCCGGAGCGGTTTGCGCGCCAGGCAGCATCGGCCGGCTTCTCGGCACTCATCGTTCCCGACTTGCCGGTTGAAGAATGCGACGAGCTGCTGCACGTTGCCCAGCAACACCGCCTGCGCATTGTCCAGCTCGTCACACCGCTCACAGACGACGCCCGCCTGGAACGAATCCTCCAGAAGGCCGGGGGGTTCGTCTACTTCGTATCCGTAGCGGGTACGACAGGCGAGCGCGAACGAGTGCCCCAGTATCTGAAGTCCCGCGTCCTTGATCTTAAACGGCGTACTTCGCTCCCTATCTGCGTCGGTTTCGGCGTGAGCCGTCCGGAACAGGCCGAGCAGATCGCTGCCTTCGCCGACGGTGTCATTTGCGGAAGCGCCATCGTGCGTCGGATAGCTCAGTCCGCCAGCCTGCCCGCAGAACAGCTGGCGCAGAGGGTCGGGGATTACATCGAAGAGATGGCAGCCGCTGTTCGGCGCGCAAGACGTGGTTAACTGCGGTGTGACACCGCCACAGCAGCGGGCTGCCTCCTCGCGACCGGCTCTGCCTCCGCACGCCTGGTGACGGAGCGTGCCCGCCGGAATACGCCGGTTCCAACGGCTGTGCTTGACAACCGGTAGCCGGCAGTCACCGTCGGCGGTCACATGCCGAAGCGCCGCCCGACTCGGTGATGGGCAGCTTGTCGCAAGTCGGCTGTCCTGCGGGAGGTCTGGTCAGATCCGGCGGGCATGGTGTCGGCCTCTTGGCCGATGGCCGCACGTTGCCTCTCGGGCAAGCGACACCTGCCGGATGGCTTGGGGGGAACCTGGTCCTGGGCCGGTCGGCGTGGGCGAGCGCGCAACGGTGATCGCGCGAGCACTCGTCTGGCGGTGGGTGGGATAAACTGCGGAGGGTTTCCAGGCGTATGGAAGGTCCGGCGTTGAGCAGGGGGCAGTCGGCGACTCCAGCAGTTAAGCTGAAGGACAGCCCGCGCTGGTTCGACGTACCGGTAGCGCTGCTCGGGCTGCTGGTGCTTTCGCCGGTGCTGGTGCTTGTGGCTGTGCTCGTGAAGTGCACCTCTCGCGGGCCCGTCATCTACCGCGGCCGCCGGGTTGGCAAAGGGGGCAAAATCTTCCACATCTACAAGTTCCGCACGATGGTCCAGGATGCGGACAAGATGGGACCGTCGGTCACTGCAGCTTCGGACCCGCGGATCACGCCGGTGGGGCGGTGGCTGAGACGATGGAAACTGGATGAGCTTCCGCAGCTCGTGAATGTGCTCAAGGGCGACATGGCGTTCGTTGGGCCGCGGCCGGAAAGTCCGGAGTACGTGCCGTACTATACGGCCGAGCAGCGCGAGCTTCTGACGATACGGCCGGGGATCACGAGTCCGGCCACGTTGGCGCATCGGAACGAAGAGGAGATTCTGGCCGGCCGCGACCTCAAGACGGCCTATCTCCACGAAGTGCTTCCTCGCAAGCTGAACACCGACCTCGCCTACTTTCAAAACCGTACTTTTCTCCGCGACCTCGCCTTGATCGTGGCCACGGTACTCCGCCGCGATGTCCCCTCATTTGTGTTCGATGGATGCACGCTCGACCAACAGGCCAACGAGCGTCCCGAAGGGACCACCGTGAGGCAGCCTGGCTAGCAAGCTGTTCTGACGTCAGGGGGCTCAATACCGAACGGTTTGTTGGCCGCGTCGACCAGCGGCGCCGTCGGCCGCTTCCGAAGTCAACCGCAGTTGTGAACGGGGCCGGTGCACTTCTTTTCAGCGAAGGGGCTAGCCGGCGTCCGGTGTGCCGGTGCTCCGTCTCTCCTGTCGTAGGCGGGCGGTGCGGTGGGCTCCGGCCCGTTCTTGAGCGGGGGCTCATGGGCTGGTCGGGGAAAATCCGGTGGCGGTTGTTTGGGGGGGTATGGCCAGCTCTATGCGCGGCGGCCTGCTCGGCTCGGCAGACCGTGTAGAATGCGGATCGAATGAGCGACGCAAGGGAGTGATCGGGAGGATACTCGTGAACGCGTTCAGTTTGTCGGGCCGAGTGGCGGTCGTTACCGGTGGCAATGGGGGTATCGGATTGGGAATCGCGCGTGCCCTGGCGAGTGCCGGAGCGGCGATCTGCATCGTGGGCCGAAACGAGCAGAAGAACGAGGTCGCTCGTGAGGAGATTCGCAATCGGTTCGGTGTGCCCGTCATCGCCGTGCGGTGCGATGTGACCAGTGAGGACGATGTGCACCGGGCTATCGAGGAAACTCACGACAAGCTTGGCCTTGTGCGGATCCTGGTCAACAACGCCGGGATTAACATCCGCAAGCAGCCTGAGCAACTTACCCGGGAGGACTGGGACGCCGTGCTCAATACGAATCTCACCGCAGCGATGCTGTTCAGCCAGCGGGTGTTCTCTGACATGTGTCAGCTCGGCGGGGGGAAGATCATCAACATCGGTTCGATGGCGTCGATCTTCGGGCTTCCGTTCGCTGCGGCTTATGCAGCGAGCAAAGGCGGCATCGTGCAGCTCACCAAAAGCCTCGCCATTGCGTGGGCGAAGCACAACATCCAGGTGAACTGCATTCTGCCTGGCTGGATTGTTACCGAGTTGACGAATCGAGCGCGAGAGGAGATCCCCGGGTTGTACGAGCGAGCACTGGCGCGGATACCGGCCGGGCGATGGGGCGAGCCCGATGACCTGGGCGGCACCGCCCTTTTTCTCGCCAGTGATGCGTCGAACTACGTAACCGGAGTCTCCATTCCCGTTGACGGCGGCTACTCGGTCGCTTGAGACGGGCGGGGCGATTCGCCAGACGGACCGTTTGCCGGGCGTCGGCTGTATGACGGTGCCGGCAGCGGAGGCCATCGACACCTAGGACGACCACGGGGTTGGGTCAGGGGGGCGGCTGCCGGAGAGGGCGGCGTCCCGCTGCCGCTAAAGGAACGGGGGCTCAAGCTACCTGCGGAGAGCCAGAACCTGAAAGGGCAGCGTGAAAGTTGGGCCGTAAGTAGGCGACTACCTTGGAGGGGGCGGATCTGGGACGCCACGGGACGTGTAGGAGCGTGGGCTTCGCTGCGGAGCCGGCTCCGTCCGGGGTGAGAGGCATTTTCCCAGACCGGGGGGCTGGGCGGTGGCTTGCGGTGAGAGAGGGACCGCGGGTGGGCGTAGCCGAGCGGCGCTGGCGTTGAAAGCGGCAGGCGGGAGTGCGCAGGCTGAAGCGCGTTGTGCGGGAACGTGGTGGTGGGACCTGGAGCCGGCTGCGCAGCTTGGATGAACGGAGGAGCGTGATGAGGCGGGCTGCAGTGTGTGCCGTGGTTGTTGGTTTGGCGTGGGTGTGGTCGCCGTTTGTGCCGTCGGTCTTTTCTCAAGTAGACAATGCCCGGCTCCAGCGCTTATTTGCGCCGTCCGACTCCGCGGTGCAGGAACGCACTTTCCGGGTTCGCCTCCGGGTAGAGCTGGAGAACCCGTCGTTTTCGCCGTTGCGTGGCGTGGCGGTGACACGGGCGATTTTTCGGGACTGGCCGGAACAGAGCGTCGAGGAGCTGAGCGAGGTCCAGAGTCACGGGCTGACTGCCCGGACATCGCTGCTTGACGGTTTGGTGCGCCGCTTGCACTTGAGGGCGCCGATCCTGAGGGGGGTGGAGGACTACGTTTTGGAGTGCAAGGTGACGCGTCGTAGGCTGGAATTCGACCCGGAGGAGCTGTCGCAGTGGCGGGTTGCGGTGGGTTCGAAGGTGGCGCGGTGGCGGACACCTTCGCCGGGCATTGAGTCGCGAGATCCGGCGATTCGATCGCTCTGCGAGCAGCTCGATCAGCCGTCAGCGGCGGCGTGGCATCGGGTTGAGCGCTTCTTCCAGTTTGTGCGGCAGGAGGTCCGCTATCGGCAGCAGCCGTTCAAGGGGGCCGTTGCCGCTCTTCGTTCGAAGGATGGGGACTGCGAGGATAAAGCCGCGCTCTTTATTGCCCTGTGCCGAGCGGCCGGGATTCCTGCCCGTACGGTGTGGGGGGCAAGCCACGCGTGGGCGGAGGTGGCGTTACGGGACGATGATGGCAAGGTACGCTGGGTTCCGTGTGATCCTACTCGGGAGGACCGCCCGGGCAGGCTGACGAGCTTCTTTCCGATCTACCAGAAGGGGGACAGATTCCGGCTTCCGGAGTTGCGTGGCAAGCCGGTGCGGTACGTAATGCCGCTGTGCATTGCTCGGTCGGGTCGGCCGGCGTTCCAGGTTCGCGATGAACTGCTGGAGGTCGACGGGGAGAAGCTCGACCCGCCGTTCGTGATGCAACTCTACAAGTACAGCCAGTAGCGATCGCTGGGGGGAGAGGCCGTCGTTCTGGGAGGGTGCTCGTCTCTGTGGAGACGGCTGCCGGTGGCCGTTGAGGACAGGCCGCTCAGTGCTACAGTGTGCAAGCCCGGCCCTGCGCTGGGTAGCCGGGCGGAGGTCCGTCGCGCCGGTGACGGCACTTCTCCCGTTGCGCGGAAGCGCTCCGACAGGCAAGCGGGGGCGCCCGCCGGGTGGCGGTCGGCCATACCGGCTTTTCCGAGCGGGTGCGCGCGGGAGAAGCGTTGGGGAACGGGCCGTCGGTGGGGCGCCGAA
>JALSID010000067.1 GCA_026981825.1 Planctomycetota bacterium
GAATGGAAGCATGGCGGCTGGTGGTACTACTACTTGTACGCGCTCGCGGTCAAGGAACCGATCGGGACGCTGTTGTTCCTCGGATTTGGAACCATCCTGGGGCTCTCGGCCATCTGGCGGGTTCCCCGTCTGCTCTGGCCCCTCGTGCCCGGGGTTGCGCTCTTCGCGGTCATTAGCTCTTACACCGGGATCAACCGGCACCCGCGATACATACTGCCGGCGATCCCCTTCCTCCTTGTCTTCGCCGCTGTGGGACTCGCTCGCTACCGTGCCACTCGCTGGATGGGGTGCATCCTCTGTGTTCTGGCGTGCCTGGCAACTTTGCGCATCGCCCCCCACTTTCACGCGCACTTCAACTTGATCGCCGGGGGGCCAGAACGTGGGCCGGAGCACCTTCTCTTCAGTGCGATCGACTATGGACAGGACCTTCTCGTGTTGCGGCGGTGGCTCGACAAACACCCGCAAATCGTGCTCGAAGGTGCGACCGCTCTGCCCAACATCACCAGACCGTCGTGGCACGGATTACCCGATCGCCCCCCTCCCATGGCGCGGGATTTGATGCGCCCCGGTTGGTACGCACTCACCGTAATGAGCCTGCACGACCGCTTCGGCAGATGGGACCACTTCCGACAACTAAAACCCCACCGCGTGTTCGGCTGGACCGTGTTCCTGTACCGAGTCACGCCAGAAGACGTTCAAGAGTTGCGGCGCTCGCCGAAAAGACGTCATCCGGAGCAGCGTGCGCTCTCACGGTAAAACGATCGCCGAAGGTTGGTAGCCGGTTTTCGCCTCTTGACGGCCCAAACCCACGACATGGATCTGATCCCTACGCGAGCCGCCCGGGTGACCTCTGGGTAGCCAGCACGGTAGGTCGGTGGTCCCTTGTGGTCGGGCCTTCTGCGGCACAGCGGTTTGTGAAACCACGGTGCGAGGCAGCTTCGACGGCGGCGGAGCGTCGAGATGCCGAGCCCCGGCGCGACTAGCCGAGCGACAGAGCCCGCCTTTCTCGGAAGAAATGCTTATCCGGTAGCCCCCACGCCAACCCCATCCCACCGGTGTAAACTGGCACCCGTGGGCCAAGAGCTGCGGGTGGACCAGGTAACAGCCGGAAGCTGCTCGGGATATGTCCGGTTCGCGGTTGATGCTGCGTCTTGTCCTCCTATTGGTCGCGTGCGTTTCGACGGCAACGGCGATCGACGCGGAAGATGCGCCCGTTTGGCCGAATCCACGCTTCCCCCGGCGTGCACCGGACGCGATGGGACTCGATGTAGCCGCCCTTCACTCGGCGCGCCGGTACGCTCTCAGTGGTGGCGGGTCGGGGCGCACCATTTATAAAGGAATAGTCGTTCTGGAGTGGGGGGACCAGGAGCGTCTGTACGATCTGAAGTCCACCACCAAGTCGATCGGCGTAACCGTTCTCGGCCTCGCCATCGCAGACGGACGCGTTCGGCTCTCTGACCCGGCCGCCAAATACCACCCACGCTTTGGCATACCGCCTCGCTCCAACCTCAAAACCGGCTGGCTGCATCTCATCACTCTGGAGCACCTCGCCACCCACACTGCGGGCTTCGAGAAGACCGGCGGCTACGGCCGGCTGCTTTTCCGGCCAGGAACCCGGTGGCACTACAGCGACGGGGGGCCGAATTGGTTGGCCGAGTGCCTGACCCTGGTTTACCGCCGCGACATGCAGGAACTTCTGTACGAGCGCATATTCACCCCCATCGGGATTCGGCGCACCGATCTGCGCTGGCGGCGCAACGCCTATCGCCCCGCCACCATCGATGGGATACCACGGCGGGAATTCGGTTCGGGAATCCATGCGAACATGCGCGCCCTTTCGCGCATCGGATACCTCTACCTGCACAAGGGCCGCTGGCAAGGTCGGCAGCTCCTCCCGCCGGACTTCGTGGATCTGGTCCGCAAGCCCCGTCCCTGGATGGTGGGACTGCCGGAATTCCGGGCAGATGAGTACGGCAACGCGTCCGACCACTACGGTCTGCTCTGGTGGAATAACGCCGACGGTACCCTGAAGAACGTCCCCCGCGACGCTTTCTGGAGCTGGGGCCTGTACGACAGCATCATTCTCGTGATCCCCAGCCTCGACCTGGTCGCAGTCAGAGCCGGCCGGAGCTGGCCACGAAAGAGCCGGGACCACTACGACGTGCTTCGTCCTTTCTTCGAACCCCTTGTGCGGGCAGTCGCCGCGGTCCGGAATCAGACGCCTTCACGGCACGGATGCCAGCACAAGGGCCTGAATCGGCTCGAGGAAGCCCCGTATCCGCCCAGTAAGCTCGTTCGCCAAGTACACTGGGATCCCCCTGATTCAATCATCCGCCGCGCACACGGCAGCGACAACTGGCCGATGACCTGGGCGGACGACGATGGCCTTTACGCTGCATACGGAGACGGAAGAGGCTTTCGGCCGTTCGTTGAACGCAAGCTTAGCCTGGGCCTGAGCGTGGTCGAGGGGTACCCGCCCGCAATCACCGGTCGGAACATCAGGAGCCCGTCCTTTGAACGAACCGGCGATGGCCCCAATGGGCCCAAGGCTAGCGGCTTGCTCATGGTGGATGGCGTCCTCTATGCCCTGGTCCGCAACGTCGGTAACGCCCGGCTTGCCTGGTCGGAGGATCACGGCCGAACCTGGACCTGGAGCCCTTGGCGGCTCACGACCAGCTTCGGTTGCCCTACTTTCCTGAACTTCGGCCGCAACTACGAGGGGGCCCGCGATGAGTACGTCTACATATACTCACCCGACGCCGACACTGCCTACGAGCGTGCCGACGCGCTCGTGCTCGCTCGCGTACGTCGTAACGCCCTCCGTGACATCCGCGCCTGGGAATACTTTGCAGGCCAAACGCCCAAAGGCCCGATCTGGACCCAGGACATCGCAGCACGCAAGCCCGTTTTCACCCACAGCAAAGGTTGCTATCGACCGGCGGTAACCTACAACAGCGGTCTCCGGCGATACTTCCTCGTGATGGCGCTCGGGGCGGGTGACACCAGGTTCAAAGGGGGCCTGAGCATCTACGAGGCGCCCGAGCCATGGGGGCCATGGTACACGGTGTACTTCGCCCCCCGCTGGGACGTTGGGCCGGATGAGACGGCGTCTTTCCCCGGCAAATGGATCTCAGCCGACGGCCGCGTGATGTGGCTCGCGTTCTCCGGCAACGACGCCCTCTCGGTGCGGCGGGCCGTCCTGGATGTGGACGCTTCGGATGCAAAGCGGTGGCCGAACCAGTAGGCCCAAATAGTCGCCCAAGCGAGGGCGGAATGGAACTCAGCCGCGACGGCACGGTCGAGCGACCTGGGTCCGCAGGTATGCCCGTCGCGTTAGAAGCCACGAATCGCCCTGGATGGTAGCGCGTTGGAAAAGCTACCGCAGAGGTTTCGAGCCTGTGCCCGGTCCACAGGCTCTGGAAAGCTCCGAGGTGCCGACCACCCGGCATGGAGCGGTCTGTGATATCATGAGATCCGCGCCGCACATCGGACGTGCAACGGGACGTACTTCCGGCCGTGGGACCTGGTGGGGGATAGCAGAGTGGCCGAAGAACTTCCCTTCGCAAGCGGTAACGCGCCTGTGGTGCTGGTTGTTCTCGCCAGTGAGCAACTGTGGCCGAACCTGGAGTCGGTCTGCCTGTACCGCGAAAGTCTTCGCCGTCTTATCATCCTCCACACGCGTGACCCCCACAGGTCCGAGCGTCCTGCGGCTGCCCTTACGGAGGTTGCTCGGACTGTCTTCAACGTGGAGTCGGAGAAGGTCCCCATCGGAACGCAGCCGAGCGATGTGACGGCAGCAGTCGCCCACATTCTGCAGCGATTCCAGGACGGACCGGAACGCGTTGTCCTGAACGCCACCTGCGGCACGAAGCTCATGACGGCGGGCATCCTTCGGTGGGTGGATGCCCCCGGCACAGCTACGATCTACCGCGAAATCGAGGGCCATTGGTACCAGCTCCGGCGCGACCGCGACGGCCGCAGCATCGTAACGCAGCGGCTCGACACCGAGAAGAATCCCACGGACCTGCTGGACATCCGAATCCTTCTACAGAGCGTATGGGGCCCCACTGATGCGCGCGTCAGTGCCACAGACCTGCCAGACCTACCAGTCGACCGGATCGCGGCCGCCCTTGCCGAGAACGCTAGGCTCGGTAAAGAAGCTTGGGAAAGCGCCTTCGATCGGGAAGCTCCCGAGTATCTCCTGCGACGTGAGCGCCCGTCAGACCCAGGAGGCTTGTTCGAAGCATTTGTAGCGGGATGCGTTCGCAAGTTGGGGGTAACGAACGGCGTCATGAACGCCGTGTTAGTTCGTAGCGACGGTTTGTATCTGCAAGAACTCGACGTGGTAGCTAACGCGGGGGGCCGCGTTGTGGTTTTCGACTGCAAGACAGGGCATCCCGAGGGCGAGCTGAGGTTGGTTCGGGAGGCGGCGCAGATTCGCGAGCAAGTTGGCGGATTGGCCGGGGAGTGCGTGATCCTTCGTCCAGACAAACACGCATCGCCCCAGCTACTCCCCCTGTGGGAGGCCCTGGGGGTTAGGTTCGTGTCCAGGGACGGCATGGGGCACCTTTGCCGAATCCTGGCCGACTGCCTGCGGATACCCGAGCTCCCTACGGTCGCAATCGAAACAGATGCGCACCTCGCGCGTTGGAACCAGCGACGCCCCTAGCGGCAGCTCGGCGCCGAACAGAGGTTGGATACCGAAGCCTGCGGTCAAACGTTAGGATTGGTGCCAAGACCAGAGTGCAGAAAATAGGGCTTGCGGGCCGGGGCGGAAGTCGTTAAGCTGGCGCTTGTTAGCGGTG
The DNA here is from genome assembly GCA_026981825.1 of Planctomycetota bacterium. Taxonomy (GTDB): domain Bacteria; phylum Planctomycetota; class Planctomycetia; order JALXBF01; family JALXBF01; genus JALSID01. The sequence continues at coordinate 4,806 of JALSID010000067.1, forward strand.
CCCGCGGACAAGGTATCGATGGTGACCTGGTGGCGGAGGCATACCGATGAGTTCGCGGCTCGCTTTGGCATCTCGCCGGCTGTTCTCGCTGGCGCTCGCGGTTGGTCTGGCCCTCTGGACTGGATCGCGGGTTCTGGGTGGCCCGATCGCGGACAGGGTGTCGCTACCTGAGCCATGGCTTGTTACGTCTGACGCCGCCGGTACGCATACCACTACCCCTGGCACTCCCGCTTTCGGCTTAAACGTCGATGGCGTGGTCAGGCTTACGATCACGGGGGCCGCGGGGACCTTCCTGTGTACCGGCGTGCTCATCGCCGATACGTATCTGCTCACGGCAGCCCACTGTGTGGACTCGAATTTGGACGGCATCGTAGACATGACCTCGGGCACTGCCCTCTTCGAGCTCCCGGGACCTGATGTAACGATCAATCTCCTGTCGGCGGTGGTACCGGCCGCTTGGA
>JALSID010000068.1 GCA_026981825.1 Planctomycetota bacterium
AGCCAGCAGGGTGAAACGTCCCTGCCGGCGTATGGTCTGAAGCCCGTAACCGAAGGAAAGTGCGTTTCCGTGAGGAGAGGTGGGAAGCAACCGGAGGTGAACGAGCAGTCCGGAGGATGACGAACTGGATTCGGCCTGTCGTCGTGGCGAGGCTGCTGCGCAATGGCGAAGCCCGAGATGCCAGTTCCGGAGCGGAGCTGGTCAGCCCTGGGGAGAAAACAGACCGATCCCGGGGGCGGCGGGGTGGTTGGAGCTCGGAATGCTCGGAAAGTTCGGTGACGTGAAGGGGGGAGGCCTGATGGGTACAGGCACGCCCTAGACGCGGCCCATCAGGCTAGAGCGCGCCGTACGGTTCCGTCACTGCAGCCCAGTTGCCGCGGTACGGCTCGGTAGCTCGAGCTGGCCAAACACACTAAGATGATTCGCGATCGAAGCGATCGGCGCCGATCCGTGCAAAAACGCGCCTATTGCCGGATGCTCTCCCGTTCCGTTGATGTCAAGCGGCTCCATCGCTCCTGTAGGCGATGAAGCCCGTTCCGTGGCTTCATCGGGGTTCCTCCCCGTTCCTATTTCCGATCCTTCCGTCCTAGTGACCCCGGGAGGAACCCATTCTTCGCTCCGGTTGCGCGTGCGCACAATCGGTGAAAAGACGTTTAGGGCTTGCTTCCATTCGAGCCTGCTGTCCTGACGATCCTTCGGACGCGCCACACGCTGGTGTTACCGCGCTACTCTACTAGACCCCCTTTGGCACAACGGGCGGTCGGAGAAGCGCAAACTGCCCTGCCTGAAGCAGCTTTCACCCGCGGAGCGAGGCCGTGGGGCGAACCGGTACTCGCGCGCTTACAGCTCAGCCGCGTAAGGACTTTCCCCCCGACGTCGCCGGCCAGATGAACGTTCCTGTTACCCCACCATTGTGTCCCGACCAGAAGTAGCCCACCGGAGCCTGCGGCGCACTCCTCCTTCCCAGCGGTTGGATTCGACGCACGAAGATCGGTCTGGCCGAAGAGTTATCCCCCAACGCCGAGGACATGGTGCTGACATCACATGACGGACCACCGGTCAGGACAGCTTCTTTGCCACCTCGCGGCCCGACAGGAGCTCGCGGATGGGTTCGCCCCCATCAACGGTCTTGATCGGACGTCCCAGAGGGGACCTGTGCTCGGCGTCCGGATCCACGCCGAGCAGAAGGCAAATCGTGCGGAACAGATCCGGAACCGCCACCGGTCGATCAACGACCTCACTGCCGTCCGGGCTCGTCTTCCCCAACACAACGCCGCCGGGCAAGCCGGCGCCACACAGCACGATGGAAAACGCCTTCGGCCAATGGTCGCGTCCGCCACGCGGATTGATCCGCGGTGTGCGACCGAACTCCCCCATCCAGATCACCAGAGTGTCCCGCAGCAAGCCGCTACTGCGCAGATCCGCAACCAGGCTGGCCAGTGCAGAATCGGCCATCACAGCGAGCCGCGGCGTGATCTTGAAGTTGTCGCGATGCGTATCCCAACCGCTCATCCGGACCTCGACGAACGTCACCCCCGCTTCCGCCAACCGCCGCGCCAGCAGGCACCCCATCCCGATCCTGGTGTTGCCGTAGCGTTGCCGGACCGACTCAGATTCCTGAGACAGGTCGAACACGCGCCGCGCCGGCCCTCGGATCATTCGAAGCGCCTGCTGTTGAACTTCGGCGTAATCCTCGTAAACAAGGGGTGCATCCCCGGCAATCGTTCGGCTTTGCAAGAACCGCGATCTTCGCCGCCGTCGCTCATCGCTGAGCGTCCCGGTCGGACGCAAATCGGCCGGCCCCTTCAACGCGTCCTCCACCACGAACGGCTCGTAGGCGGCCCCCAGAAAGCCCGCGCCGTGCGTTGGCCCACCGATGCTGACGAATTGGGGCAGGTCGCTGTCCGGAGGTGCCAGTTCTCTGGTGATGTGGGCACCAAGGGAAGGATGGACAACAGAACCTGAGGGAACGTAGCCGGTGTGCAGGTGGTATGTGGCACGTTGATGGCTACCCTCCTTTCCCACCATGGAACGGATGACGACGAGCTCCTTCATGATGGCCGCCGTACGCGGCCAGTATTCCGCGATGCGAACGCCGGGAACCGCCGTCGAAATGCTCTTTGTCCCCCCGCCTGTGTCGGGATCGGTCTTTGGATCGAACGACTCGAACTGGCTGGGACCGCCCCCCATCCAGAGCAGGATACACCGCTTGCCTTTGCGTGCAAGCTGAGCGGCGTGCGCGCCGAGTAAGCTCACCAACCCGGCTGCCCCAACGGACACAGCCGGGAAGAAGGTGAGGAAAGTTCGCCGTCGGATCGCACGACCACGGCCAAGCGTTGCACAGGTGAATTCGGTCCAGGGCATGGCGTCCCGCCCACAGGTTGATCTCTACGTTAGTTTATCATGACCGTCTTCAGCCCATGCGCCACGCTTCAGAGACCGCCCGTGGAATGCAACCGCTGCTCACAGCGGGCATCCAGCCGAACACACGAGGCCGGTCCAGGGAACATTGACGCGCAGCCGCGATAGCCTCCGTGCGCGCGCACCGGCGCGCTCAGCTCTGAGAACCGACGCGAACAAGCGAGACCCGACCAGACCGCTGGTCACACACGGTTCTTCTCGGGCCCCCTGCGAACCTCACCGCTCATGACGCCCTGTGCACCTGCGGAGATCCTGTCCACCGCGGGGGCTGCAAAACCAAGCTAGCGGTACGTCAGTCCCACCATTGGCGGTCCCACCATTTGCAGCCGTGGTCAGCACCTCCAAGGGTTGCGCCGGCGACTGTTAGGCGACCGAAGTCGGACGAATGGCCTCCGGACGGCCCCGCCAAAGCCAGGCCCCTCGTTAACCCCCCTGACGCTGCCGGCACCTTGAACCAAAACCCCCTGCTCCCCACCGCTGCGTTGACGTGCGATAATCGGTCGCAGGCTACCGCCCCACAACAATCGCGACGCAACGGGTAACGATGACAGTCAGCGACCCAACGAATCCGAATGCGGTAAGCACTCTCCTGGTCGGCTTCGGCATCGCCGCTGCTACGGTGGCAGCGATGGTGGTCTCTTTCCCCCCTGCCCTTTGCTCCCGCCCCCTTGACATCGACGAGACGGTCACTCACTGGGTGGTGGACCCACGAAGTCCCGGCGGATTCTGGGAAAGAGCGACGGCGTACTCGGCCACTCCGCCCGGCTACTTCGTGGCGCTCAAGCTCTGGCTAGCCACCGGAGCCAACTGCGAAATGGGCTACCGCGTGCCGTCCCTCCTGTGTCATGGCATTGCCGCCCTGCTTGTTGGGATCTGGGTGCACCGACGGGCGGGCGCAGCCGCGGCTCTTTTCGCAGCACTGCTCGTTGCAACGCATCCGCTGCTGCGGGCGCAGGCGGTGATGGCTCGGCCGTACGCGGCCGCGGTCCTGGCGTCCTGGACGGGCTTTGCCGCCAGCTACTCGCTCGCCACCAAAGGAAGCTCTGGCCGCGGCTGGACCGTCTGGATCATCAGCGCTGCTGCGGTCGTCTGGTGCCACTACCTTTTCGTCCTCGCCCTGGTTCCGCAGGTTCTCCTGCTGATCGCGGGTATGATCCGACGGCGTTTGCCGGTCGCGTCGCTTCTGGCAGCGTGCGCGGTCAGCTTTGGTCTGTCGATCCCGTTATTGCCAGCGGTGATGCGGCTCTGGATGCGCCGCCAGTACCTGAACTGGACCCCCACCCCCGCCCCTTGGTCATCGCTCTTCGAAATGGTCTTCCCCTGGCTACGGCCATCGACCGACGCTCTCCAGGCGGTGGGGGCGGTGGTTTCGGGTGGTATCGTGCTTTTTGCAATCGTTCGTTTGCTCAGCCCAAGGCACAGGCCCGAGGGGGCCGTTCGACAGGTTCGAGCGGCGGCGCTGCTCTTCGGACTCGGGGTTATCCCCATCCTCCTGCTCTGGCTCGTGGGGCACGGGGGTCTGCCCGCGTTGGCCAGTTCTCGATACACCACCCCCGCGTACCCGATCCTCTGTGCCGCCGTCGCAATCGTGCTGGGTGCCCTCTTGCCCAACCGGGCGATCTGGATTGCTGCCGTCACCCTTTGTCTCGCGCAGGGTGCGTTCGAGCATACGGCGCACTGGCGGTATGCCCTCGGAACCGGTTCCTCGACCGTCCCGATTTGGCACGATCCAGACCGCTGGACCGCTGCGGGCTGGAAGGCAGCCTGCGCCCAGCTTCGCAACTGCAGGGAAACCGACTACTTGCTGGTGAGCTCCGGCCTGGCAGAACAGACGCTCGTGCCCGTTTTCTTCGAGGACGAGATCCTCCACGACTACGTCACTTGCCGCGCCACGCGCTTCTACCTGACGGGCTCCGAACCACGGCGAATTGCGGTGCCGGCCCCCTGGAGACCAGAACTACGCCTGGCGGTGGAGCGACGTCTGCGAGCTGCCGTCAGGGCGGCGGAAAGCAGCGGCCGCCCGCTCCCAAGCGTTTTCCTGCTTGCCGCAACCGACACGGATGTGCTGCGCAAGCGCGCGAACCAAACGCTCAGCGTGCTCACCGCCGCCGGTTGGCAGGTCACACGCCACCAGGCGTGGAACGGCGTCGAACTCTTCGAATGCCGTTTTTCACAGCGCCGTTGAGCGGCGAATCGCCCCTCCGCTGCGGGCGCGAGCTTCCCGACAGACAAACCAGGGCTGTCCCCCCGGGAAGGGATCCGCCCGCCTTTCCCGCGCCGGCATGCACCGCCTAACGCATCGGTACAGGCTCTGTCCTGTCGCAGTTCGTTGTCCCGCTCAGCACACCTCCTGGCTCAACGTCCTCAGTTCCTCAAACGCGCGGAGCACCTGGTAGAAGTCCTCGCTCACACGAACCTCGTCGTCCGCGAAGTCGTCCACCCACAGATAGCCACCACGTAGCGCGGTTGCCAAAGTGGCAACCAGGTCGCCCAATCGCATGGAGACGGTAGCTTCCTGGGTATACGCGCCGGCCGCTACGGATGAATCGGGTGCTGTACAGTCTTCGATACAATCCGGGCCATGGAAGAGCCGGAAAGCGGGGATGGTTTGCCTGGTCATTGCTCGTTGTCCGAAGCGAATCTGTTCTTGCTCGGGTTCAAAACAACACGCCGGTGAGAGTGCTGTTTCCAACATCGGCCACCCGGCGCCGGCTGTTTAGAGAACTTCGGTAAGATAGTGAATCTAGCCCATCTAGGAAGGAAGCGCCACTACGGCCGGCTCGATCGGACTTGCATCGGCCCCCAGCGGAATTCCAGCGTCAGTCGTTTCCTGGGCGAGT
>JALSID010000069.1 GCA_026981825.1 Planctomycetota bacterium
TGCGAAGTACGAACAGTGGGTCTTCCAGCACAAGTTGGGCCTGCATACCTGCGTTACGGGAATGGACAAGGAACACATCGTTGAGGGGAAGCAGGCCCAGTCCGGCGGTTTCGGTGGTGCCGAAGCCTGTGGGATTGGCTGGTTCGGACTGAACGAGCCTGCTTTCCGGCGACAGCCCACACACCCAAAACCGCCTCCATCGCAACCTTTTGCCGTCGCCGTCCACCGGCCACACCGTATGCCGCTGGATGATCGGGACATCTTCGTCCGCGAGATTGGTGAACGTGTCCACGACAATAATTGCTTCGCCTTGCCTGCGCACCTGCCGACTGTGGCGGAACCAGCGGCTGCTGCCGTGCACCCAGCCTCCGTCGGGTGTTGAGAACTCCGACCGGCACCGGAACCGCTGCCCGCCGGGAAGCAACACGTCGATGTACCCGTCTTTGGCAGAAGTAACTTCCACGTCGCTGTTCGCCGGGTGCGGACGCACCCGCCAGAGCGGAGGAGAACCGGCCATACGGGCGCGAGGCGATACCGGTCGAGCAATCCGATTCGCATGGCGAACCAGGAGCGAATCAAGGATAAGAGCGTTCTGCAGAGGGGACGGTATCGAGTTCTTAACGACCAATTCGTTTTTCCCCTCTCGGACCAGTCCGCTAACGTCGAAGACAAACTCGAACACGCTGCGACGAGACTTCAGGGCATAGTTCGGATGATTGTCCACCTCGACGAACCTGTCGCTGTATTCGGCAGCGAAGACGACCCCACCCGCGGTTGCGGACGTCTTAATCGTTCCATCCACCCGTTCTTCGTAGGGAAGCTTGTTAACGAGCTTCGAAACATCCAGGGCATGACCGTTGAGCGTGATGCGCAGAGCGTACGCGTATCCGCCTCTTCGTGGCGCTTCGAGACGTGCCCGAAAGGCGAGCAGGTGATGGGGGGCGTCGGAGACGTCGCGGACGGTGAAGTTGAGCTGTTTGGTTGTTCGCGCAGGTACACGCAGCGAATCGGCGATCTTCAGCTCCGACGCCACCAGCGGGGTGCTTGCGTAAGCCGCCAGTAGGATCAGCGACGAACCGATCGAAACGAGCCGTTGGGCGAGCATGAGTGACCCTTTTTGCCTGTTGGTTTCCGCAGTCCAGAGGTCAGGCCTCCGGGATCGGTCGCTGCCCCATGCGAACCGACCCCAGGAGCGACAGCAAATTGAGGCCACGTTGCACCTCAAGAACGAGCTACGTAAACGGCGTGCGACTCACTCATTCGCCGGCGCGCTCGTCCGAAGACTTAGCGTGTGGCCGGGGCGGCTGCTGGGCATCACCGGGAGTGGCTGCGAGCGGCCGGCTCCGGTGCACAGACTCCGGACGAACCACAAGCCGGGAATAGGGTCGGCTGCTGTTGCCCCCGTACGAACATGATACCGAGCCACGGTTGCACGCGACCACAGGCGTCACCGGTACCGCTGTTCCGGGGGCCTTTCGAGACCCGGCGGCACGAGGGTAGCATGAAGGTGGCGGCGATGGGCGCGTTGTGGCCGGCCTTGCGGTTCTTGCTGACGCGGCGGCGCGCATTAGAGGGGATTGTGGCCGTCCGGTGACCGGAGCTGCTCATTTCTGACCATGGCGACTTCCTGGCGAAGGATGCCATGTCCTTGCGTCTAAAGTCCGGGAGAAGCAGACCTACGGCGCGGACGGTTTTGTCAGCTCAACGAGATCCGTAGGGGGCTCAAAGGCGCGTCCGTCTGTGGTAACCCTGTGCTGCGGTTCGATCCTCGGGTTCGACGTTTCGGCTGTAAGACCGAGGCTGGGCCACCGTCAGTAGGTGTGGTCGGATGGTTCGGAAGCAGCCTGCGGCGCTGACATGCAGCCGGCCAGATTGGGGGCTCGGTATGCGGTCTTCGAAATGCCAGGCGGGGATGGAGAGGGTGGAAGCGGACCGGTTAGGCGGCTGAGGGGGCAAAGAGCACGACGGTCCGATGGGGGGCGATGTCGGTGAACGGAGTCTGTTGAACAGAGCGGCCCGCAGGGGGCACGCAGCACGGGGACGCCAATGGGACAGTACAAAAAAGCGTTGGTTGGGCTCTTCGTTTTGCTCGGCGCGTTCGTGCTCTGGTGGTACCTGGCAAGCCGGACGCAGGCGATAAGTGCGCGGCTCCTGGAGGCGATAGGCCGTTCCGGGCCAGGAGCGCCCGTCGTGTTTGGCGCCGCGTACTTGCTTGCATGCTTGCTCAGCCTGCCCGGGTCTGTGCTGACGCTGGCCGGTGGTTTTCTGTTTGGCGCCTTCTGGGGGACCGTGATTGTTTCGGTCAGCAGCACGCTAGGTGCAACGGCTTCCTTTTGTGCGGCGCGCTACCTGCTTCGCCGTTACGTAGCCCGCTGGAGTGCTCGATACCCGACGATATTCGCTCTGGACGAAGCGATTGCCGCCGATGGGCTCAAGACGGTGCTTTTGCTTCGTCTCTCGCCACTGGTCCCGTTCAATGCGTTCAACTACCTGATGGGGGTTACGCGGGTCTCGTTGGGCTCTTACGTCGCAGGCTCGTGGCTCGGTATGCTTCCGGGGACGCTGATGTACGTTTGTGCGGGATCGCTGGTGCGTGATCTTGGCAGGGGGGCGGTACGCCACAAGGGGGGATCGGTATGGAGCCTGGGGCTGACCATGATCGGGTTCGCAGCGACCGTTTACGTGACTATCGTGGTTACCGCACGCGCCCGACGTTCTCTCGCATCTCGCCAGGCGCGGCCGACGGCGCCGACTGAGGCTGCGTCCTGAGCGAGCGGGTGAAGGGGCGGAGCAATGGAGCGGGCGAGCCTTTTTGGGCCATAGTGCGGAAGCTTTCTGAAGGAGGTATCCGCGGGCACGCAGGCACTCAGGTGGCGGGGGAACCGGGCGACTGCGGGGATCTGGTAGCGGACGGGGAGCGCAGCACCGGCTGGAACAGAGGTTGACCGAACTCCGATCGGCCGTACTCGCCAATTAGCCGCTGAGTGCGCGGGCTGAGCAGGAAATCGGCGAACCGCTTCGCCAGCTCAACCCGCACGTGCGGGTGACGGGCGGGATCGATCACAAGCACGCTGTAGCGGTTCCGTAAGGAGGGATCCCCCTGGAAGAGGATCACCAGGCTGAGGTGTCGCTTTTGGAACAGAAACGTTGAGCGATCGCTCAGTGTGTAGGCCCGCAATTCGTTCGCGGCTCGCAGCACCTGGGCCATTCCGGCGCCGGCCTCGAGGTACCAGTCTCCTCGGGGAGTTATGCCGGCCTGTTGCCAGATCTCCTGTTCCTTACGGTGAGTTCCCGAATCATCGGCACGGGAAACGAACCGATGCTGGCTGCGAGCGATGCGCCGGAACGCGTCGCTGGCGGAAGAAGCCTGCTGAACCTGGGCCGGGTCTGTGGGGGGGCCTACGATGACGAAGTCGTTGTACATGACCGTCTTCCGGAACAGAGCGTGTCCCTCGGCGATGAATTTCTCTTCGTCGCGGGGGGAATGGGTGAGCAAAACGTCCGCGTCTCCGCGGCGTCCCATGGCGAGCGCCTGTCCGCTTCCCACTGCGACGACCTTCACTCCGATGCCCGTTTCCTGTTCGAAGATGGGTAGCAGCACGTCAAGTAGGCCGCTGTCGCGGGTGGAGGTCGTGGTGGCGAGGATGAGTGTTGAGGACTGGCCATTAGAGTCGCGGCCAGCGCATCCCGCGACCAGCAGCGACAAGCCTACCGCAACGAAGGCGCTTGTCGTCAGAAACCCCAGGATACCGGGCTTCTTCAGGCGTAGAGCAACCACTGCAACTCCTCGTCCGTTAGCGTGCCGAAGAATTCTTCAACGTTGGCGTAACGCTTTAAGCGGCCCCCGTGCAGTTGTACGACCTGATCGGCAAGGCGACGCGCTTGCTGGAGCACGTGAGTGGTCCAGACGACCAGGGTTCCCGATTCGTGGCAGAGACTGCGGATCACCGTCTCGACGTGCTGGACGCGCATGGGGTCGAGGTCGGCGGTCGGTTCGTCGAGCAGGAGGATGCGGGGCTGAATGGCGAGGGCGCGAGCCAGGGCGACGAGCCGGATTTCTCCACCGGAGAGCCGCCGCACGGGCCGTCCGGACAGATGTTCAATGCCCAGCAGCTTCAGGTACTCTGCGACACGACGGCGTCGTTCTTGCCGGGGCAGGCCCTGGAATCGCAGTCCGAGCTCGACGTTATAGTCCACGGTCCCGGTTACGAGCATCGGCCGCTGGAACACCGCCGCGCTTTGCCCCCGCAACTCTTGCAGGGTTCTTTGCAGCCCTGAATCTTGCACCCAGATCTGACCGTCGTGAGGCCGTTCGATCCCTGCCAGCAGTCGCAGCAGGGTCGTCTTGCCCGATCCAGTTGGGCCCAGGACGCAGTGGAGCGTGCCAGACGTGAGGGTGAGGCGTTCGATTTCGAGCGAAAAGCTCGGCGATGGCCGGTGCTTCAGCCGCTCCAGCCAGAGCTCGAGCGGCGACGGCCGGGGGGCCGGAGCGGCATCGTCGTGCTCTGCGTTGGTGCGGTCTAACCGCTTTGTTTGTGCCCGTGTCGGGGTCACGGTCGGTCGCGTGTTAGGGCGGTTCGTGGACGGTTGGTAGAGCGGGTCCGGTGGACCGGAACTGCACCAGCAACACAATCGTATTGGCCACGAATGCAAGCGAGAGCAGAACAAGCCCGAGGGCGAGAGCGAGTTCGAACCGACCGCGGCTTGTTTCGAGCACGATCGCGGTGGTGAGAACGCGAGTGTGGTGCGCGATATTGCCCCCCACGATGAGCACGGCCCCTACTTCCGAGACGCTTCGACCGAATGCGGCGGCCACAGCAAGAGCCACCCCGTGGCGCGCCTCGCGTAGGGCGAAGAACCGAGCTTGCCGCGGGGTAGCACCGATCGCTTTCAGGTGCTCCTCGAGCTGGATCGGCACCGCAGCGACGGCGGTTGCAACCACGGCCACCACAAACGGGGTGGAAAGAACCACCTGGGCCAGGATCATTACCTTTTTGGTGAACAACCACTGCATCGGACCAAGCGGGCCACTTCGGGAGAAGAGCAGGTAGAGCGCGAGCCCGACTACCACAGGGGGCATACCGAGGCACACGTGTGCCAGCAGCACCCCGATCCGGGCCAGTCTGCGCCGGGAACGGCCGAGCACGACGCCTAACGGCACACCCGCGACGCAGCTCAGCACCGTCGCCGTTCCCGATACCTGGAGGGTGCGCAAGGAGATTTCGGCAACTTCTGCAGCTACGTGGTC
>JALSID010000070.1 GCA_026981825.1 Planctomycetota bacterium
ACGCTAGGCTTCCAGGGGGTGGAGCGCTCGAAGATGAGATTTCGGGCGACGCGCATCGCCTCGCGGAAAAAGATGCGGGGCAGCGCGCGAGGATCGACCACGTGGTAGAAGCGTCCCCCCGTCCGCTTGGCAAGGTCCGTTGCCCACGTTGCTCCTGCGCCCCCGTGCGTCGCAACCGCCACGCAGGTGACCTTGATCCTGTGGCGAACCAGCCACTGCACGGTCTGAGGCCGCGGGGGCGCCGGGTCGAAGTCGCTGATCACGATGATCAGCTTGTACGTGGCGCTGCTGGCTGCCAGCGCACCGCCTGCCATCCTCAACCCCGGATCCGCATCGGGCATATCGCCAGGCACCATCCTGTCAATCCGCGCCAGCACCCGCCTCTTGTTGCCGGCGGGCTGCAGGGGGTGAACCCAGGCCGTGATGCCCCGCCAGGCGATCACCCCAATCTCGTCCCGCGGGCTCAACGCTCGGATCGTCTGTTTTGCCACCACCTTCTGCCAGTAGTTGCCGCGCGCCATCTCGGACGCGTGGAAGATGCATACCAGAGCCCCACGGGGCAAAAGCTTGAGCCCAGGGATCTCCATGTTTACCGGAAGGGCCTTCTCGAGCGGCGTGTCGTCATAACCCCCTGCACCATAGCTGTCCGGCCCCCCGATTACCACCAGGCCCGTACCTGCATCGTGCACCGTACGCTCAATCGCCCGCATCTGTCGCTCATTCAGAGCAGCTTCTGGCAGCTCTTCGTCGCTTGTGCCAAGCGCGGCGGGTACGTTGTTGAGCACGATGAGATCGTAGCCGGCAAGGACCGCGGCATCGGAAGGCACAGCGCCGGGACCGACCACTTCTACAGCGAACTTCTCGCGCTCCAACACGGTGCGGAGGAAGTTCGTGTTGTCTTCGTCCGACCCGGCAAGAAGCACGCGAGCCTTGCCGCGCACGTAGACGTAGCTTGCCAGAGCGTTGTTCTGGGGCGACCGGTCCTGCTTCGGATCATCCGGACTGAACTGCGCAATGAACCGGTAGAACCGCGGCTCCTCGACGCGAAACAGAACGTCCTCCGCATGTACAATCTCCCGCTGATCGGGGCGGGAGCGACGAAGCTGCACATGCCGCTCTTCAATGAGCACGTCCCCCTTTCCGGATCGAGCGAACACCCGCAGCGTCCCAGCCGTCTCCGACAGCGATTTCAGCAGAACGCGAATTCGGATCGTTTCGCCTGCAGTAGCGGTCGAGGGGGTAAGGACGCGATCAACGGCGACGTCGTTCTCGTACTGATAGAGGATAGGGAAAACGTCGATCGGTATGCCGTCCGCCGCCGCAGCCATGGCTTCCCGGATCGCGTCCCCCTTCGTCTCGTTGCCGTCCGTTACGAGCACGATGCGACGCGCCGTGTCCTCGGGAAAAGAAGCCCGGGCAAGACGAATTGCGGCGGCAATGTCCGTGGCGGTCGTGTCCACGCGGGCTTCCGGATCGCTTACCTCCGCATATGTCACCGGCGGCATGTGCAGGTAGGGCTCAGAAGCAAAGTAGACGAACCCGACCCGATCTTCGGGGGGCTTGTCGAGCAGCACCTGCTCGATCCACTGGCGAGCCCGTAAGCGAAGATCCACCGGCACGGAATCCGAGAGGTCGATCGCGAAGATTACCGACAGCTCATCGGAACGCTGCACGTAAGCAAGCTGTGCCAGGGCAAGCACCAGAATCACGAGTACAGCCGAGCGCAAGAGGATCGCAGCGATGCGGCGGCCCTGCCCCAGCGGCGCCAGGCTCCGAAAGCTCAGCCACACCGCCGGCGGCACCGCAAGCAGCAGAACCAGAGCCACCGGCCTCCGGATCGACAAGCTGTGGAAAAGCTCCAGGATTTGGTGATAGCTCCGTCCAAGCAGGGCGACGGCGAGCGTTGCCACGGCCGCTCCCACTATGGCTACGCTCAGCCACCGACGCGCCGTGCGGTTCGCGACCAGTAGGCGAACGAGGGACCACAGGAGCGCGGCTGCCGCCGCTACCGCGATGACCGTTAACGCCTCTCGCCCACTCAACAACACGTTCCCCAATGTACGCTCAGACAACCGCTCCGGCCGGACTCCTGGCCGAGCAAACGGCTAAACCGTGAACCGCTGGATCCGGTGATTGCCCGCATCTGCCACGAACACCTGAAGGTCGTTCGAAACCACCACGGACCACGGATCTCGGAACCGCCCCGGGGCACGTCCAGGACAACCCCAGGTATCGACGGCTCGACCGCTCAACGTGAACCTCTGGATCCGGTGGTTCCCGTACTCGCAGACGTAGACCAGATCGTCCGGTCCTACGAACAGGTCGTACGGGTATCGTAACTCACCCAGACCGTCACCTTCCCGGCCCCAGATATCGAGTAATTCGCCTTCGCTGGAAAAAACTTGAATCCGGTGGTTGCACGAATCGGCCACGAGAACCCGACCATCGCGGTACACTTGAACCGCCTCCGGTCGCCGAAACTGGCCGGGGCCACTTCCGTGGCTCCCCCACCATCGTACGGGCACCCCATGAGCATCAAACACTTGGATCCGGTCCTGAGTGCCCGATTCCGATGTTACATATCCGCCCCCGGGACGGACGGCCACGTGCCGCAGCGATAGGAATTCCCCAGGGCCGGGGCCAAAGATGCCGCCGATACTGGCCACCACGTCACCGGTCGGCGTACAGACGAGGATTCGATACAGGTGGGTGTCCGTGACGACGAGGTTACCGTCCTCGTCGATATCGAGTCCGGTCGGGCCATCCACGTTGAAGTCAGGCAGGTGCCACTGGTAGAGAAAGGCGCCGTCGAGAGAGAAGACCTGGATCCGGTCGGTCATGTCCGCGACGAACAGGCGGTCGCCGCTAATAGCCAGTGCCCGTGGCGTGCGCAGCCGGCCCGGCCGGGAACCCGGTCCGGAGATGACACGCACGTGTTCGATGGGTCCCCTGCGCCGCGCACAGCCGGAGACGCACGCGATGAAACCGGCCGCGGCGGCTCTCATGAACGAGCGCCGCGTCACGGCCGCACTCCCCCTCGATTTCTTTGCGTCTGAACGAGGCATGGACAAACGCCTACCGCAGAATGTGGCCGGCCGATCGGAGCAGCACGGGCCCAGGCACGTATCAATTATCGTGCGACGTGAGTGTAGGCAGAGTTCGACTCCTCGTGGTGGTCGGTATGCGTACGTGCCCGCGGTCTGTCGCGCCGACCCGGCGGGTGTCGGGAATCGGCTCCGATCGGCCGCCTGTTTGCAATCGCGGAGCCGTGTTCAGCTAGACCGGCCTCGGGCACGCAGGTGCGTTCGACGCATGTGGCCCCGCCACGTGCACGTTGCAGACGCAGCCGACGAACGGTCCACGGGTCGCTTACCGGAAGCTGAAGGGCTATAGGGCGGATGTCTAAACGGCAAAGAAAAGTCCGGGGTTTGACCGCCGCCGTGCTCGCTCTGGCGGCCCTGGGCCTGCACGCCTGGCAGTTGGTCGAACTCTTTCCAGCCCTCCGCGCGATCGTTGATGACCGGCCCGTCCTTACCGTTGACCACGCCCTCCACCTCTATCACGGCTTTCTCGGAGCCAGAGCGCTGCGCACGCGCGGCGTGGTCTGCGGGTACGACCCGGCGTTCATGGCCGGCTACCGGCGAACGCCGATCTTCGACCCCTCGGCTAACCTCGCGGAGTTGAGCCAACTGCCCTTTCGAACACTGAACCCGGCTGCCTACAAAGCCGCCCTCGTCATGGCGATGTTCCTGGTCCCTGTTCTCGTCGGTGGGGGCACATGGTTGCTCACAGGATCCGCCACGCCGGCCGCTGTAGCCGCTTTGGCCACGGTCCTGTACTGGTGGGTGGGCTATCCGAACGGGCTACTACGAAGCGGACTGGTCGCCTACCTCTGGAGCGCCGGTTTGGCCACCTTGCTTGCCTGCAGTCTGGAACGCCACGACGGGAAGTGGGGGCCAACGCGCTGGTGTGGCCTTGCTCTGCTGGGGGCCGCGGGGCTTCAATCCCATCCAACCTTCGCGATTCAAGCCTTGCCGGTATGCATGGCATGGCTTCTCACCCGGGCGCGGCGATCCTGGCGGTGGTGGGCTGCCACGGCCGCCTGCGTGGCTGTGGCCGCTGCTACGGCGAGCCCCTGGCTTGTGCCGCTGGTCGCACACCTGAGGGTGCGGACCACGTCGGCTCCGTTCCTGCAGACCAGTGGAACCTGGTTTTTCGCGGACTACTGGTGGGGACAGTGGAGCTACCGGGCCGACGCTCATATTCCCACCATCCTGTTGGCGTGGCTTCTTGCCGCTCTCTTCGCATGCCCTCGCCTCGCATTGTCCGTGCCGCTTCTCTGGCTGCACTTGTTCTACCTCGCTCTGTTGACCTTCCTGGGCAGCTTATGGGGGCCGGTAAGGTCCATCGAGCCGCTCCGGTTTCAGGTGCCGATGGTGCTCGCGCTGATTGTGATCACGGCAACCGGTTGGGGGCGCATCGTGGGGGCAGTGATGGCGGGGGGCATGCGCCGCTGGCGGGCTGCCTGCACCATTGGGCTTGCCACGCTGGTGACGGTGATCTCGGCGGCGCGCGCCACGATCCCTGCTGCCAGAGTTCGGTTGACCATGGACCGCCCCCTGCGGTGCGGCTACACCGCGGAAATGCTCGCACTGGTCGGTTTCCTCAAGGCCCATACCACAAACGAGCACCGGGTCCTGTTCGAGGACCAGTTGCGCCTGTGGGAAGCTACAGATCCGGAGTCCACCCACTGGACACCGTTGCTGCCGCTGCTGACCGGGCGGTCGTTCATAGGGGGCCTGTATGAGCTCGCGCCGGTGCCGGAACATTACGCCTCGTTCGGCGATTTCCATCTGGCCGGTCGGCGGATCGATCACTGGCAGCCCGACGAGTTGGCCGATTTCCTCCGCACCTACAACGTTGGGTGGGTTGTGACGTGGTCAAGGCGCAGCAGACCCGGCGACCCACCGCGGTCGACGGAAGTATTCGAATCCCTCCCCTTCTGCCGGATCATCGCTCGCATCCCACGCTACTCGACACGACCGACCGAATCGGTCTACACGATCTTCGAGGTACGGCTGGATTCGTCGTGGGCGATTGAGGGGGAAGCCGTGCTGGCCGAAGCAGGGTTCGACCGGTTGTTGTTTGAAAACGTTTGCCCCGATCCGAGGACGGGCCGTGCGGTGCTCGCGTTTCATTACGATCCCGGGCTGGTGTGTCGGGAGGGGCTCCGGTTGTTCCCG
>JALSID010000071.1 GCA_026981825.1 Planctomycetota bacterium
ACACCGGCCGAGCGGTCGGTTGCCGGCCGGGACGAGCAGCCCCGCGCACGGGCCGACTGACACGGAAGACGTCTTGACGGAGAAACAAGACAGTGGTGCAATTAGGGTTACGGCAGTGGACTGCTCGCTGCAGGGTTGCCGCGACGCGGACGACAGGTAGGAGGAGGCAACCTGAGCGTCAACAGGTCGGATGTGGGAGGCGTGGCTCATGGGCACGCGGGGGTATCGTAGCTTCGAGAACGACGACGCGCTGGATTGGGTCGGTGAATTGGTGGAAGCTGAAGACACGGGGCCGATTTCCGAAGCGCTGGATGCGGTGCTGGAAGCCGATTACGTGGAA
Organism: Planctomycetota bacterium; assembly: GCA_026981825.1. Classification (GTDB taxonomy): domain Bacteria; phylum Planctomycetota; class Planctomycetia; order JALXBF01; family JALXBF01; genus JALSID01. The sequence continues at coordinate 341 of JALSID010000071.1, forward strand.
GCCCCGGAGGCGTCGATAGGGCTCGCTGCCGCGGAGGTCGTGGCGGCGATGATGGGCAACCCGGCCGAAGATCTTCCGGACGAAGTTCAATCGTGGATCGTAGGAAAAGAGCCGCCGGAGCCCGCTCTCGTCGAGAAGGCACAAACGGCCGTCGAGCGGATCCTTGAAGACTCAGAGTTGAAGGAGCTGTGGGAGGATCCAGAGGACGAGGAGTCCGCGAAGTGGCGCGAAGAGGTCGAGGGACTGTTGCGTCGGCTGGGCAGCGCATAACCTGCGCCGTCTACTCTGCCAGATCGAAGCGGGGTCGAAGTTGCTCAGCGTTCGAACTCATCGCGAAGGGTACGCCCGCCCCGGAGAGGCAGCGGTCGTGACCGCACGGGTGAAGTACGCCCCGCTATGCTGGTGTCCGCTCTAGACTGTTTATCGCACAGGGCCCATCAGAACCGGATGTGAGCCTGCCGGCAGCAACGGCAGGGAGTGTCGGTAACGGGGTTGGCCCAGTGAACCCAGGGTGGCCAGGTCGGTCTGCCCCCCGAACCGAACACGGCGCCTGTGTTCTGGCATGGGCCCACAAAATCTTGTCCATGACTTCAGACCTGCGGACAGATTGCTGTGCCAGCGGAGTTGAACGAGCGTGGATGAACAACGACCGCCGAAGATCTTTGTTACCGGCCCCCCTGGTGTGGGGAAGACGACGGTCATCATGCGCACGTTAGAAGTGCTGCGCCCTGCGAAAGTGCGGGGGTTCTACACGAGCGAAGTCCGGGAGCGCGGCTCGCGGATCGGGTTCGACGCGGTGGGGTTGAGCACAGGACGAACAGTACCCCTGGCTCGGCGGGGTGCGCCGGGACGACTGCGCGTAGGGCGCTACAGCGTGCTGCTCGAAGCGTTCGAACGCTTGCTTCAAGCCGAACTCGAACGCGAACCAGCCCCCGGCGAGCTCGTCGTGATCGACGAAGTGGGCAAGATGGAGTGCTTCTCGACGCGCTTCTGCGCAGTGATCGAGCGAATCCTTACCCTTCGTGTTCCCATCCTGGGCACGGTCGCTCAGCGGCTGGGAGGAGTTGCCCGGCGGATCCGGGAACACCCGGACTGCACCGTCGTCGCCGTGACGGTGCAGAACCGGGATCAGCTCCCAGAGGAACTGGCCGAGCAATTACGCGGGTCGGCGCGTCGGAGCAACGGTTAGTGTCCCCTGAACGAGCGGACTACTTGGCCAGCCAGCCTCCGTCGACAACGATCGCCGTGCCCGTGATGTAAGACCCGGCTTCGCTTGCCAGAAGCAGCACGGTACCGATGAGTTCCTCCGGTTGTCCCCAACGCCCAAGCGCCGTCCTCTGCGCAAATGCTTGCTGCTGCTCCTTCGTGAGCAAGCTCATGGGCAGATCGGTTAGGAACGGCCCTGGAGCTATGCAGTTCACGGTGATTCCATAGGGCCCGAGGTCGATGGCGGCGGCGCGGGTCAGCCCCAGCAGGCCGGATTTCGTGGCGGAATAGACCTCGCGGCCCGGGGCGGAGATGAACCCCATGATCGAGGAGATGTTGATCACGCGCCCCCAGCGGCGCTGCATCATCTGCGGTGCAAGGGCACGTGTGAGAGCCATGACCGAGCTGAGGTTCAGTTCGACGATCTCGTCCCAGGTGCGGTCGTCGATCTCGTAGATGGGCTGCGGAATGTTCGTGCCCGCATTGTTGACCAGGATGTCCACCCGACCCATGAGTTCCAAAGCCCGCTGTGCCAGACGCTCGGCCTCGTCCCGGCGGCTGAGATCTGCCACGACATAGGCCCCCTTCACGTCCGCACCGGCCGTGATCTCCGCCAGCGCCGCCCGTAGTTCGTCTTCATGGCGCGCGGAGATGACAATGTCGGCCCCAGCGTGCGCCAGCCCCCTGGCCATCGCCTTACCCAACCCTTTGCTTCCGCCCGTGACCAGGGCCACCTTACCGGAAAGATCAAACAACTTGCTAACAAGCTCGGTCATCGCTACGGCCTCGCCTTTCGAAGTTCCGTCCCACCAGGGCAAAAACACGGCCGCCGCGGCAGCCTCTCGGCCGCATCGCCACGAGAGCGTCGTTCATTTCCGCCAGCGGACCAGCCGTTTGATCGCTCGCGCCGCACGCACAAGCGGATGGCCTGCGAGTCGCTCGTAGCCCACCGCCAGCGGCCGAAGCCGGTTCGCCTCCCGAAGCAGCGCCTCAACAGCAAACGCTGCCGCCAGCTCACGCCGTTCTGCAACCATGTAGCGAGCAATCGTACGCAACACCTCTCGGGCATCCTCCCCCGTCGTCACACCGCACGCCATTGTATAAACCGACCGGCACAGCCCTTCTATCAGCGCAGACTCGCCGGCAGAACCGCTTTCGCCCGTTTCGTGTTGCAGCCCAGGATCGACGTGCTGAGAAGCCTGGACGGATGAGCCCAATCGAGTGATTCCCATCTCCTTCAGTCGATCGATCAGGGACCGGAACGCGCGATCCGGGTCGGCGACCAATTCCTCGTAATGGACGGCCACCGCGGGCACGGCGAATTCCTCCAGCCCGATCGCGACGTGGGCGTTACTGAGGGCCCAGATGGCGAGTCCGAGCGGGAGCGGGAAATGGTTGCGCCGCTGTAGCGACCGTGCAACCGCCACCGGGTGGCGCACGACCCAGACGATGCAGCTCGATTCCGTTAGAGCTCTCAGGTACAGGGGCAGAGTGACGGCCAGGCGTGGGTCTTTCCAGGCCCAGTCGCCGTCGCGACCCGCCTCGCGAGCTAGCGATTCGATCTGCCCACACCATGCGTCGACTTCCAACTCGCGCCACCAGGTGGGCGGCAGGAACGGCGCGCTGTCCCAACGCGCGCCGACGGCAGCGAGGAGTTTCTCATTGAGAGCCACCAGCGAGCGTGCCTCCCAAAGGCCACGCGGGTTGTAGGCGTCCCCCACCTCGTCCACGTCCGCGGTTGCCGGGACGAGCCCCGCTGCGTGCAGCAGACGACTCACCAGCGACGTTCCTGATCGATGGCATCCGCAGACCAGGATGCATCGCGCTCGACCACTAGCAGGTGCATCTGCCCAGTGACGCGTGTCGACAGTGCTCACAACTAGCTGCCCCCTTAGGACGTAGTCCATTCACGAAGGGCTATGCTCAGAGTCCGCCCCCAGACGAGCGGCCTGCTTTGGCACGGCGCAAGGCGCCGGCTCGCGTTGTTTCTGCGCCCCTATCGGCACTTCACAGCGTATAAAGCACACGGGTAACTGCCAAAGCCGACGGGGACAACCATGGACCCGTGGACCGGTTCGCGGGGTACTCTTGAGCAATGCTACGAGTCCTGTCCGTTTTGACGAGCAACGGGCTGCTGGGCGGGGTCGGGGTCTGGTCGTTGCGGATGTCCGAGGCGTTTGCCGGGGGGTCGGCGATCACCTGGACGACACTTATCCTTCGCAACGAAAGCACCGAGGACCAGACCAGGTGGTTCGTCAAGCCGGGCCATCCGAATCTGTCGTTTTTTGACTACGACAGCCGTGACCGCAAAGACCTGCTGCGAGCTCGCCTGGCCGATCGGCTTGCCGAGGCGGACGTGGTCCTGCCGAATTACGTGCTGGCGGCATGGGAAGCCGCGGCCGTCCTGCGCAGAAAGGGAAGAACTACCCCCCGACTGGTCAGCGTAGTCCACTCGGATCACGAGCTCTTCTACGATCTGACCCGGCGGTTCGCCCCGGTGCTGGACGGCGTGGTGGCCGTTAGTGACCTGTGTGGCCGGCTTGCGCGGGATGAATGCCGAGGCTACGCGCCCCTGCTGGAAACGATCCCATACGGTGTTCCCGTGCCGGACAGACCGCCGGTGAAACCCGATGTGCCCCCCGTGCAGCTCCTCTATGCCGGGCGGCTTTCCGAACACCAGAAGCGGGTCTCTCTATTCGTGCCGCTCGTGCAACGGCTCCTCGACGAAGGCATCCCCTTTCGGCTGGACATCTTTGGCGGTGGCCCGGCAGAGGCGAGCCTCCGCGAGGAGCTGTCAAGACTGGGCGGACCGGTTGCTTTTCATGGTGCATCGCCCCTGTACGCCATGGCTGACGTGTTCGCACCGCGGCACGTCCAGCTTCTGCTGAGCGATCACGAGGGGCTGCCGCTGGCGATCCTGGAAGGCATGGCTTTCGGCGTCGTCCCCCTGGTGACGGCGGTACGGAGCGGCATTCCCGAGCTGGTCCGCCAGGGCGAGACGGGGTTCCAGCTTCCCGTGGAGGATCCGGTGCCCGAAGCCACACGAGTGATCGCCACTCTCGCGAGGCGACCGGAACTCCTGGAGAGCTTGGGCCACAGGGCGCATCGCGAGGTCGTGCAGCAATATCGGTTGGAGCTGAGCGTAAGCCGTTGGACGCAATTCCTTGAACAGCTCCTCGCCCGCCCCCCTGCCCTTCCACCGGATTCCTGGACCGTGCCGGAGTTGCACGGTTTCGGCAGGCCTTCGATTCTTGATGCCCCATTCATGCCCCGCGCTCTGGCGCTTGCCCTTCGCCGGATCCGACACCCGTCCCGAGGGAATTAGCGGCCCCCTGTAACCGATGCCCCCTTCAGGATTGCCCACACGGGCGGCGACCGCCACTGTCGCCGCATGCTTGTCGGTCGCGAAGGGAGATAGCGCGTGGGGGCTGTCTCTCGAAGCCACAGGCACGGTCAAAGCGGCTGGCGCCGAGGTCCAATCGGCGGCAAGCCCGAAGCGTTAGCAGCGATCGGCCTCACCCTGCTTGCACCCGCCGCCTGTCCTGCTGGTGCGACAGGGCCAATCGTCTAGCCGGATCACGATGTCGAAGACGGTCGGGTCAACCGGGCCGGCCCTCAGACGCACAGGAAACGGACAGTGCTGCTCAGGAGGGGGAGTCGGCTCTGTTTCCGCGCACGGATG
>JALSID010000072.1 GCA_026981825.1 Planctomycetota bacterium
CGCTTCGGCCCGTCCGCGCCGAAGGGGCCCGCGAGCCCGCCGCCTGGCGGGACAAGGGGAGCGGCGGACCGCCGTCGCGCCGGCGACGGCGCAGTGGTAGCGCGACCCGGTCTCGGATCCGCCCCGTGGCGGGATGGTGTGCTGCACCGCGCCGACGAGGAAGCATTGGCGGCGCGGCCCGGCCCCGGGGGCCGAAGCGGCGAGGGGGGCGCTGGGCGGACGAACCGCAAAGGCGGAGAGAGACAGACCTTCGTCGCGCCGACGACGGAGCATCGGTACGCCCGTCGCGACGCGTCGGCCGAGGCCCCACGGACAGCTTCTGAGACGTCCTAGCCCTAAGAACACTCGGCGCAGGGGGCTTTGCTCTCCTCTCGCTCACGCGGCTCGCGGTCCCAGAGATATCTTCGCTCCATAGGGCTATGCTGCTCATCCCCCACTTCACCGCGACATGCGCTCCCAAATGCCTTTGGTCCGTACGCACTTTCGTGCGCGGACGGCTCTTCAGGGATCCCCACCGGTAGGCCTATCGAGACTTGCGCTCCTGGGTCTGTAGCCACTCAGCGGCCCCGCTCCTTAGGCGAATCGGATCTCAACAGTAAGCGCCGAGCAGGCCTGGAAAGACGCGGGTGTGGATGATGTGCGAGCTCCGTCAGTACCGTGCGCATCTCCTCCGACACTCTGCCTGCTCCATGGGATGCCACGGCTTCCAGGAGACACCACATTTGGTGAGCGCTGCCGGTCCGGTAGACCAACGCAAACAGCTCCGTACAAGGTCCTACATCGTCGGTGACGAGTGTCAGCGTAGCTGCCAAAAGCACCCGAACGGTGAGGTCCTGCTCGTCGTTCAGCCGCTCGCGTAAGGCTGCAAGCACCGCTGGCTCGAAGCGAACCCCGCTGCGGGCTAGGTTCCAGAATACGCTGGCCGCTCTGCGCCTTGGCGCCGTGTCCGGGCGCTGCAAGACAGCTAGGAGATTGGAGTAATTCGTTTTGGCCATGGGATCCGAAAGCTGGCGTGCAGCTGCTGCAGCGACTGCCTGGTCCTCAGCGGACAGCAGCGCCGCCAGCGACCTGCAAGCATCGGAACTGACATGGCCGCACCAGCCAAGGAGTTTGACCGCGTCAAGTCTGCCGCTGCGATGCACCGCCCCGTTGGTCGCGACCTTGGTCAAGGCAGCGATCACCTCTGGCGACGACGTGGGCGGGTGGGACAGCGCGTTGAAGACCGCGGCCGACGCATGCTCGCCTCGCACGATGCGGCGGTACGCGTCGTCCATGAAGGGCTGCGGGATCTCACGAGCGAATTGTCGGAGCAATTCGCCTGAGATCACTCCGTCCCGCGCCCAGGTACTGAGTTGCCGAAGCACCGTTCGGTCTCGCCGTGCGAACTCCACGAGTGCCGCCAGCTCGAAGGGGACATCGAAGACTTCGACGGGCGTAGTGTGCTCCTTGGCTTCAAACGCAGCAGTGAGTGCGCGCACGTACTTGGGAACCAAATCGCGCGGAGCGCTCGCCGCCAGAGCGCGTGCAGCGGCGTTTGCCACAAGCCCTTTTGTCCCTTGCGCCTTTCCGAGGATAGCCTCGGCGACGGCCGCCTGCCGGGCGCGCAGCCGATCCAGGGAACGATAGGCCACGACAAGGTACGACTCGTCCTCCGCCGTTCGGAGTGACTCCGCCAGAGCGCGCGCCGCCTCCAGCCGCAGCTTTTGTCGGTCACGGAAGCCGCGAACGGAACCGGCTGCTGCGATACGAACCGGCGGCGCAGGGTCCGCGAGGGCCCGGTCCCATATCTCGAAGGCAGAAGCGGTACCAAGCTGGCCAGCGGCCCACGCCGCTGCCGCCCGCACCGGCCAACGGGTATCAGCGGCCGCCCGTCCCAGTGCCGCAGCGGCCGCACCCTTAGCGGTCTCGCACCGGCCAAGCGCACGTGCAGCCGTGACTGCTACCGCTAGTTCCTCCACTGCGCTGAGTTCCCCTAGCGCGGGAACCGCCACGTCCGCTCCGCGTGGTATGCCCGCGATCGCTTGTATCAAGTGACAAATTGTGGAAGGGGGCAAATCCCTGCTGTCCCGCAGCACCGTCGCAAGATAGGTGGCCTCCTGACGGGACCCGATCCTCGCCAGAGCCTCTTCGAGCACCAAAGAAACCCGTTCGTTCCGTTCGGCGACCAGGCGGCGAGCCAGGAACTGGGGCCATCCCGGCCAATCGCCATCCCAGAGCATCGCCTGCAGGACCGCTTCGACACGCACAGCCGCCCGTGCGTCCGTCATAGCTCGCATTAAATAAGGACGAGCCCATTCCTCGTCCCGGGCCAGACGAGCTGCGACTCGGACACCGACGAGAGAATTCATCGCGTCGATCAGTGTGGGGTCACGTCTGGCCCAGGGCAGGGCTACGCTGTCCAGGAGAAAAAGCGCCACGCGACTATCCATGTTGAGCGTCTGCACAACCTCCCGTGCTAGCTGCGGATCGACTTCCTCCGGGCCAATCTGGTGCAGCAAGACGCTGACGAGATCGAGCTCGGGCAGCAGCGGGATGACTTGGTCCGCCGCGTCGTCCCAAAACGCCCCCTCCTGAGACCACCACCTAAGCACCCGCTTGGCCTCGCTCCGGGACAGAAAATGAGCAAGCACCGGCGCCCCCTCTGAGGACACCCATGTGTAGACGTCTTCCTGCGAAGGACACGCATCGTGAAACAAACGGCGCGCAAGTGCCCGATACCGAAAAGCGTCGGGGATCTCGACCAGGATGCGCGCTGCAGCGTCCGCGGATGCGGCAGCCAGCTCCAGTCGTCTACGCCCCACGTCCTCCAGAACCAGCAGGTAGGGCCGCCCCCGGTGCTTCAATTGCCCTATTTCGCGCACCATTCTTGTCGCCACAGGAAGGGGCTTCCTTAACAATAGCGCGTGAGCGACCTCCACCGAGGGAATGTGCCGCGCTCGAGGAGCATGCTCATCATCGGGAATCTCCTCCCCTTCGCAAGCGGCTACGACGTCGAACGCATCCCACGGAGTGAACTCATCCAGGGGCCAAATGTACGGATACACCAGACGGTATAAACGATAGGCTTCCAAGATTTGAAAGCCGACGGGCTCGGGCTGCGGTTTGACGACGGTTTCAGTGCGCTCGTCGTCGATCTGCCGGGCTGTGCGTAGGAGAGCAACCGATTCCGCAAACAAGGCGGAACTACCGAATGCGGCGAGGCGCAAACGCGGCGGCAGGCGCAGGGAACGGCCCAAGCCGGCCCCTGGGAGCGGCAATGGTACCTCGCGGGGGTTCACACCCAGCTCGAAATAGAACGGGTAGGTGAGCAGCATGTCCACCGCCTGACTTGGCGCACCGTGATTCCACAGCCAGTCAGCCAACAAGGGCGACCGCGGCTCGAAGTACTTTGGAACCGTTCGACGCACCGCTTCCAGCCCGCACGACGTGTCACACTTGTTCGCTTCGCAAAGCAACCGAAAAGCGTACCCAGGCCGACTCCAAAGGTACCTTGGTAGAAAGGCAAGCCGCGATTCCCACGGCTCCCAGTCGCATCGTTCGGCGGAAAGTCCACGCCAGTCTTGCCAGGCGAAAACATATGTGACGCCATCCAGCAGCCCGTCTGCAGCGGGATCCAGACTGTCGACCCAAACCTGCCAGGCTGGAACCGGTGCTCGTCGTTCCCCCAGCCACGTTCGAACGCCCTGTGCCTGAGCCTCGCATCGGGGCACACGCGCAGCCGTCAAAACGATCAAGGTGGCACCGAGCACAGCCGTACGAAACGCGTGGCGCGACCGCCCAATCTGATTCATCTCTGCGCACCCCGACGTCTTGCGTGCTGCTGGCAAAAGCGCTTCACAACCGAGCCGCTGCCCCGCCTACCCTCCACCACCTCCTGCCGCAGCTCACCCGTATCCCTGTCCACGTACACGATGACGTATCGCCGCGGGCCCGGCCCTGCTACTATCTCGTAGCGAATACAACGAAAGCCAGCCACGCGCGGATTGAGCCGCTGAGCAACGAAGGGCGGCTTCTCCTCTTCCCGACGTACCTTATTCTGCTGCCTAACCGCGTACTGGTGGGCAGACGGGTAGCGAGGGTCCTCTTTGCCCCGTGGGGGCACCGGTCGTGGTTTCTGCGGTACAGGATGTGTTACCTTATACCATTGTTCGGCAAAGAAGTGCATCAGGATCTCCGGAATGCCAATACCCACTTCCGGAACCGGCTCTCGACCAAGCGCTTCTACGTCGGCCACGTCAATCGTTCCATCACGGAACCGATCCACATCGACGATTTCATCGTCAACGACGACGGTCACGGGAATGTGATGGGAGGCCTGCTCTACTTGCGCCATGAACTGACGGAACTCCTCGGACCTCCGCTTCGCGTCCTCAATCAGATCCTGCAACCGTTTGATCGCCTCCGGAGAACCTGAGTATACGATGGTGAGCCCCGTGCGGTCCGTGCCGCGAATCGGGTCGTTCCGGACATAGCGGTATCCGTTCCAGTCTGCCGCGAGCCCAATTTGATCCGGTGCGCTGAAGGTCCCCGTGGCTGGCATCAAACCCCGCGATCGCATAAACCAGCCGAAACCGTGCTGGACAGCAGCCCTTCCCGTAAACCCAAACCGTCGCCCACCGCTCAAATCAGCCGTATCGCTGGGAATGCCGTAGCTATCAAAGTCATACCTCGCCGCGACCGTGCCGTCCGCTTCCACCCACCCCCTCACCGATCCGATCAAGTCCCGCAGCGCAAAATCCACCACCCCCGCCGCATCCTCGCGCGCCAGGAGCGAATCGACCCCCGCACCGTAGAGCCGACGGTCCCTCAGCGCAGGCGTGGTCCCGTCCGAAGTGTCCCCGTCCACAAAGTCCGTCACCGGGTTCGCCGCAAACGCCGCGCTTGCATACACCCCGTCCACATACGGCGCCAGGCCACCCTGCGATACCTGCTCCGCCGTCGGCGGCTGCGCCAGATCATGCAACACAAACGTGAACCTCTCCGGCTCCGGACCGGACGGCCCGTCCGGATCCTCATAAAACGCTATCCGCCGATTAAAAGCATCATATACGTAGGTCTCACTCCACAGCACGTTGCCGTTGGCGTCCTTGTGCACCACCGACGTCAACCGGTTCCGATAATCCCACGTGTACTCCGTCACCTCCCCCGTCACCGTGTTCGTCTTCCGAATCAGATTGCCTTCCCCGTCGTAACGGGTATGATCTGGGT
>JALSID010000073.1 GCA_026981825.1 Planctomycetota bacterium
ACCGCCTACCTTGCAGTTGCATACGCTGGTTCCCTTGGCTTTCGGGGCACGGCTGCTGGCACCGTACGAAGAGTACCACACACTACCTGCCTTGTGACGGGACCTTGTATCTAATTAGTTCTGCTGAGCGCCTCGTTGTCAACGCTGTTCCCGGTTCATCTGGACGAAAGTGCTGCGCTTGCCTGAAACGCGCCTCGGCCACGGTGCGCCCTGCACCCAGCCCGCTGGACCACGGTTGAGGCCGCCCTCATCGGCTCAGCCGGGGTGGCAGTGACGTCGGAACGCTCCCGGTCGGAACGCCGTTTCCGGCGAACCAACGGGGTTGCCGCCAGAGCCCAACCAGGTGCCGCCGTCCAACACACAGGGCCGCTTCTCACGCTATGCTGTTGTTCCCAGACGAACCGCGGCTGTGCCGCCTAAACCAGGCGCAGCACGAATTGGCTCCCGGTCGCGCGCCGGCGCGTTTGTCGGCCATAGAGCCAGGCGGGGAAGGGGGAACGCTGGCGAGCTCGCTGGCCTTCTGGAACGGCTCCGGCTTTTCAAGTCGCCCCCTTCGGGAAACGGGCAAGCCCGCCAGGCCGCTGGACAACGGGCCGAAGACTTGCTTTTTTCCGCACGGTTCGGTAAAAAATCGTTCGTACGTCCTTTGGGGCCTGTGCACAAGGGAGGCGTCGTAGGATGCCAGAAGATACGGTCGGCGTTGGTTTCATCGGTGCGGGGGACGTGTCGGTTCTGCACGCCGAGGCTGTACGACGTTGCCCACGTGCCCGCCTCGTCGGGCTCTGGAACCGGACGCCGGAGCGGGCGATCCAGCGCGCAAAGGAGTTCGGCTGTCAACGGTTCGAAACCCCAGAACAGCTCGTGAACCACCCCGAGATCGATGCCGTTTTCGTCCTCACCAACCTGGAAACGCACCTCCAATACACCCTGCTTGCTCTGGAGGCGGGCAAACACGTCCTCGTCGAGAAACCGGTGGGCTGCAATGTGGACGAGATCCTTCGGATGAAGGAGGCGGCCGAGAAAGCGGGCAAGATCTGCATGCCGGGCCACAATTACATCTACGAAGCCGGCATGGCACGCACGAAGGAACTGGTCACCGAGGGAAAACTGGGCCGCATCGTGTCCTGCTACGTGATGTACAACATCCATCACCCAGAGGAGGTGGCGGCCCGCTACCCCGGAGTCATCCGGCAGATCATGACCCACCACTCCTACATCCTGCTCTACCTCGTGGGCCGTCCGCGTCGACTGGTGGCGATGAAGGCGACCCTCCACTACGAGAAGATCACCCAGGAAGACCTGGCGATGGTCCAGCTTGAAATGGAGGACGGCTCCCTGGCGCACTTCTGTGCCAGTTTCGCCGCCGACGATCACACGGCCGACCCATGGACGGTGCTGGTGAAGGTCCTCGGTACCGCGGGCGGAACGCGGTACAGCTATCGCGATTGGGTCGAGCTTCGCCCTGGTCTGGTGCATTCCCAGACGTACACGGCATACCAGGGATCGATCACGAACGAGGTCCGGCACTTCATCGACGTGTGTATCCGCCAGGGGGGCCAACCGCTTTCCACGCTCGACGACGCGGTGGTCGCCCAGAAGATGATCGAGGCAGCCGAGGCGTCGATCGAACAGGGTAGGATCGTGGACGTGCAGTAACGTGGAGTAACCGGTCAGCAGCCAACGGAGGTGGAGATGCCCAAACTTTCGATCGGTAGTTGGGCCTATTGCTTCGGACCTTACCAGGACAATCCGGTCGACTTCTTCACAGTCGTCGATAAGCTCTCCCAGCTCGGGATGGACGGCATCGAATTCGGAGCCTTTCCTCCCCATCCGAATCCGGACACGTATCGGACCCGTGAACAGCGCCGCTACCTGCGTCGCTACGTCGAAGACCGGGGACTGGCGTTCAGCGGCCTGGCGGCGAACCTCTGGATGCACAAGCTCCCTACGGTGGAAGACTCCGGGCCGTACATCGCCGAGTTCGCCAAGAACGTGTTGTTCGCGGAAGACATGGGGATCGATGTGATTCGCGTGGACACGGTGGAACCGCCCGACTGCTTCGAGAAGACAGGGGTTCATCCGCAGGTAGGCCGGGAGCGTGTCGTCCGGACCTGGGTTAAGTGCGCGCGGATCGCTGCGGACCACGGCATTCGGGTCGTGTGGGAGTTTGAGCCAGGGTTCGCGTTCAATAAGCCCTCGGAGATCGTGAGCATCGTGGACGAGGTGCGCTCCTACGGCGCGTGGAACTTCGGCGTGCTCTACGACACCTGCCACGCACACATGGTGGCAGCGGAGGGGGCACGTCAGCCCGGGGAAAAGGAGATCCTCCCGGACGGCGCACTCGGTCTGTTGCGGCTCCTGCAGGGCCGGGTGGGCCACATCCACCTGATCGACTCGGACGGCACCCTGCACGACAACGAAACGTCTACCCATCGGCCCTTCGGTGAGGGGCTGCTGAACTTCGACGAGTTGATCCCCGCTCTCCTCAAGTGCGGCTGTCCGAGTGATTGGTGGACCATAGACCTGTGCTTCTGGCCAAACGCTTGGGAAGTGACCGAACAGTCGATCCGTTTTCTGAACGAGTATCGCAAGAAGTACGCCCCAGAGTTCTAAGGGCAAACCCGGGCGTGGTAAGCCGAACCGCATCTGCCATGCGGACCAAAGGAGGTAGATCATGGGGAAGAAGCTGAGGGTAGGCGTCATCGGCTACGGCTTCATGGGCCGTGCCCACTCGAACGCGTACTACAAGGTCAACAAGTTCTTCGACCTCGAATACGAGCCCGTGCTTCAAGCGATCTGCGGCAGGAACGAGGAGAAAACGCGGGCGTTCGCCCAGCGGTGGGGGTATGCCTCCTACGAAACCGACTGGCGAAAGCTGATCGAACGCGATGATATCGACGCCATCGACATCTGCACGCCGAACGACACGCACCACGATATCGCGATCGCGGCGGCTGAACGGGGCAAAATCGTGCTGTGCGAAAAGCCCCTGGCTCGTACCGGAGCCGAGGCGCGGGAAATGGTGCAGGCTGTCGAGAAGGCCGGAGTGCCAAACTTCGTCTGGTTTAACTACCGGCGCGTACCCGCGATCACTCTGGCCCATCAAGTGATCTCGGAAGGGAAACTGGGCCGTGTCTTCCACTACCGGGCGGTCTACTTGCAGGATTGGACGATCGACCCGAACGTTCCCCAAGGGGGACATACCTTCTGGCGACTGGACATCAACGCGGCCGGCTCCGGCGTGCTCGGCGACCTGCTCTCCCACTCCATCGACACGGCGATGTGGTTGAATGGCCCCATCGTGCAGGTCAACGCCCTGATGGAGACTTTCGTCAAAGAACGAGTCCACCAGGAAAAGGGCGCGAAGGAGCCGGTCAAGATCGACGATGCTACCCTCTTCCTGGCCCGTTTCCAGAACGGTTCGATCGGCACGTTCGAATCGACCCGCTATGCCCGCGGCCGCAAGAACAAGAACGCCTTTGAAATCAACGGCGAACACGCCTCCATCTACTTCGACCTCGAAGACCCGCACCGGCTCGAATACTTCGAACATTCTGACGATCCCCGGTTGCGCGGTTGGCGGAGCATCCATGTGACCGGTTTCGAGCATCCCTACCACAAGAACTGGTGGGTGCCCGGTACCACGATCGGGTATGAGCACACCTTCATCAATGCGCTTGCTGATTTCCTGAAAGGGCTGGAGACAGGCGAGCCGACCGAGCCGACGTTCCGAACCGCGTTGAAGACCCAGCTTGTCTGCGACGCCGTGACCGAATCGGCGCGGACGGGCACCTGGGCAAACGTGCCGCAGGAATGATCGTGGGGCCCGGCCGTTGGGCACCCGGCGGCCGGGCAACACGTTCTGGAAGAGAGATAGGCGACCAGAACCACAAGCGGGGCCACTGACCAATGAAATTCGGCATGAACCTTCTTCTCTGGACCGGCCACGTGACCGCCGAGCACTACCCCCTGCTTGAGAAGATCAAGGCGTGGGGGTTCGACGGAGCGGAGTTGCCCGTTTTTTCTTTCGACGACGCTCACTATCGAGACGTACGCCGGAAACTGGACGACAACGGGCTGAAGTGCACGGTGGTCACGATCGTTCCGGAGGATGCGAACCCGATTTCCCCAGACGCCTCCGTCCGCCAGGCGGCCATCGACCACCTGAAGCGGGCCATCGATACCTGTCACATCTTGGGGGCTGAGGTGTTGTGTGGTCCCTATGTTTCCCCCGTCGGGCACCTCGTCGGCCGGGGGCGGACCGATGAGGAGTGGAAGTGGGCGGTGGAGGCTTTTCAGCAGGTTGCACCGTACGCAGAACAGGCCGGCATCCCGCTCGCACTCGAGTACCTCAATCGCTTCGAGACCTACTTCGTGAACTGTGCGGCGGATACCGCTCGCCTGGTGGACGAGGTCGGGCACCCCTCATTTCGCATGATGTACGACACGTTCCACGCCAACATCGAGGAGAAGAACATAGCGGAAGCGATCCGGACGGGCGGGAACAGAATCATTCACGTTCACATCTCCGAAAACGACCGATCCACGCCCGGGGAAGGGCACGTGCACTGGGACGAGACCTTTGCCACTCTCAAAGAGATCGGCTACGACGGTTGGCTCGTCATTGAGGCGTTCGGGCAGGCCCTCCCCGATCTGGCAGCAGCCACCCGAATCTGGCGGAAGATGTTCCCAAGCGAAGAGCACGTGGCGAAGCAGGGACTGGAGTTCATGAAGCGGCAGGTGGCACGGTTCTGGGGATAGTTGCCGTCCGTGCGAGGTCCAGCCACCGATCGCTTACAAGTTCGCGTTGGGACTGTCCGCAGGACTGCGTGGCGCCCGTACGTCGGCCGTTTGAGCATCTGCCGGCCGCCGGCGGAACCGTCTCCGCTTTTGTGCAGGGGCGTCCGTCCTGATCGGTTGGCTGGAAGCGTTTAGGCCGCGCCCTACGCCCGGGGGGAATCGGCAAGACATGCCCCGCCACACCGGTGCATCCGCGGGTTACCCGGGTTGCACACGACCTGTCGCCGTGTCGGGGGGCTGCCATCCAAATTCGGTGCTACGTGTGGCCCACTTCCTCACCGAGGCCCAGAAGCTCGAACACCCGCTGTTGGAACGGCGTGGGGCGTGTGGTGACAACGAGGCTTTCCGATCCAGCCCCCCGGGCGCGCAGCTCGTGTCTGC
>JALSID010000074.1 GCA_026981825.1 Planctomycetota bacterium
CGGGTCGCGCTACCAATGCTCCCCCGTCGCCGCGGCGGAGGTCCGGTGCCGCCGGGCGGCGGGCTCGGGGGGCCGCTTCGGCGGGTCGCCGAAGCGGCGAGGGAGAGCGCGCCCCATGGCCCATCCCGGCGACGCGGGGCTTCTCTTTCGCTCGGCGGAGGTCACGATTGCCATTGCTTCCTTGGCCCCCATGGCTTCGGGGCGGACCCAGGGCCGGGTCGCGCTACCAATGCTCCGCCGTCGCCGCGGCGGAGGTCCGGTGCCGCCGGGCGGCGGGCTCGGGGGCCGCTTCGGCGGGTCGCCGAAGCGGCGAGGGAGAGCGCGCCCCATGGCCCATCCCGGCGACGCGGGGCTTCTCTTTCGCTCGGCGGAGGTCACGATTGCCATTGCTTCCTTGGCCCCCATGGCTTCTTGGCGGACCCGAGGCCGGGGCGCGCTACCACTGCTCCGCCGTCGCAGCGGCGGAGCTCCGGACCCGCCGGGCGGCGGGCTCGGGGCCGCTTCAGCGAGCGGCGGAGGCGGCCAGACAGCGCGCCCCATCGCCCATTCTGCGACGGCCGGGCGTTCTTCCTTTGGTGGCCAAGGCATTCGAGACCACCACCTTGGCCAGGTACGGCTCCAGCAGGTCGGCCACCGCCCAGGCATTGGTCGTGCTCTCCAGGGCGATCTCATCGGAGGGTTCCAAGAGCGTCTTGGCAAACCGCTGGAGAGCTCCTCGGTCCACTGGAGACGTTGCCCTCTTGCAGGAGCTGTCCGTCTTGGTCTATGATGGCGAATTGAAGGAATTTCTTGTGCACGTCCAGGCCGACGTAGCGGCGTTTGTCGGGTTTGGGCATTGCGAGAGCCTCCGGAAAACCATGCCGGCGGGACAGGGTTGGGTGCGATCGCGGAGCCACTTTTTGAGGGGGCTCCGGGACGCTGGGCCGAGCAGGCCCTTACCTCTTCGAGCTCGAAGCTCAACCGGGTGGGCCGCAGGGGCGCCCAGTTATGACGCCGGGCTCGAAGCCCATAGACATACTCGGGCAGGCCCCGAGGTTACCCGGCCCTCAACCCTGTCCTTTTGCCGGCTGGTTCACGTTCGGACAACAGGGGAGTCGATCGCATCCAGGCAACCTCGCCCCGGAACCCGGTGGTTGTATTCTCGCTTGCCACCGGGTTGGGGTGCAGGTGCGTCGGGGCGATCCGAACATCCCCTCCGCCCGCGGTACCCACGCGGAGTATCGCTTGCGATTCTCCTTCGGCCTTCGGTGTGGTGGGGGCACCGCGTCTCTCAGCCGCCCCCATCGCACCCAGATCATACCCGTTACGACGGGGAAGGCAATCTGATTCGGAAGACGAACACGGTGACGGGGGAGGTGACGGAGTACACGTGGGATTATCGGAACCGGTTGACGTCGGTGGTGCATAAGGATGCCAACGGCAACGTGCTGTGGAGTGAGAGCTACGTGTATGATGCATTCAACCGGCGGATAGCGTTCTCTGAGGATCCGGATGGGCCGTTGGGTCCGGAGCCGGAGAGGTTCACGTTTGTGCTGCATGATTTGGCGCAGCTGCCGACGGCGGAGCAGGTGTCGCAGGGCGGGCTGGCGCCGTATGTGGACGGGGTGTATGCAAGCGCGGCGTTTGCGGCTAACCCGGTGGCGGACTTTGTGGACGGGGACACTTCGGACGGGATCACCCCCACGTTGACGGACCGCCGGCTGTACGGTGCGGCAATTGACGCGCTATTCGGAGCCACCGACCGGAACCGTAAATCGCAGTTCAACTTACACGATGTCCTGGGGTCGATACGCGATTGGATCGCGACTGACGGCACTGCAAGCGGCGCATACACATACGACTCTTTTGGAACGCCGCAAACGTCAACGTCGCTCTCCGGAGGGCAACGCTTCGGCTTCACGGCGCGTCCCCACTCAGGAAAAGACTCGAGCCTTTTCTTGCGAGCCCGCCTGTACTCCTCTCGAACCGGCCGATTCGTGTCTGCAGATCCGGCGGGGTTTTGTGGTGCCGACACGAATGTTTTTCGCTACGTTAGCAATGCGCCCATCTCGTACGCCGACCCATTGGGGCTCTTCAAGATCCCGTTCGTTGGAGCTCTCGCTGGAAGGCCGGTAGTCGTGATTGTGGACTCACTCGGTCGCGAGCGTTTTGTGTCGGGTGGTAAAGAATTTCACGACATCCTCGTTAGGATTAAAGAGCAGGGCCTATCCATCACGAGAATAGACATCAAAGGGCATGGCGGTCCCGGGGGGATAAGCATCGGAGACGGAGAGCTTTTGACGTGCTACGGCATCACCATCTGCGTCGGGGATTACGATGTAACCGATCTTTTGCGCGCGTGTACTGGACCAGGGAGCCAGATTGCTTTGCGTGGATGTATGACAGCTCCTCTCGCGGAGAGGTTGGCTGCGGCACTGGATGGTGCAACGGTGTCTGGTAGTGCGCGCTTTAGTATTAGCATACCCTGTACCCGGTACGCGATATATATGCCTGTGTACTATACAGCCGACACAGTACCAGAACCCGACATGACCGGCAGGTGCAATGCTCGCGAAGGCAACGCAGACGCGGTGCACGCGGCCGGGCCGAAGAAGGTTATAACTCCTAAACCCAAGCGATTGTGGTGGGGCTGGTGGTAGCCCACGCGGACCAGGGCGGTGCAACTATGCTTGGCGCGAACCTGCACTCTATCGTTTTGCTGTGCGCTTTGGTGGTCCCCTGCGCGTACGCTCTTGCCCGCCCAGGCTCACGGCGGGTTAACGCGCGCGAGGCAACCTTCTACACGTTGCCCTTGCTCGTTGGGTCGCTCCTAGCCGCCAACCTGCTTTACTTGGCTGGGCAGCCCATTCGCCAGTTTTTGCTGCCTGCCGCTGGTCTCTGGCTTGGCATTGCACTAATTGACCTGACGAAAGGGAAGCGGTTCGTGCTGGCCTGCGCCTACTGGCTACTTGCCGCTGCGCTGGCTGTCCATTACCTGTATCTTGTGTCCCGCCCGGATTGGACCGGATCCTCCATGGAGGCGGTCGCCCGAAATCAATTGGAGGCCTGTCGCGTGCGGGCCAGCGGCCCCGGCGCAACGCCACAGGTGTACTGGCGTGTCCAGGAGGTCTGGCACAGCCGGATCACCGGGCTGATGCGCCTCGTGAGGACTCGGAACCGCCAGGATCGCGACGAGTCCACCCACCGCGCGAGCCGGGCGCGGCGCAATTTGATGCACGCAACAAGATGAACAGGGGACAACTAGCTGAAGGCCCGTCCCGGAAAGCCCTGGCGCAGTTCCTGCGCTTGGCGCCGGCGATCGCTCCAGGAAGCTGGGGCAGCCGTCGCAGAACCCTTCAAAGAGCGGCTCCGGCGTCCGGGCGACCCGCCCCACAGCGCTAGGAACCGGGGACACCAAGCAGCCTGCACCGCAGGCTATCTTGCACGCGGGACCTTGGCTTAACCGGGTTCAGCGTGGACTGGGCTCCCAAATTGCGCACAAGGACAGGCCCACGGCAGCACAGAAAGAGACAAACGGAGCAATGGTTGGGATGTAGCGCTGACGCACCTCATTTGCAAGCAAGCGGTACCTTCAACAGGGAGTAGCCCAGGGGTGAGCTGCCACAGCCTGCTTTTTTTGTCACATACCGAGAGCAAACTTGGCGCGCTTCGTACCCACCCGGATCAACCACAGGCCCAAGACGAGTCATCGCGACAAGGTTTTGGGCCAGGATCGGGTGATGCGTGCGCAGGTCGTCTTCGCGCCACGTCACGTCCACCACCCAGGGTAATCCGTTCTCGATCGAGCAGTGACTGGGGTCGGATATGGCAGCAGCGCCGCCCACTGCGGCAGGCTCGAGACGCGGCCCCGCACCGCTAAGAACCGATCCCGAAACCCCAGGGCTGACGCACTTCACTTCGTGGGAAGCGGCGCATCGAAAAGCGAGTACTCCAGGTGCGCGGTGTCCCAGCCTGCTTTCTTACGGCGGGCGCGGATGCCAGCTTTAGCGTTTTTCTTATCCGCCCGGATCAACGACACGGCTAGCCGGTTCAGGGCAGCAAGATTCTGGGCGAGCACGCGGTTCCGCACTCGCATCTCATCTTCCCGAAACACCACGTCCAGAACCCAGTGCAGCCCGTTCTCAATGGACCAGTGCTGACGAATCGCATAGGCGATCACCCGCGCTTCCTGGGCGGCGCCCGATACGTACTACCGTATCTCCCATGTCAGCTTGCCGCTGGCCTCGTGAAGAGATTCCCGGATCACCATCACGATCGTAGACACGGTGGCCCAACCCGGCAGACGCCGCAGCTGCTCCGGGGCAGGGGCCACGATCGTGCGGCGGGTCTCACGCCGACCATGCGACCGCTCCTCTTCCACGTGCTGCGCTAGCCCCTCGATTTCCCCACTTTGGGCAACTTGCTCAAAGTACGACGTGACGTCCTCATGCAGTGTGGGCTGATTCCTTTTGACCGCCAGCACGTAGTCCCCGCCCTCCGCTACGATGTTCGCTGGAATCTCTTGCTGACACCCTGCAGCATCTATCGTCACCACCGCCCCCTTCAACTCGAGCAAATCCAACAACGCCGCAATTGAGCGGATCTCATTCGACTCCTCCTGTGGGGCTACCTGGCCGAGGACCAACTCCTGCTCGGTTGCCCACGCGGATACCACCCGAAGCACCCCCTGCCCTTTGCCCTCCGTATACGTGCCCCGTAACGCCTTGCCATCGATGCTCACGACCTCTGGGAGGTTACCCGCCCGCCGGTGCCGGAAATCCAGCGGCCGGCGGCACAGAGCTCTCACCAACGCGTTCGGATTCACCGCGTGGAGTACCCTGGCAAACGTGTCGTGCGACGGTATCCCGTGCGGCAAATCGAGGAAGCCGCGAAAAAAATCCTCCCGGCTTCGGCAAAAGAACTCCATCTCACGGAAACTGTTCGCCCCGGGCAAAACCGCGCATAACCCGAGCGCCGGGCGGCGCGCTCGGAGCTGGTTGGGCCCGGACGGGCCGAACCGGCTAGAGAGAGCGCGCCCCATTGCGCATCCCGGCAACGGGGGCTGTCTTTCGCTCGGCGGGAGGTCATTTCTGCCACCGCTTGCTTGGCCCTAGCGTCTTGGGGCGGACCCGGGGACGGGTCGCGCTACCAATGCGCCGTCGCCGGCGCGACGGCGGTCCGGCTTCTC
>JALSID010000075.1 GCA_026981825.1 Planctomycetota bacterium
TGCGTCGGCTCAGGGAACGCCTGGCAACGGTCGAGCCCTTTGACGCTGAGAACATCGAACAGACGGTCCGCGCCCTGGCCGAGGAACTCGGGGTCGGAGCAGGCAAACTGATCCATCCGCTTCGAGCCGCCGTAAGCGGTCAAACGGTGGGCCCCGGTGCGTTCGAACTGGTAGAAATCCTTGGAAAGGACCGGACCCTGCAGCGGATCGATCGGGCTCTGGCCATGTTGTGCCAAACGACGCAACCAACCGGGCCCGTGCCGAAGGACGAATAGCTCGCCCCTGCGAGACACCGCGGCGCGAGCAGCACAGTTGACCGCCACGGGTCGTAAAAGGACGCCGCAATAACTCTTGGCCACGCCGAGAAAATAGCAGCAGGAGTGAGCCAGCAACTCGGGACATCGCGGGATGAGCGACATTGCAAGCCGAGCTGACCGAGCCAGCAGGCTGCTCGCTCACGCGTGGGTGCTGCGAGCGTTTCTGCGCCGCTGTGAGGAGGTTGAGACCCAATACCCGGAACTCCTCCAGGTAGCGCGTGCCATATTCGACGTGGCGCGAGCGGCCGAGAGCCGCCGAGAGGCGGCCGGGGACGCTGAGTTCCTCCGTGTGCTCGAGAAAAAGCTGCACCGTCTCAAACGGGCGGCCGAACTGTTCGACCAGCTCGCCCCGGAGATCTCCGTGCACACGAACCTGGCTATGGCGCACCTTTCCTTCGACACCCTCCTGGCCGATCTGGAGCAGATCGTGCGCACCGAAGAACCGGCTCCGCCCGAGTCCCCGGCGGGGCCCTGAGTACAGACGGCCAAGTTACGCGCCGCAACCGCGTCCACACCGCCCATCGCCACGGCCGCACACCGCCTCAACGGGGTCCGCAAGATGTACCAGAATAATGGACAGCTCGCTGTAACATCTTCTCCATGGCAGCTTGGTGGTCGCCGCTCGCCGTCCACCGTGTGGAGGTTAAGGCCGTGTGCTTTGTCACCGGAGCGATTCTCGTCGGCCCCGTACGGCGGAGCTGGCCGATCGCGGCCGCTCTTGTGGTTGCGCTCCTGATTTGCCCCCGCGTCAGGGCCGATGACCAGGAGGGGGATTATGTTGTACTGCCTCGCGACGAACTGGTCGACCGCATTCGCGGTGGCTTGCTGGGCGAGATGCTCGGCAACCTGAACGGTCTCCCCCACGAGATGAAGTACCTGCGTGATCCGGGTAATGTTGCGCGCTACACCCCTGCACTTCCTGAGGGGGCATGGACGGATGACGACACGGATATCGAGTGGGTCTACGTCTGCGCCATGCAGCAGCGCGGCCGTCTGCTGCTCACCCCAACAACGATCGCTGAACTGTGGAAACGACACATCAACAGCCATATCTGGTGCGCCAATCAGTACGCCCGCCGCCTTATGGATCTCGGCTTCCTCCCACCGACCACGGGCAACCCCCTGCTGAATCCATGGTCAGATTTCAATATTTCCGGCCAGTTCCTGTGCGAAGCGTTCGGACTGGTCGCACCCGGAATGCCTCAGACGGCAGCGCGGCTTGGGATCCACTACACACGCACGGGCATCGATGGGGAACCCGCCCAGGCAACGCAGCTCTTCACCGCCATGATCGCAACGGCATTCCTGACGGACGATCCGGACGAGATCCTCCGAGCCGGCCTGGCAAACATAGACCGGCGTTCGGTACTGGCCAAGGTGGTCGGCGACGTCCGCACGTGGTACGCGCGGTTTCCCCACGATTGGCGCGCCACACGCCTGCGGCTGAAAGAGCACTACAGCCACGGCGGTGGCACGAGCATGCGTGACCGGAACGGTTATGAGCTCAATACCGGCAGCATCGTCGCGGCCCTTCTCTACGGTAGGGGCAGAGTGGACGACACGCTGAGAATGGCCTTCAACTTCGGCTGGGACGCCGACTGTAACGCGGCCACGGCGGGGACGATCGTGGGGGTCATGACAGGCTATAGGCGAATGATGGCCTCCGGCTGGGTCATCGTCGATCGCTACCGGAACCGGACACGACCGGGTATGCCCGAGGATGAGACGATCATCACCTATGCGGATCGACTGGTGGAATTGGCGGAGCGGTGTCTCGCAATGGAAGGGGGGAAAATATGCACGAAAGGGAACCGCCCCGTTTGGATCGTACCTCGCCAGGTACCCAAGCCCGTCGCGCCGCTGCGCGGCCCAAAGGATTGGGCCCATGATTTGATCGTGCGCTATCCCTGTGACCAACTGCGGAAAGACCTGCGTACGGACGATGAGCAAACGGCCGCAAGAGCTGCCTATGTCGCCCTATGCACCGACCGCTGGCGAGAATTGCGGGCGGAAGCCCCGGATGCGTGGCGGCGCGCGGTCAGAGCTCTTGGCCGCTACGAAGTTTTGGTCAAAGCCCTTTTTTCGTCACCGACACCACGTGCCCGTCGGTTGAAAGAAGCGGCACTTCTGGCCGGATTGAAGCCGGTGCAGTAGCCCTGGTCGGTGCTCCGGTATCCAGCTCCTGCACCGAGAGGAGCTCTCGCCAGGGGAGCCGTCCCGTTCGAACCGGCGGGGTCGGCGCGGCGCCAACGCGGAACACGAACCCGACCCGATACCCCTTTGCCTCCGGAAGGACCCGTTCCAGCATCTCCCACACCGGCTCGACTTCTGCCGCACCAATGAACCCGTGCCGCGCCATACTCTGGAGCACGGCCAGCGACATCATCGGCTGGCAGGCAAGGTGCTGGAGGGTGGTCGAGATCCAGAACGCCTGAGCGGAGGCACCGAGCATGAAGTCCGTAGCCGGCTCCCAGTCCCGAACGAAGTGGAACCAGAGCAAATCCGCACTGCGTACAAGCCGGCGCGTGCGCGCGGCAACCTGACGGGCGAACCCGATCAGATCCAACCAGGTGTCGCGCATCCGCAGAACCGCTCTCATCGCCAATCGATCATGCCATCCCAATCCAAGGGTCCCGATCGGCAGGCCCACGCGAGCCGGCCGATCGCCGTCCGCTTCCGCTTTTCGAATGGCCTCAAGAAACGCTTGCCGCGCAGCGCGGTGAGTGAACAGTGTCTCATCGGCACGAGCAACCACTTCGGCAAGCTCGGCAATCCGTCCGGGCTGGGTGATGACCAGCGTCGTGTCGTGGGAATCAACGGTGCCAACAACGTGGCAATAGACCGCGAACGCGTCGATATAGTCACCGAGCAGCCGGTCAACCTCCCCAGCGCTCACCTGACCGGCATAGTAGAGCAGCCTGTTCGTCTGGCGGTTCAGGATGGCCTCCGGAACCCGCCCTGGTCTGGCCGAACCATTGATTCCCGCAATCTCCACGATCCCCCCGCTCTGGTTAACCTCCGGCAAGGGCCGGCCGTTAGCCAAATGGCAGAGCAACACGTTCATCAGGACGGCACCCAGCGACACGCGAGCCATCGTGTTCCCCGCGTTCATCGGGCTCGGATCCCGAGCACAACACGCTTCCATGCGAAGCTTCTGGGCGGTCGAGTCCACCGCGAACCGCCACGGCTGAAGGTTGTCTCCCGACGGCGCCGCGACGGCCGCCGTCATCACCGTATCCAACCAGTTCGTATGGTCCATAAGACCGACCTCGCGTGGGCGGTTTGCTGGCCGCCTCTTGTCCCTCACCGAAGCCTAGCTCACCGTCCGGCTTCTGCACATACGGGATAGGCCCCCCGCCGGTGGCCGGGTGGAAATGTGGTTCAGGGTAGCAGCCGAGGGCGTCAGGCGTCGCGTCGAAGCGTCTCCACGAGCGGTAAACGGAGCAGCGGAATCAACGCAAGTGCACCAGATGCAATGCCAACCAACGCAACCGTCCCGATGAGCAAGACGACATCTCGAATCGGAATCTCTTCCGCAGCGCGCACGAGGTGGGGCAGGATTGCGACAATCGCTGCAACTGTTCCAGACAGGACTCCTGCCAGAACCAGTCCCATATCCTCCAACAGCAACATGAACGCCAGGGAAGCCGGGCGGAACCCGACCGCACGCAGTAGTGCCAGTTCTCCTGCGCGCTCCAGCACCGAACGCCAGAGGACTGCACCGAGACCGAACGTACCCAGCACCACACCCAGACCACCCAGGATGAGGAATGTATCGAGGTACGTGTTCTCAACCTGCAGGTACTCGGCGAGACGATGAACCGTGATCGTTGCGTCGCAGCCGTACGGGCCGAGCTCTTCCTCGAGAAACGCCTCCGTCCGTTCTGCCAGCGCGGGGTCGCATTCGACCAGGAACAGTCGGTACCCTTCGACATCAGGGAAGTGCTCCACGAACTGCTCCTCGGAGACCAGCAATTCGCTCTGGAAGATACTCCGCTGCAGGGCCGCGACGAAGTGGAGCCGGACCGTTTCCCCCGTCGTTGAGCGGACAGGCATGTCGTCGCCGACCCCGTGGTGAAGAATCCAGGTCAGGGTCTGGTTGTCCCCGATCGCCGGAACCGCTCCCCCATCTGTGTCGCCGGCAAGCAGTTCCCACGGGTTTTCCACCGGGCGGATCGTCCGGGCAAACCGGAAGCCGTCTCGCTTGCGGAACTCCGCAGGCACCCCCACGAGAGCCGGTTGTTGGGGCCGGTAGGCGTTCAAACAGCTCGCATCATCCCCTGGCCGATACCGTAACCGGTAGATCCGCAGTTGGTTCCAAAACGGGTCGTCGGGCCGGGAGATCGCCAAGTTGCGGCGATCGGCCGGGTCGTTGAGGTCGGCGTACAACGGCACAACCGTTGTTGCCAACACGGCGAAGCCCCCGTGGCCCGTGTGCTTGTCGCTGGACAAGTTCTCCGGCTCGTGTCGATTTGCCCCCACCGAAATCACCATGAAGGTGGCGCAAGAGACCAGGAGCCCGACAAGGAGGCTCCGGGTCGGCGTCCGTTTGACATGGCGAATGCCGAGCCAAGCAAGCCCAAGCCAGCGCCGGGGCACGTCCGCGGACCGACGCGGGGCAGCGACAAAGGCACGCAACCCGCCTAGCCCCGCCCCCAGCACAAGCACCCCGGCCACGAAAAAGCCCACCACTGCCCATCCGAACCAGATGGCCACCGCGACACTGAGCAGCGCTGCGCCGGCCGAAACCAGTGACAGCGTCACGACCAACCTCGAAACACGCCGCGGCGCCGCCTCCTCGGCCCTGCCCGCTAGCAGCGTCCGCACCGGCTTCTTCAGGAAGGCGCGGACTGAGAAGTAGTAGACGGGGACGGCCAACGCGACTGCAACGACGAGAGCTACCAGAAGTGCGGTCGGACTGAAGTAGAAGTAAAGCTCGTTCAACCGCAACGCGCCTCGCCATCGGGTGGTTAGGCCCACGATCATCAGCTTCGCGAACCCGGCCCCCGCCAGTGCTCCGAACAGGGAACAGACTACCACGACCGGAGCTGTCTCAAGAGCGAGCAACCAGAAGAGTTGACCGCGTGACAACCCCAGAGCTGTTAGCAAACCGATCTGGCTGACACGCTGCACCAGAAACAGCCGGTACATGGCTGCAGCGAGGATGAGCGCGGCGGCCACCAGAAAGAAGCTGAAGCCGATGAAGAGCCCGCGGAAATCTGTGGATCCCCGGGCTGCCTGCAACGCCCGGTCGCGCACAGGTACCACGGAAATGCCCAGACGTCCCAAATCCAGATGGCTTACCAGTTCCCGCGCGAGGACATCACGTACCTGGTCCGGCGTGAGACGTCCGCTGGCAAACCGGATCGACGTCCACGTGCCCCACCGAGATGTCCATAGACGAGCGGCAACTTCAGGAGCTACGAATGCTTTCGGTACGGTGCGGTACCTGGCCCAGTACTGCTCGTCCTTCGGCCGGATGCGGCGGACATCGATCGGGAACGGCGCATCCCATTGGCTGATCGTGCGCGCATCCGTTACCCCCTTGTACTCGGGTACGAGATCCGGATCCGCTGCGATCCCTTCCATCCGCACAACACCGGCCACGGTGAACGTGGCCGTACGCTCGTGAAGTCTGCCGGCGAGATCCGTCTCGTAGTAGGCCAGTTCGACCTCATCCCCCGCGTTCACCCCCAGGTCCTCCGCCGCCCAGGTGTTGAGCAGGATCTGGTCCGGCTTCAATTGGGGGGCTGTTTTGCCGTTGACCAGTTGCAAGCCCCCCAGAGGTGGTGGCAAGGAGACATCCAGGGCGGCCACGATCGAGTAAGGGATCTCATGGCCGGGATCGTGGGCCGGGCGGATGCTGATCGCAACTTGAATGGCGGTGACGGCACTATCGATCCCGGCCGCCTTCGCCACCGCTTCTGCCGCCTCGACGACAGCGGGATGCAGAATCATGCGGTCGGTCTCGACCGCTACGTATCCCAGGTCATCCACCCGGATCCGCAGCCCGAGGTGTCCGGGCCGCAGCCGCCGCTGCCACCCGTTGAGCAGCCGACCAGCGTCGCACGGCGCCGCCGCGCGTACGAGGACGGTGTTGATGCGGTTCTCTGCCGCTGTGACTTGCTGGACGAGGGCAAGCGGGGCAAACACCACGCGAGGGGGGCGCGGCCCGGGCCGCAGGGTAAACTCGGCGGGGAACTCGGTGGACCGGACCACTCGACTGAGCGAAACCGGGGCCCCTGGTGCGAGCACCCGATCCCGTCGACCTAACACAAACTCCCGTGGGATTTCGCTCAGCCGCTGCGTGTGGAGAACGAGCGTTTCGCCTGGATCAGGTTCCCCCAGCTCCTGCCAAACATAACGGTTAATGGCGACCTGGCCGGCCTGGAGCGTGAGTTGTGCGGCGCTGTTCGAGCGTTCGCTACCCATCCCTGGCCGTGCCCCAGCAATGTAGCGAAGGAACCCCTCGTCGAAGCCCACCAAGGTGACGTTTCCCACGCGTCGCGTCTCCCGCCCATCGGCCCCCAATCGCGCAACCGTACACGGGACGACCAGGAGGCCGGCGGTGGAAAGCCCTTCGCCGCCTTGCCGGATCAGGTTGGCAGAATCTTCGGCGAGCCTGCGGGACGAAACGACGGCGCAGTCGGTGGGCCC
This sequence comes from Planctomycetota bacterium, assembly GCA_026981825.1. Lineage (GTDB taxonomy): Bacteria > Planctomycetota > Planctomycetia > JALXBF01 > JALXBF01 > JALSID01. Next base: position 6,975 of record JALSID010000075.1, read on the forward strand.
GATCCGACGCAGGGCCAGATGCTGAAGGGACTGCTCAACGCTGTGCCCCACCATCAGCGAGCCGCTGACGACGAGGGCCGCAACGGCCAGACTCATTCCACCTGAGAGGTGCAACGGCCAGTAATAGCGAAGACCTCTCCATGCCAGTTTCCACATCTCAGGTTCCCCCGTAGCTCGTGTCCTATCCTGCCCGCATCCAGCCCCGTTCGCCGCGCCGGACAATCGACCGCCGCCCCCACACACGCACCCTCGGACATCGTTGGCGAGAACCACGACGGCACCGACCGCCGGCGACAGTCCCGTTTCGCGATCGCCTGCTCGTAACCGTCAACGGTCCGCATGAGAAGGCAGGCACCTAAGCCGTCGGTTGCGGCGGACACTCATTCAACTTACCCCCCTGCAGCCTGAAGCACCTGTTCATACGGGCTGCCAGGTCGAGGTTGTGCGTGACCACGATGAGCGCCACGCGTTCATCGCGGCACAACTCAATGAACAGGTCAGCAACGTCGTCGGCTGTGTCGGGGTCGAGGTTACCGGTTGGCTCGTCGGCGAGAACCAGCTCCGGGCGGTTGACCAGTGCCCGTACGATGGCCACCCTCTGCCGCTCCCCACCGGATAGCTCGGCCGGCAGGTGATCCATCCGTTCCCCAAGTCCCACCCGTCTCAACAGCGAGGTAGCGCGCTCTCGGAAAGAACCCCCCTGGCCGCCGGACACAATGGTCGGCACGAGCACATTCTCCAGTGCCGTGCACTGAGGCAACAGATAGTGCTCCTGGAACACGAAGCCGATGTGCCGGTTCCGGAACCGCGCAAGATCACGCTGCCCAAGCTCAAAGGGGTCCTGGTCCAGGATGCGCAGTTTTCCTTCCGTTGGCCGGTCGAGTGTGCCGAGGATGTGCAGCAGCGTGCTCTTCCCAGATCCGGACGGCCCGGTGACCGCTACCGAATCTCCCGCTGCTACCTCCAGTGACACTCCATCCAGCACACGGAGCGTACCGGCCGGTCCGGCGAACTCGCGAACAATCGCCTGGGCATCTAAAACAATGGACGGCACCGGTTCTCCTCCTTTCGCTCACACGAGTTACCCCCACCGCCCGCATACCCTGCCCACCCCCTGTCGGCAACCACACGACGCTACGCCTGTTCCCCCTACAGACCGATCGAATGGACCGTTGTTCCCCCTTCATACCCGTGGAATCCCTCAGCCAGGCCGCACCGCGCGGCGAAGTACGCCCTTCGCCTATCGTAGCTCGCCCAAGGTACGGGCTGCGCTCAACTGAGGAGCGTTCGCGCGTGGCGGACCAGGGCGAAGCAGCCGATGCCGTAAAAGGTGTACTCTGGATCGACCTGCCAATCCCAGGCAGCCCCCCGGAATCCCGCCTTGCAGTGCAACGTGCCCACGTACTGCTCCAGCCGGCCCAAATCGTCCGCCGACCAGTCGTGTCCCAGTTCGCGAAGGGCATTGGCCACGGTGAACGTGGACAGAAGGTCGCTAACGGGCACCCGCGTGTTTGCGCGAAAGCCACCGTCCGGACCGCGGAGGCTGACGAGGAACCTCTTCACCCGCGCGATAGAGTCCGCCTCCAACGGCGAAAGCCGCCGAAGCACGGCCAGGGCCGCGGCAGTGGGGTTGGCTCCAGAGCGGCGTCCCACCGACGTCTCTGAAAAGCCCCCGTCGTCGCGCTGCCGTCCACGCAGAAATGCTACAGCAGCCCCCTCATTCGGGAGCGCACGGCCAAGCTCGCTGTAGAGCACAAACGCAAGGAACGTCTGATACGTGCTCCCTTTTCCGGAATTGGGGCTCCGTCCGTACCCACCATCAGGGGAACGCAGAACCTCGAGTGCCGCGACCAGACGCTCTGCCGCCCGTTTGAGCCGAACGCGATGGCGGAAACCGAGGTGCCCCAGTTGGTCGGCCAACGCCAGGCTCGTCAGGGCGGACATCCGATCGACGAGCGACGCATCCCCTTCCACTCCCTCAAACAACGCCCCCAACGCCCGGTTCCACACTGCCGCTTCCGTGACGTCGAGCACGTAAAGGATTCGCAGCGCGAAGCTCGTCCAGTACATGTCTGGACGATCCGCACGGCCTGCCCACGTGCCGTTCGGAAGCTGGGAAGCGAGGAGATGATCCACCACATCCCCCCACTCAGCCGGCTCCGAATGGTCCCGCAGGAAGCCGAGCAGCTCGCTTAAGAACCCCATGTTTGTGCCCTTGCTCCGTTCGACTGGATGGTCTGCAACAAACCTCGTCTGTGGGTGGGATACGTAGGACGTTAGCGGCGCGTCGGGTATGACCGGTCCTGGGAAGTTTCCGATGCGCTGGCTGAAGGCGATTCTGCGATGGCGGGCGCCAGGTCGAAGCAGATCAGTTTGCCGCCTCGATTCCGGACGAACAAGCTCCTGTCGGTCACCGCAATATGGGCCCACACCTCTGTATCGCTCACGCGCCAACGGCTGATGATCTGGAACTTCCGAGGATCGGCGCGGAGAACGTACAAAACCCCGGACGCGTCCATGACGAGAAGCTTCTCGCCTGCGGCCACAATGGAGCAATACTCGGTGAAGCCGCCCCCTTGCCAGCAGGTGCTGCCATCGGCCAGGTTCACGCACACAAACTGCCGCCTTCTGCCCAGACCATAGGCATATCCCCCCACACGCACGGGGCTCGACATGTAGGCAGGAAGGTCCCGGTTCTTCCAGAGCTCCTTCGCCACCAGCCCCTCCCCCACGTGTCGAACCTGCAGAGCGAACGCGTAGCGGAGCACGCCCGCTGCCAGAACGCGGTCGGCGCCGAGCGCGATCGGGGTCACGATATTCTGACGATATGGCGTGGTGAACCGATACGACCAGAGAAGCTCTCCATCGTTGGGCTCCAACCCGACGAACTGCCGTTCCGTGAAGGTGACCACCTGGTCGACACCGGCGAGCCGAAAAAGCATCGGCGAGCTGTATGCGGCCATTTCCCCCGGCACGGCCGCCCACAGCCTGCGGCCGCTTCGCCGGTCGAAGGCCATCACAGATCCCTGCTCACCGCCGACAGGGACAACGACGATGCGGTCCGTCACAAGGGGACTGGCCGCCGTTCCGTACTCAGCGGGCGCAGCACCGTACGCTCGTTTCATATCAACCTGCCAGATGAGGCGGCCCGTTTGCGCGTCCAGGCAGGTCAGGATGCTCGATATGCCATAGGCCCAGATGTATCCGTCGCGCACGGTTGGGGTGGCCTTTGGTCCTGGCCCGTGCGCCCGGGCGGCAGGGTGCATCTCGTACGGCGCAGGGTAGCTGTAACTCCACAGGTCGCGGCCATCTGCCCGGCTCAGCGCTCGAATCCTCTCCCGCTCACCCACCCGCTCGTGAATGTAGACCCTTTCGCCCGCCACAACAGGCCCGGAGTATCCCTGGCCCACGTCCACCTGCCACCGAACGGGCAAGTTGCGGATTCCCTGCTCTGCTAACTTCAGCCAGGGTGCGTGACCGTCCCGTGTGGGACCGCGCCACTGCGGCCAATCTGCCCCCATGCAGAACAGGGAGACGACGACAATCGCGGCGCACCTGAGACACGCTCCGGTCCAACAGACCGGGTTAGCCCGCTTGATCTTTGCCCCCATTGGTTTTCTCCGAGGCCTGCGTTGCTCCGTTCAGGTCCGTTCGGTACGGCGCCAGCCGAGCCAGCACTTCCTCGGGAATGTCGATTGCTCGAAGCTGGGCGTTTTCCAGCACACAGCAGACCGCCACGATCGTCCCCGTGGCGATGTCTCTACCGTCCAACTGGAAGCGGAACGCGTAGCGTAAGGCTCGTCGTCCCGACCGCGCCACCGACACGTAGATATCGAGGACGTCCTCGAACCTCGCCGGGCTCCTGTAATCGCATGATGCGTGGACGCGCGGCCAGGTCAGTACCGTCCCGTCTGGCTGTCGTTGCACCACGCTCCACCCGACAGAGCGCCACAATTCGTGCTCGGCATCTTCCATGTAGCGGAAGAACTCCGCGAAGTGGACGACGCCTGCCATGTCCGTCTCCGAGAAGGCAACCACCCGCCGGGTGTGGAATTCGTTGGCCACGTTTCGGGTCTCCCCAACTTCCTTCACTTTTCCCGGGCCTCAAGTTCCCGCGCCTGGTTTGGACGGTCCGAACTGGGATCGCCGATGAGGAGTGCACGGATCGCTTCACCGGCTGAGTCGACGCTATGGTACTTCCTCACCTGTTCCCGCCCGGTGTTACCAAGGAGAACGCGTAACTGAGGGGACTGTATCAGCCGCTGCAGCACGTCCGCGAACGCCTGCGCGTTCCCCGGTTGGACGAGCACTCCCCCGCGGGTCCGGTCCAGCAGTTCGGGATACCATCCGGTAGCCGGCACCACCACCGGCGTCCCGACGGCGAGAGCTTCCAGGCACGCCACGTTCTGGCTGTCCGCGACGGTGGTGGGCAACACCCAAACATGGCTGGAGCGCAGAAGCGAGAGTTTCCGGTCACGCTCCACTTCTCCGTGCACCTGTACGTTTACCCCCTTGGTACCGTGCAGTTCGTCGAGGACTTCTCGCACCTCCGGCACCCGTTCCGACCCGCCCGAGCCGGCTATGTGGAGCTCAATGGGGCGATCCACTCGCATGGCGGCCAACCGCACCGCCTGGCCCAGTATGCGCAGGCCCTTCTCCGGGACAACTCTGGACAGGTACAGGACGCGGAACAGGCGGTCCGGTTCGCTACGGCCGACGCTGGGGACATCGATAGGAAGGGGTGCGACATCGAGGGGGCAATGGAAGGAGGTGCGGGCAGAGAGCACGCTTTTGTAATAGTGGCTGAAGGTGATCACACGGTCCAGGTGAGCAGTCCAGCGGCCGATCCACTGCCAGACGAGGCGATTGTACGGTTCGCCCAGCCTGTCGATGAACGGTGCCTCTCCGGCGGCAAAGGCGACAACGCGGTCGATGCTCCGGCTACGCAATGCAGGAGCCAGGGAGGCGAGCATCAGGTTGGGCAACACCACCACTTCTGGGCGCACATGGGTTGCAAGCCAGTCGGCGGCGGTGAGCAACTCGGGACGCTCTGCTCCTGTGATCCCCTCCAGCACAGCCAGGGCCACCCGTCCCAGCTCCTCCGGATCGCCACGGACCGCGGTTCCGGCCACCAACCGCAGGAGCCACGGGGAATCGAGTAACGCAAACAGGCCGCGCGGCACATGGCGCAGCCAGGGAAAGCGGGCGAGGAGGTATACGCTGACGCCTCCCAGCACCACCCGGGCGGATCGTTTCAGGCGTCGGTCCTCGCACTCGAAGCGAGGGGGAACGTAGGCCGGCACCAGGCATACCTCGTCACCCCGGGCAGCGAGCCAACGTGCGATCAAGTGATCGCGCAAACAACTGCCGCAATAGGCCCCAGGCGCCCCCGCCACGATGAAAGCGATGCTTTTTGTCGTCGGTACAACCAGGGTGCTCACTGCGCTAGGACGGCCCGGCGGCCCGCGAAGCCGATTGCTGCTCGTTCCGCATCGGGCTCGCAAAACCGAAGAACTTGTCCACAATCGCCTGCGGCGGTGGAGGGGTGATCAGGCTCACCACGACAAGCACCACCGTCGATGCAAGCAGCATAAACGTGACAGGCATGACGCCGGCGATGAGAAACGCGTGTCCTTCACGGGCAGCCGTCAGGGCATCGTCCAGCCACCAGATCCACATCGCTGCTACGGTGAGCAACGACGCAAGCGCCCCGTATTTGTTGCTGCGCCGCCAGTAGACCGCTGCAAACGCGATGGGGAACAGGGCGGCAAACCCACTGAAGCACCAGACGCCCAGGGGAAATACCGGTGCGGGGGCCCACAGGCCGATGAGGTAGGCGGCGAACACCAGCAAGGCCACGAACAGGCGTCCAAGGTAAACACGGGTCTTTTCCCCGATCACATCGTGCCGAATATAGTGGCCCACGACGTCGTTCGTGAACATACTGCTCAGGCAGAGGAACTGCGAATCCATGCTGGACATGATGGCCGCCAGGATTCCGGCCCCCAGTAGTCCGGCCACCCACGGCGTCGCGAACCGAAAGATCATCGCCGGTAACACGGCGTTGCGGGGGGTGGTCTCGGGCAAGACGGCCGCTGCCCACATACCGATCAGCACACAGGGCAACCAGGTGATCATGATGCAGACCGGATGGGCAACGACAGGAAGACGGAACGTATCCGCCCGCCGCGCCGTGAGCCAATGCTGGAAGAGATGGGGGAACATCGCCACCGACAGGGGAATGAAGCAGTAGGTCGTGAACTCAAGCCTGCCGATCATACCTTCCCGCACGACCCGCTTGAGCGCGAACCCGTCAGAAAGGACCCGTTCGGTTGCTCCTGTCAGCCCTCCCATACCGCGTGCGATCACAACAAACGTCAACACGCCGGCGATCATGAAGAACAGGGTCTGCAGCGTGTTCGCCCATGCGGTTGCTCGCATTCCTCCCGTGAACACGTAGAACAGCACGACCACGCAAACGATCGCGGTGCCTACCCCGTAGG
>JALSID010000076.1 GCA_026981825.1 Planctomycetota bacterium
TTCGGTACGCGCTTGAACAGCTCGGTCACCGCTTCCTTCCATGCCGGGCTGTCGCTCCACCCCATCAATTGCCCGCGCCGATGGCTTGCCAGGGCCCCTTGCACGATGAGTTGCCCGGATTCGATTCTGACCCGGCGGCGCCACTCCTCGGGGATCTTGACCTGGTCGGCCGTCCCCGCAAACGGGACGCTGGTCACGTGGTCCTCCATTGCGAACGCCTCCTGGGTAAGAACGTTCAGCACGCGGCCCGCACCGATCACCCCCATGAGGATGTAGATGAGCACGAAGCCGGACACAAGGAAAAAGAGCAAAAGTCCGAGCAGGTCGGAACCAAATCGTTCGCGGAAGAACTGGATCTGCGTCAGGTAACCATACCGCTTGCCGTACCACCAGACCCGCGCGCCGATCAGGAAAAAGCACGCGGAGTGTACGATGCCAGACCAGGAAGCCATCAGGCCATACACCCCGATTCCCCGCTCAAACGTCTCACCGGTGCTGCCGATCAAGGCGAATGCGGTCATGGTGGTGCCGAACAGGGACATCAGGAGCATGAACGGTCCAATGCCACGGCTGGCAAGGAAGTAGTCCCCCGCCGTCAGCTTCAACACCCGCTGCGTTACGACCCCCAACACAATCAGGAGGGCCATGTAGCCGAGCATGATCCCCAGTGCGATCACGTTGCTACTCCTTCCGGGGCTCCGGGACCACCTGTGAGTCGGTCTGCGCCTGGCCCATTCCGGCGGTGGGGTCGAGGGTGAGCACCCTAGGCCAGCAAAAGAGCGTAGCCAAATACCAGACGATCGAGGCGGCTACGGAAAGGAAAGCGTGCCACGCCAGACCGATCGGGATGAAACCGAGCACCATTCGGGTGCTGCCCCACCACCAGAAGTCCTGATGGATCACGCAGAGCCCGACGAGTAGGGCAATCACGAGTGGGCACATGGGGCGGTCCTCATCGGGTTTCTTCACTCAGGCAGATCCACAAACCGGCTCATATCGTCGAAGATCCGGTGGACGTCGTCCTGGAAGACGTTTCCGATCAGGAGGTCGACGAGCCGCTTGCGATGCTGGGGATAGGCGCGGATGAACCTGCCGAAGCTGAACTCGCGGGTGTAGAACGCGAGCACGAGCCGGCGAATCGCGGCGACTCCGCGACGATAGCCCGGGACCCAGGCGGCCAGGCGCTCCGGGCGGAAATCCTGGGCGCGAAATGCATCCAGGATGGCATCGGCCGCAAGTTCCCCCGATTTCAACGCAAGGAACACGCCGCTGGAGTAGATCGGATCAACGAATCCGAGGGCGTCGCCCACCAGCATCCAGCCCGGTCCGGCGGGCCGGTCGGTCGTGTAGGAGAACTCTCGCGCCACGTAAAACTGCCCCGTTGGCCTTCCGACGCGGAGGCGGCGTTCCACCGCCGCGCAGTTCGCCACCTCTTCGGCGAAGATCTCGCCGGGCGTACCACGATTGCGCAACAGGTAATCAACATCCGAAACAACCCCCACCGAGACCACGTCGTCCGGAAGGGGGATGTACCAGAACCAAGCCTTTTTCTCGCGGGTGTGCAAAATGATCGTAGCTCCCTCGTCAATTCCCGGATCACGGTGCGCTCCCCGGTAGTACGTCCAGACGGCCGCCTTTCGCAAGAGGGGGTCCTCACGGCGAACCGCAAACCGGCGAGCCAGAAACGAGCTCAGGCCGCTGGCGTCCACAACAATCCGGGCGCGCAGTTCCAGCCTCGTCTCGTCCCCGTCATCGTTCGATCGAGCCACCAGGCCGTGCACCTGGTCGCCGTCGCTCAGCAGGTCGATCACGTTGAAGGGAGCGAACAAACGCGCTCCATCTGCAAGAGCTCTGTCCAGGAGCATCCGGTCGAAATCCGCTCGCCAGACCTGCCAGGTGATCGCACTTTCATGGGGGTTCATCTCGAAGAAGTAGAACGGTACCGACTCTTTGCCCCGGTCGTTTACGAACTGGACGCTGTACTTACGGGGGAAGTTGCTTGCCTTCAGGGTCTCCAGCACACCGAGCCGTTTGAAGACCCAGTAGGTTTCGGGCATGAGCGATTCGCCCACGTGGAACCGGGGCATCCGCTCCCTTTCGACGATCGCAACGCGTAGCCCCGCGCGCGCCAGCAGCGCAGCGACTGTACTTCCTGCGGGACCGGCACCGATGACAGCGACATCAAACGCGTGGCTTTCGGTCATCGACTCGCTCATGGTCCGTGGCGGGTGACGCTGGCGGGCTCTCAATCTCTAAGCCTACTGCCCGGTGAGAAGGCAGGCAACCGTCCCGACCGCAGCCGGCGGCGACGGGTCATGTGGACAGATTACACAGCGACCGGTATAAGAAAAACGGGTGCACGGGATACCGCGCTTGGCCAGAAGTGGGGCTGGGTGCGACGCGGTGGGTCCCCTCAGAAGGCCCACCGCTGCTCACGGGGGTCGCGCTTTTTCGTGATCTTGGGTGTCACATCGGGAGGAGGACGCAGATGCGAAGCACACTGTGTGTCGAACAGCTCGAATCCCGTGAGCTATTGACCGTATTTGCAAAGCTTTCCGGGGGGAACCTGATCGTCTGGGGGAGGCCGGACGGGCAGGTTCAGATCAACAGCCTCGATGTCGGAGAATTCGAAGTACTCGACAACGGCGTGTCTGTGGGAACGTTCACGGGCGTTACCAAGAACGTGAAGGTGGTTCTCTCACCCTGGCCGCGAGTAACCCATGACGACGTGGTGATCGACCTGAGTAACAGCGACATCCGGCGGTCGCTTTTGGTCTCCACCGGAAGAGGCCATGACCGCGTGACCGTCCAGGGTGGTACGGTACGCCGTTCGGCAATCATTGATCTTGGCGGCGGTAACGACAGCTTCACGTTGGCCGGTGACGCCAGGATCCGCCTGCACCTGACCTTGCGCACGTCAGCCGGCGATGACACCGTCAACATCGACGGCGACGTGGGACGGCGACTGCTTCTGCTCGCCGGGGGCGGCGACGACAGTGTTCGTCAGGGCTTTAACTCTTCCGTCGGTCGGTACGCGGTGTTTAACCTGGGCCATGGGAACAACTCGGCTGAGCTTAACGGTGAGTTCCGTCGTTCGCTTGCGGTGGTTTCCGGCTTCGGTGATGACTCCGTCCTGCTTGGGACAGGTTCGAACGTGCAGGGTCGGCTTTTCGTCATGACCTCTGGAGGGGCAGACGCAGTGACGCTCCGCGGAGCATACGAAAGCAGAAGCTTGATCGCCACCGGATCCGGCGCAGATGTGGTGGAGATCACCGATTCGGCGCTGATGGGGGACGACCTTTACGTTCTCCTCGGCTCGGGTAACGATGAAGTCATCTACGCAGGTCAGACCTATGGGACGTTGACCGTGCGTGGAGGCCCTGGCTACGACACCTACGTGGACGACGGTGGGCTGGCTGAGGACTTCGTCCTCCATTCCATAGAGCAGATTATCACTGCCGCCTAGCAACGGTGGCGAGGGACAGATCGCCGCGCAGGCAGTCGTTTGGGCCCCTCTTGATCAGAGCGGGCCCTGTTTCTGTTCCCTCCCGCCAGGCACGCCGACGTACCCGGAACTACTGTCAAGCGAGGTCGTTGCGGGTAGAGATCGGAAGGCGCTGCTGCGGTACCGCCGAGGTGGCCACGGGCCACGACTGGCCGAACAGCGGGCAAGGAACTCCACCGCCAGATCGATTCCGCAGTGCGAGAGGCGGGACTCGAACCCGCACGCCCGATGGGCACAGGATCCTAAATCCTGCGCGTCTACCAGTTCCGCCACTCTCGCATCGCTACCGAATTTTTGGCCGCTACGCCGTCCTGTCAATAGAACCGCCCTAGCCCCAACCACGCAAAGCGACGCTTCACGCCCATCGCCATCGGGGGCAGGTGCAGCACCATGAGGTTGCCGGCAACCGTCTTAGACGAGCAGTTGATCGACCCCTTGTTCAAGGACGGCATCTACCCAGGCGGTATGGGCGGGGAGCCGGTTCGCTGCGCGCGGAGTCGATAGAGGGGAACGTTGTGCCGAAGGCGCCTGGTCAAGAACCAGGCGTGGATGTGAGCGAGCTGACGAATAGCGCGCGTACCAGTGTGCGTCACGCTGGCCGCGTAGTGAAGCGAGCAGCTCGGCTCGGGGGTTCTGCTGCTGGTAGACAACCCCGCGCCAGGTAAGGGCTTCGGCGAGATAGGAGCGGTTAATGAACCGTGCACGGTCGGCAGGTGCACTGTAGTTCATCACGCTAGGAAGCCCCGGCGGATGCCCTTTGGGATGGCCCAAGCCCATCAGGTGGCCGGCCTCATGGGCGATCGTTAGCGCCACTTCATCACGGAACCGTGCCGGGGCTGCATTGGGGGCGTATTTTTCGAACCACTTCATGATTGCATCGGCGTAGGCGTACGCATAGTACTCGTGGTTGCGTCCCACGGGTGCCTGGTAGGCCTCCCCCCAAATGCTCGGACCCGCCGGCGACTGACCGCCGACGTAAACCACGACGACGTAGAGGTCCGGATCACGCTGACCGCGACGCAGCCAACGTTGGCCGAGATTGGAATCGGAGAACTTATCGCCCGCACGCACCCTGATGGGAAGATAGCGGAAGTACTGGGCGACGCGCCGGCGGATCGCATTCATCGCGCGGCGCGCGTCACGGTCGTCCACGCGACCGTCTCCGTTGAAGTCAAGGAACCCGGCGGTCCCCTTTCGTGCGGTATCTCGGAACGAGTCGACGAAGGCGGTCTGGACGTTCTCCCCTGGGATATTGTCGGGGGTGAAGTCAAGGATGAGGCGGTTGGATGCGAGGAGTTGCCGCCGTTCCAGATGTTCAATGTGGAACCTGAGCTGCCGGCGCGATCGTCTCGCCATTGCATGCCCCCCGACTGCAGAGCCCAGAGGTGTTGCCTACCAGAACATAGGGCGCCCAGGACGATGTGCAAATCGGGCATCGGTTGCTCTGCCGGTCGCAAGCGACTGCCCGCTGGCGATAGGGGGCAAGACGCGGAAGAGGACGGACGTGGGGCCGGAGCAGCCCCCAGCTTGAAGTTTAGTGCGGTGCAAACCCAGGTTGTTCAGAACCACTGACCTTGCCGTGCCAGTCGCCATACCAGAGCCAGCGGAGGGCACCGCGAATGTCCTCTTGGATCAGGTAAAGAACCGGCACAGCGAGCAGGGTCAGGAAGGTGGCGAACATCAGTCCGAACACGATGGCCACCGCCATGGGAATCAAGAACTGTGCCTGGAAGCTCCGCTCCAGCATCAGCGGCGCCATCCCGGAGATTGTGGTGAGCGTGGTTAAGAGTACCGGTCTCAGTCGGACCCGGCCGCTCTCGACGATAGCATCCCACAACGGGGTTCCTGATCGGCGGGCGCGATTGATAAAGTCCACCAGGACGATGGCGTCGTTGACGGCAATACCGCTCAGCGCCACGGAGCCGATCAGGGAAAGCATTGTGTACGGGTAGCCCATCACGAGATGACCGACCACGGCTCCTACGAGCCCAAAGGGAACCGCGACCAGGACGATGATGGGCTGGAAGTAGGAACGGAACACGACTGCAATGATGGCGTAGATCCCGAGTAGCGCGGCGGGAAACCCGATTTTCAGCGAGCTGAATGCCTCGGCCGTCTCCTTGTTTTGCCCGACAAATTCGACGCTCACGCCCGGGAAGCGGCGGCCGATGTCGGCCAGTCGTTTCTGCAGACTGGCGGTGATCTCGGCCGCATTCCCCTGCGTGTCGTCCACCTCGGCGGAAACCGTCACGGACCGCTCTCCGTTCACGTGTGCCAGGGTGGCGTAGCCCCGGCCAGTCGAGATGCTGACCACCTCCTCCAGAGGAACTCGGTCACCTCGGGGGGTAGGAACGAGGATGCGGCCCAGGTCAGAAAAGCTGCGACGCAACTCCTGGGGGAGGATCACCCGAACTTTCAGTTCTTCGCGTTCGCGCTGAATCTCCTGCGCCTCGAACCCATACAGCGCATTGCGTACCAGGGATGCTGCGGATAGGGTGGTCAGTCCGAGCGCTCGTGCAGCCGGTCGGAGACGAAGTCGTGCTTCGAGTTTGCCCAGTTTCAAGTCGTCCTCGACTTCGGTGACGCCCCGGTAACTGGCCACTTCATTCCGCACGTAGGCCACAGCGCGTCTGAGCACATCCAGGTCATGCCCTTTCACACGGATCTCGATCTCCGGTCCGGCCGGTCCTCCGCTGTGCGTCACCACGGAGAGTCGCTTTAATCCGGGGAGGTCGCCACACTGACGCTGCACTTCCGCTGCCACTTGCTGGGACGTGCGCAGCCCTTGCAGTTCCCGCTGATCTGCCGGGATGAGCTCCACGGCGATCTGTCCGAGCGTGGCGGGTTCGGCAGCCACGAGTTCGCCACGCTCGCTCACCGCGGTACCCACAACGGCGAAGACGTGGCGAACCTCTGGCATGTTCTCCAGCACGTGGCTGACATACTTGATAACCTCTGTGGTCCGTTCTTCCGACGTTCCAGCCGCCATTTCGATCGTGATCGACATCGATTCCGCGTCCGCTTCCTGGACGAACACAAACGGCACGATCCCTCCCCGCACAGCGCCGGCGGCCAACAGTCCCGAAGCCACCAGAGCGGCAAAAACCGGGTAGCGCCAGCGAAGCGCGAATCTGAGCGTGGCAACATAGATCGCGGGTAGCCATTGCTCGAACAGGCGCGCTTTGAACCGGTTAACGCGGAGCTTGAGCCGATGGGTCCAGTGGAAGCGATCCAACAACCGGCGGTCCCGCGTGTGCGCCAGGTGGGCGGGCAGGATCACGAACCCCTCGACCAGCGACACGAGCAGTGCGGCGCACATAACGGTAGGAAGGACCACCATGAGCTGTCCAATGACCCCCTTAATGAAACCCAGCGGCAGGAAAGCGACCAGAGTAGTCGCTACGGCGGCGACGACAGGCAGAGCCACTTCAGTGGTTCCGTTCACAGCAGCCTCGGTCAACGATTCCCCCATGCGCACCCGCCGGAAGACGTTCTCCCCAATGACGATGGCGTCGTCAACGATCAGTCCGAGCACAATGATCAATCCAAACAGCGAGATGAGATTGAAGGTGACACCGGTGGCTGCCATTACCAGAAAGGTACCGAGCACCGAGACCGGCACCCCAAAGGCAACCCAGAAGGCCACGCGCAAGTCGAGGAAAATAGCCAGCGTAATGGCGACCAATAGCATCCCCCATCGCGCGTTGCGAAGCATAAGGTCCAGACGCTGGGCGATGAACCGCGAAAGGTCCGTGCTGGTGGTCACCTTGATAGCCCCCCCGGCTAAGCTGCCTTGAAGCTTCCGGGCATACTCCTTGACGCGGTTGGCCAGGCTGATGGCATCGGCCTCGGGCCCTTTGAAAATCAGGATCTGCACAGCCGGTTCCCCCTTGTAGAATCCCCGCTGCGGATCCTCGGCAAACGCTTCTCGGACGACTGCGAGGTCGGACAGCCGAAGGACGCGTCCGCTGGGGTCAGCCTTGACGATGTACTGGGCCAGTTCGGTCTCCACGTCGGATTCCCCCACGGTTCGGACGCCAATTTCCCCCTTCCTGGTCTTCAGTCGACCGCCGGGGACATCGACGTTTTGTTGGGCGACCGCGCGGCCCACTTCTTCAAAGGTGAGCCCGTATTGTTCGAGCTTTTCCGGGTCTACTTCGGCACGCAACTCGAGCGGTCGAGTGCCGGTCAGGATAGCGCGGGCAACGCCTGGAAAGGCCAGTACCTCGTCGCGAACCCGCAAGCCCGCATCGTGTAATTGCCGCTCCGATACGTTGCCATGCAGGACAATGGCAATCACCGGGATGAAGGGGCGCAGCAGTTCGATCCGTGGGTCCTCGACCGCGTCCGGGAAATCGGCGCGAGCGATGTCGACTTCGCCGCGAACGTCGTTAATGATCTCCTCACCGTTTGCCCCCTCTTCGAGCACAATGTAGGTCAGGCAAAGCCCCTCATAGATCTGGGAGCGAATCTCATCGACCTCCTGCACATCCATCAGCTCCCGCTCTAGCGGCCGAGCAACCCCCTTTTCGACCTCTTCCGGAGTGGCGCCCGGGTAAGGCACGATCACCAGAATCTGGTCTGGCGATATGGTTGGGAAGAATTCGCGGTTGATCGTCAACGCTGCAAGGAGTCCGCCCACGAGAATGGCTGCCATGAGCAGGTTGACGGCCACCGGATTCTGCACAGAAAACCGCGGCAGGTTCACGATTAACCGCTCCCCCCGGACACCGTGGGAATGGGCCGATGGCGCACCAGCCGCCCGATCAAGGGGCGCCAGGCTTCGGCCTGGGCGCCGTGCGGTTCGGGCCGGTAGACGCGGACCGTCACCCCGTCGGCAACAAGATCGACATTGGTCACGACCACCTCTTCTCCGTCGGCAAACCCTTCTCGCACCAGCACCACGTCGGGCAAGAACTCAACCACCTTAGGGATGCGTTCCTCGATCACACCGAGCTCGCCGTCCCCGGCCGTCGACTTCACCACGTAGACCCTGTTCTCCAGAAACGCAGTCCGTGGGATCGCAAAGACCCCTTGAAAAGTGCGGGCCTGCACGTTCGCCACCACGAACGCCCCGGGGGGGATGGGTGCTTCGCGCCCGTCCGGCGCGGTGACATCCGCGTAGACGTGGAACATTCTGGAGGACGGATCGACCGTAGGGGCTACCCGGCTGATCTGTCCGCTCCAGAGCACCGGCCCGTCTTCGCGGATGCGCAGTTCGATGGAGTTGCCCGGCTTCACCTGGCCGTAACGGCCCGCGGGTAGTGCCACGGAGACCTCGACGATCGAGCGGTCCACGAGACGGAACATAACGGTTCCCGGTGCCACGTACTGCCCCGGTTGGGCGAACCGTTCCACTACATAACCGCCGTAAGGAGCACGTACCACCGTACGGGCCAGATTCTCCCGGACCTGGGCCAGAGTGGCTTCGGTGGCGTCCACCTCGGCGCGAGCCCCCTCCAGATCTCGTTCGATCGCCTCCCTCTGGTTCTCCAGGTCAAGGACGGCACGCTCACGCGCTCTTACGGCCAGCAACTGGGCATCCACGTCACTGGGAGACGCTGCCCCCCGCCTCACCGCTTCCTGGAGGCGATCCAGTTGCCGCTGTGCGGTTTCGAGTTCCAGGCGAGCCAGGGCGAGGTTCTTCTCCACCCCGCGCAGCGTGGACTTCAGCCTCTCGTACCGCGCCCTGGCCTGCTCCAGCCGAGCCAGCGTCGCTCGCTCCTGCTGGCGGAGGTCGGTGTCGTCGATCCAGACCACCTCCTGGCCCGCCTGAACATAGCTGCCCGGATCGAGTTCGACCGCAACGCGTTCGATCTTGCCGGCGACTTCCGCAGCGACACTGCTCTCACGCTTCGCGCGGCTGACCCCGTATGCCAGCAGCCACTCCACATAGTCCTGGCGATGCAGCCGCTGGACCTCCACAATGATCTCAGGTAGCGCACTCTGGTCCCGAGGAGCCTCCCGCTTCAATCTGCTTAGCGCTTCCATGCCGACATAGCCACCTCCGAGGATCGCCGCCGTGAGGAGGATCGAAACCAGCGCACGGAGAAGTCGTGTTACGAATCGCTCGGCCACGGATGCATCGGTCCCCTTGGTTAAAGGTTCACGCCGCGGCGCGTGGTCAAGGCCAGGAAGGGTGCTACCTACCCGAAGCTAGCTCAGTATACGCACCGGTGCCCGCCAAGTTTCAATTTCCACCTTCCTGACGCCGGGGGCGGCCCGATCGGGAACAGACGAACGGTGCCGTGCGTCGCAGTTGAAGGAGTTGTCTTGGCGCGATTTGGCGCCTATCCTAGGAATGTGCAGCACGCGCTAGGCGGGGAGCTAGCGGTTCCCTGAACCGGCAATCCGCTGTAGCCGGGCTGAATTCCCACCCTGAGGGGCGACGGCTGCGTGCCGCCCTGGCAAGGGGTGATGACGGAGAGGACCCCCGCAAAGGGGACCTGTGAACCGGGTCAGGTGGGGAACCAAGCAGCCCTAAGCAGTGTTCCTCTTGTGCGGCGGGCCAACCTCTCCTGAGCTACCTGCCTGGGTGAGCCGAGGGCCGGAGCTTCGAAGGGGGGTGCGCGTGCGGCACGCTTTTTTCCCACGCGTACCGAGAGCAGCCATCTCCTCCTGGCCAGCCGCTACAATTGGGCACACGAAGCACGGAGAGGACCACGTCGAGCTTCTCCCGAACAAGGCAAAGAACGATGGCGGTTGACGCGGAAAGAACTCAATCTCGTGCATATACCGTTCTCGCCCGCCGCTACCGCCCCCGCCAGTTCGACGAAGTGGTGGGGCAGGAGGCGATCGCCCGCACGCTGAAGGGAGCGATCGAGGCCAACCGCGTGGGCCACGCCTATCTCTTCGCCGGCCCACGGGGCGTGGGCAAGACCACGATGGCCCGAATCCTCGCCAAAGCCCTCAACTGCGTCAAAGGACCGACAACCCAACCTTGCGATGAGTGCGACAACTGCCGAGCGATCGCGACGGGCGACGACATCGATGTGCTTGAAATCGACGGCGCATCCAACCGCGGCATCGACGAAGTCCGCGAACTCCGCCAGAACGCCTACTACCGGCCCACTCGGAGCCGGTTCAAGATCTATATCATCGATGAAGTCCACATGCTCACACGCGAGGCATTTAACGCGCTGCTGAAGATCCTGGAGGAGCCGCCCGCCCACGTCAAGTTCATCTTCGCCACCACCGACCCGCAAAAGATCCCGCCCACGATCCTCTCCCGCTGTCAGCGCTACGACTTCGGCGGCATTCCGCCCGAGCTCATGCGGCGAAAGCTGGAAGAGATCCTGCAGAACGAGCAGGTCCACTATGAGCCGGAAGCGCTGCACACGATCGTTCGTCGGGCCGCTGGCTCAATGCGGGACGCCCTCTCCCTGCTGGACCAGGTTTTGTCCGCCAGCGGGGGCCGGTTGACGGCCGAACAAGTCCACCGCTTGCTCGGCACGATCAACGACGAGCAACTCGCCAATCTGGTCGATATGATGGCTGCCGGTGACGCCGCCGGACTGCTGGCAGCCGCCGATCGTCTGTTCCTTTCCGGAGTTCGCGCCGAGGAGGTTGTAGCGCAACTGGTCGAGTACTTCAGAGAGCTGGCTGCGGTGGCTATTGCGGGGGAAAACGCACCACTTGTCTACGTGAGCGAATCGCTCCGGCCAAGGCTGGTTGAACAAACCAAGAACTGGAACCTACACACCATCCTCGCCGCTACTGACATCCTGATCGAAGCCCGAACGAGGCTGCGTACAAGCCAGCTTGGACGAGCCGTCATCGAGCTCACCCTGCTCCGGTTGAGTCGCCTACAGGAAATCGCCGCCATTGACGACCTCCTCGCCACCCTCCAGCCCGAGGAGTCCGGCTCAGCAACCTCGGTGCGCGGCCAACGGGCTCCCTCCACTGCCCCCTCATCAACAACGGCCGAACCGTCGCGTCGCTCCGCCGGACGCTCCGGCGCAAAAAAAAACTCTTCACTGAATGACCCCCCTGCCGGACAAACCGCTCGCCCGACAGCCCCAATCCCAACCACAGCGGCCGAGCTCCTGGACGTACTCGGCGGAGACCTGGCACCGATCATGCGCGCGGCGCTGACCGCCGCGGCCATCACCCACGACGGCTCCCTGCTCCGCGTGCAGGTCCCGTCAGCTCTGGTAACCGCTCAGAGGGCGAAAGAGCTTGAAGCAGCGATTCAAGAACGACTGGGAGACGCGTGCGCCGTACGCGTTGAACTAGCCGAGCGAACCGGTTTCGGCGGTACTCCGCCCCAGGAGCTGCGGCAGCGCGCTCAAGAAGACCCGTACGTCCAGCAATTGATTTCCCGGTTCGGAGCCCGCATCGTTCGGGTCGATCCGTTGGAGGAACGAACGCAGCCAACGGCGAGGGAGGAGTGAAGAGTGTTTCGAGACCTACGCCATGCGCTTAACTTGTTCCGTGACCTTCCGCGGGTGCTTGACCAACTCCGCAACATCGAGCAGCGGCTCAAAGGGCTCCGTTTGGAGGGCAAAGCGGGCGGCGATCTGGTCCGCGTTGTCATTGACGGTACCGGTACCGCGCTGGACGTTCAGATCGACCCTATGCTGCTTCAGCAAGACGACCCCAGTTTGCTCCAGGAACTCCTGAAGACCGCCATCACCGAGGCGAATCATGCCCTCATCGAGCAGGCACGGGCGGTCACGCAATCTGCGCTGACCGAAGCCATGATGTCCGGAATTTCCCCTACGAACCCAGAAGAGAACGAGGAAAACCGCTGATCGAACGGACCGCAGCGTCGGTCGCCTTCGCCGCCAGATGGAGCGTCAGCACTACCGAGCAGTGAGGGAGTGATGGCCGGCTACAGTCGCTCCATTCGCGATCTGATCGAGCTGCTCACCCAGTTGCCTGGAATCGGCCCCCGCACGGCAGAACGCCTCAGCCTCTACCTCGTACACCACCAACCTTACGCCCGGCGGCTCGCCCAAGCAATCGAACAGGTGGCCAGGCGGGTCCGACGCTGCGCCATCTGCAATAACTTCACCGAGACAGAGGAGATTTGCGAGATCTGCCGCGATCCAAACCGTGACCGCACGCGAATCTGCGTGGTTGAACAACCGCGGGACCTCGTTGTGATCGAATCCAGCGGAGCATACCGCGGTCTGTACCACGTCCTCGGCGGACGCATCTCCCCTCTCGAAGGCGTCGAACCCGACCACCTGAGCCTGGATCACCTAGTCAAGAGGATCCACGACCAGCAACCCGAAGAGATCATCCTCGCAACCAGCCCAACTACGGAAGGAGACACCACCGCATCGTACATCGTCGAGCTCCTCAGGGACTTACCTGTGCAGATCACCCGCTTGGCTCGTGGCCTCGTCCCAGGCAGTGGGCTTGAAATCGCCACCGCCGATATGCTCGTCAACGCGATTCGCGACCGTCGCCCCGTTGAACGACCGGGGCGGTGACCCTCCGCACTTCCGTCCCCGTTGGCCGCCCCCATCCGCCGTTGCCCCTCAGCGGCGAACGCTGGCAAAGCCATCGTGGCCCGTCGTCGTCCACACCCCGCCGTAGGACGGTGCCGCGACCCTGCCGAATGGTTCTCGTTGGTCGGGCACCGAGCGAAACGCACGCCGGACAAAGCGCACGGAAGCCGTCTAGCCCCGTTGCCGCCCGCCTGGTAACCCAGAAGCGGAAATCCTGGCGGCCACACACCCACCTTCAACCCCGGAGCGGTCGCAGCGGAGCCGCTGAGGCGTTAGAATTCAAAGGAAGGACGAGGGAAAGGTGGCAACTCGGGGAGTAGGCCGCCGTCAGCGGAAGCCACCTATGACAAGCATGAAAGGGCAGAAGACATGCGTCTGGAACAGTCACCTCAACTTCGCCAGGAAATGCGCCTCAAACTGGCGCCGAAGATGATCCAGTCCATGGAAATCCTCCAGCTCCCCATCATGGCCCTTCAAGAGCGGATTGTTCAGGAGCTGGATGAGAACCCCGCGCTCGTCGACCCGGAATTCGGCGTGGACGAACCGGCAACAGCAGACGAATTAACCGGGACCAACGAATCGACCGATGCGGAGGAATCGAGCGAGGAACTGGGTGAACTCGACCCCGAAGATCTCGATCTAATCGCCCGGCTCAACGACGAGGGGTGGGCGGATGATGACGGCGACTATCAGCCCACCGTCTCGCGATCGGCTCTGGAAGAAGCGTCGGAACGGAAGCACGACGCGATGCAAAACGTCCCGTCCCGCCCCGAATCCCTCCAGGAGTACCTCGAACATCAACTGGCTTTCCTGGATATCCCTGATCGGCAGCGCGAACTGGCCAGGTACTTGATCTACAACCTGGACGACGACGGCTACCTTCGGATTCCCCTCGAAGACCTTGCCGCCTCATCCCCTGTCCCAACAACCGTAGAGGAACTCGAGCAAGCTCTACGCCAGGTACAGAAGCTGGATCCGCCCGGTGTAGGGGCGCGGAGCGTTCAAGAATGCCTGCTGCTCCAACTGACCCCGGATACCCCCCACGCCGATACCTTACGTGTCCTCATTCGGGACTACCTGGACGACCTCGAACACAACCGACTCCCTCAGATCGAACGCAAAAGCGGGATCCCGCTGGAAGAGATCAAGAAGGCGATCAAGGTGTTGCAGCACCTGGTCCTCCACCCAGGCGCCCAGTTTAGCCCGGAGGAAGCGCCCTACGTTGTCCCGGACGTCGTTGTGGAACGGAACCAGGACGGAGAGTTCGAGGTTCGCCTGGCCGACGAGCGGATGCCCCAACTGCGGATCAGCAAGCGTTACCAACGGCTCCTTCGTGACCCTCGCGTTGATGCGAAGACAAAACGCTTCATCCAGAAGAAGATCCAATCCGCCCGATGGCTGCTGGACTCCATCGAGCAGAGGCGGAACACGCTCTTGAAAGTCGCCCAAGCGATCGTCGAACATCAGAAGGATTTTCTTGAGAAAGGCCCGGAGTACCTGCACCCGCTTCGTATGCAGGATGTGGCGGATAAAGTGGGGGTGCACGTTACGACGGTCAGCCGCGCCGTGGACGAGAAATGGATCCAAACCCCCCAGGGCATCCTGCCTCTGAAGCGGTTCTTTGGCACAGGCACGATAACCGATAGCGGGGACGAGGTGGCATTCGAAGTGGTGAAACGAAAGTTGCTCGATATTGTGGCCAACGAAGACAAGTCCCGCCCACTGAATGATGATCAAATCAAGCAGAAGCTCGAGGAAGAAGGCATCCACATCGCACGACGAACCGTGACGAAGTACCGCAAGCTGCTCGGGATCCCATCGTCAAGGCTGCGTAAACAGTACTAGCGCGGCACTGCCGAGTGGTGAGCGTTGTTCGGCGAGCGAGTCCTTGCCCAAAGACGGCCTCAGGGGTTGCGTCGTCCCGTCTGGCCAGCCCCACACCGCCGTGGACAGTGTCGGCGATGGGTCGTACGTTCCCCCGTTTCAGGTCGGGCTCGATCCCCCTGGAGGGCATCCCTAC
>JALSID010000077.1 GCA_026981825.1 Planctomycetota bacterium
TATTCGAACCCGGCGCAAGAAAGCCGGCTGGGATCCCTCCTACCTAGAGTACCTGCTCTTTGAGGTCCCCCTTCCGACCGAGTGAAGTGCGTCAGCCCTGCTCGCGGCTTGGAGTAGCCCCGGCTGGCGAGGAATGCGCTTTGGCGCACGCGGCCGGGTCCGGGCGCACGCTGGCGAGTCGTCCTCCCCGCCGCGGCGCGGCGGGGGTACCACTGCGCCGTCGCCGGCGCGACGGCGGTCCGGCCGCTCCGCGCCCGGCGGTTGCGTTCCCGCCCCGGCTGCCGGGCTGGCCCAGGCGCGCTGTCCTTCTTTCTCGCGCGGCCTGCTTTGGCCATCCGACGCTCGTCTTGCCCATCCCCGCTCTGGCGCCAACCCCGGGGACGCAGGAGGCGCTGGCAAAAAGAAGAAACCGCCCGCCCCTCGCAGGATCGGCAATGGGGTGCGCTGCCTCTGGCCGCTTCGGCCGCCGGCCGAAGCGGCCCCCGAGCCCGCCGCCTGGCGGGACGAGGGGAGCGGCGGACCGCCGTCGCGCCGGCGACGGCGCATTGGTAGCGCGACCCGGCCACGGGTCCGCCCCAAACCCGACGGCTCTGCACAAGCCCTGGCGAAAAGCATCCCCTTCGATGCAAAGAAAAGCCGCCCTTCGATGGGCACACCAGGGGGCCGCGGCTGCGCACCTGCCGCTTCGGCCCGCCCGGGCCGAAGCGGCCTCGAGCCCGCCGCCTGGCGGGTCCGGACCTCCGCCGCTGCGACGGCGGAGCAGTGGTAGCGCGACCCGGCCCCGGGTCCGCTCCAAACCCGACGGCGCTGCACAGGCCCTGGCGAAAAGTGTCGCCTTCGATACAAAGAAAAGCTGCCCTTCGATGGGCCTACCAGGGGGGCGCGCCTGCGCACCTGCCGCTTCGGCCGCCGGCCGAAGCGGGCCCCGAGCCCGCCGCCTGGCGGGACCGGGGAGAGCGCCGGACCGCCGTCGCGCCGGCGACGGCGCATTGGTAGCGCGACCCGGCCTCGGGTCCGCCCCAAGGCGCGGGCGTCAGCGAACCCCTGGCAGAAATGCCCCCCGCGGAGCGCAGGAAAGCCCGCCCGTGGCGCGATCGGCAATGGGGCGCGCTCTCTCTCGCCCCTTCGGCCGCCGGCCGAAGCGGCCCGCAGCCCGCCGCCTGGCGGGCTCCGCATTGGTTGCCGTAGCGAGCGGTCCCGGCCCCGCCGGAGGCGCCGCGGCCTCGGCGAGCCCGCGGCTCGCCGCTCGGATTAGCCCCGGCTGGCGAGGAATGCGCCTCCGCGCACGCGGCCAGGTCCGGGCGCACGCTGCCGAGCCGTGCTCCCCGCCGCGGCGCGGCGGGGGTACCACTGCGCCGTCGCCGGCGCGACGGCGGTCCGTCCCTTCCCGCCCCCGCGGGTCCATCGAGGCGCCGGCTGCTGAGTTGTCCCCGGCGCGCTCTCTCCTCCTTTCTCCCGCGTCCCGCTTTGGCGATCCGGCCCTGGTCTTGCGCGTCCCCCCTTTGCCGGGCCCCCGCGGACGCAGGAGGCGGTGGCAAAAATCATCCCCCCCGAAAGGAAGAGCGCCTGCCCGTCGCGGAATCGGCCATAGGGCGCGCCCTCTCTCGCCGCTTCGGCCCGCCCGGGCCGAAGCGGCCTCGAGCCCGCCGCCTGGCGGGACCGGAGCTCCGCCGCTGCGACGGCGGAGCAGTGGTAGCGCGACCCGGCCCCGGGTCCGCCCCACGGCGGTGGCGCCAAGGAAGCGCTGGCAGAAATGCCCCCCGCCGAGCGAGAGAAAAGCCCGCCGTCGCGGGATAGGCAATGGGGCGCGCGCTCTCTCTCCCCGCTTCGGCGGCCCGCCGAAGCGGCCCCGGTCCCGCATTGGTTGCCTTAGCGAGCGGTCGCGGCCCCGCGGGAGGCGCCGCGGCCTCGGCGAGCCTGCGGCTCGCCGCTCGGAGTAGCCCGGGCTGGCGAGGAATGCGCCGCTGCGCAGGCGGCCGGGTCCGAGCGCACACTGGCGAGCCGTCTTCCTCGCCGCGGCGCGGCGGGGGTACCACTGCGCCGTCGCCGGCGCCACGGCGGTCCGGCCCCTCCGCGCCCGGCCGACCGCATGCAGGCCCCGGCTACTCCGGCTTGCGAGCGGCCCAGCCGGCGGGACCGGGCGCTGTATCCGGTCTGGCGAGGGGTAAGTGAAAGCGGCACGGGAGTGCCGCACTCCAAAAAGCCAAAGCGGCAGGGGACTGCCGCACTCCAAAAAAGGGGCACAGGACTGCCGCACGCCAAAAAAAAGCGGCGGCGCATAAAAAATCGGGCGTTCGTGTGGAACGCCCGACCATGGATCCCCGGGACGTCGGGTGGCGGTTCGCGAGGTCCGGAGCGGAAGGAGAAGCTCCGGCCGGGGCAGGTCGGGCTGACCTTGCGTCTCTGGAGGTTACCCCGGTGGCCTGGTGCCGTTGCCAGCACCAGCACCCTCCAGGACGCCGGGGTTTTGCCCCTTAGAAAGGAGGTGATCCAACCGCAGGTTCCCCTACGGTTACCTTGTTACGACTTAGTCCCCATCGCGGAGTTCACCCTGGGCGCCTGCCTCCCGCCCGAAGGCGGGTTAGCTCCCGGCGACTTCAGGTGCCCCCCACTTTGGTGGCTTGACGGGCGGTGTGTACAAGGCTCGGGAACACATTCACCGCGGCGTAGCTGATCCGCGATTACTAGCGATTCCGCCTTCACGCAGGCGAATTGCAGCCTGCGATCCGAACTGAGCGGCGCTTTTAGGGATTGGCTCCGCCTCGCGGCTTCGCTTCCCGCTGTACGCCGCATTGTAGCACGTGTGCAGCCCTGGGCATAAGCGCCATGATGACTTGACGTCGTCCCCACCTTCCTCCGGTTTAACACCGGCAGTCTCCCTAGAGTGCCCGACTTTACGCTGGCAACTAGGGACAGGGGTTTCGCTCGTTACGGGACTTAACCCGACATCTCACGACACGAGCTGACGACAGCCATGCAGCAGCTGTGCACGTTTCACCCCAAAGGGGCAGCCCAATCCGGTTTCCCGGCGGGCATCCGTGCATGTCAAGCCCAGGATAAGGTTCTTCGCGTAGCCTCGAATTAAGCCACATGCTCCACCGCTTGTGCGAGCCCCCGTCAATTCCTTTGAGTTTCAGCCTTGCGGCCATACTCCCCAGGCGGGGCACTTAACGCTTTCGCTACGAGAGCAAACGCGTCAGCCGCGTCTACCCTCCAGTGCCCATCGTTTACAGCCAGGACTACCCGGGTATCTAATCCGGTTCGCTCCCCTGGCTTTCGCGCCTCAGCGTCAGGTGAGGCCCAGTGCGCCGCCTTCGCCACCGGCGTTCCTACCGATATCAACGCATTTCACCGCTCCACCGGTAGTTCCACGCACCTCTACCTCCCTCGAGCCAGCCAGTATCGGTAGCACTTCTCCGGTTGAGCCGGAGGCTTTCACCACCGACTTAGCCAGCCGCCTACGCGCCCTTTAAGCCCAGTAATTCCGAACAACGTTCGCACGGTCCGTCTTACCGCGGCTGCTGGCACGAACTTAGCCCGTGCTTCCTCTGGAGGGAGGTCAAACGCCCAGGGGAGATCCCCCAGGCCTTTCCGCCCTCCTGACAGGGGTTTACAACCCGAAGGCCTTCTTCCCCCACGCGGCGTCGCTCGGTCACCCTTGCGGGCATTGCCGAAGATTCTCGACTGCAGCCACCCGTAGGTGTCTGGGCAGTGTCTCAGTCCCAGTGGCGCGGGCCATGCGCTAACACCCGCTAGGCGTCGTAGCCTTGGTGAGCCATTACCTCACCAACAAGCTGGTACCACGTGAGCCCGTCCCCCGGCGGATTCGCACCCTTTACTCACAAGGACCGAAGTCCCCGTGAGCCCGCTGGGTATTAGCCCCCGTTTCCAGGGGTTATCCCCATCCGGGGGGTTGGTTACCCACGCCTTACTGCCCCGTTCGCCGGTCTACTCAGGGCCGAAGCCCCTTTCGCCCACGACTTGCATGCCTAATCCACGCCGCCAACGTTCGTTCTGAGCCAGGATCAAACCCTTCCAATAAGGCTGCTTCCGGGTCCTCCCGCACAGCACGCAGCCCGTACCGTGCGGGCCCCATCAACCTTACCGAAAGGGCGGGGTCGACCGCTACCAGCATACACACCAGCAGCGGCCAGGCCGCCTGAAACTCCGACCTGTCCTCGCGATCGATCCCAGTCTCCCAGGATCGCCGCCACCCGAATTGCCAGGGATCAAGCACCCAACCGCAACCAACGTCGCCGGTCAGGCCAGCCATCCTCTCGATGGCCATCAGCATTCTACATCACGCCGTCAAGCCGTCAAGAGCCCCAAAAACCAACTCCCAAACGGCCCACGGCCATCTCCCTAGACTCCTATCGGCAACCCAAGGTTCCCGCTCTTAGCGCTGCGAAGCCGAGACGCCCACCTCCTGCCCGATGCGCCTACCCACCGGAACGCGCCTGGCCGGCCCCGACAACCCGCGCGGCCAACTGCAGCCTCAACCTCTGCCACCGCCTCCAAAACCTTTTCGTCAACCCGGCGCACCCACCCGGGAGACCTGGGACGCCGTCGGGCCCCGGCCAAACTAGCAGTTTTCCAGATGGCGGGGCCGGCACCACACAAGACCAGGCCGCGCCCGGAGTCGCAAACGGGGTGAAACCCCGCTTAGGTGCCCGTGGTGGTCGTCCTAACCCGGCGGACGACACACCGTACCGCCAGGACGCAGACGCCTCGCGGGGCGGAAACCACGATGTGCTTTCGTCTATCCCGATGAGCCTCTGGCTGGGGATGCTGCCGCAAGACTTGAGGCCTGCTGGTTACCGTCGGTGGTGATCCTCGCTTCCAGCACACGCCGGCGGCGCACACGCTGCACGTAAAGCGTGTACGGTCCTGCCTCGATCGCTTCCCCCACCTTGGGGACGCGCTCAATTCGCTCCTCGAACCAATCAGCCAGCGTCTGTTGTTCACGC
Source organism: Planctomycetota bacterium (assembly GCA_026981825.1). GTDB lineage: Bacteria > Planctomycetota > Planctomycetia > JALXBF01 > JALXBF01 > JALSID01. The sequence goes on from JALSID010000077.1 coordinate 4,968, forward strand.
TTCTGCCGTTCCTGTTCAGGGTAAAGGCTGAGCAGATCGACGCCCCGCTGGCGGAGCTGACCAAGGGTTATCCCCCCACCAACCAACCAACTGCCTTCCGCGTACTCGCACCGGGCCGGCATCCGATCGAATTCGTCCTCGATCTCGCCGATCAGCTCTTCCAGAATGTCTTCGAGCGTAATCATGCCCAGT
>JALSID010000078.1 GCA_026981825.1 Planctomycetota bacterium
ACCATGTCCCGCGCCTGCAAGAAAGCAAACGTCGCCTGGTCCAGATCACCCCGACCTCGGTAACCCCGCTCGAACAACATCCGCACCCCTTCCAATCGGGTCCGCTCGAGCAACAGGCGTGCTTGACCTTCGGCCACAAGCGTCATCGCCTCCTCAAGGGCCATCATCGCCTCCTGCAGGTCCATGGCGAACCGCCCACCCGCCTCATCCTCGAATTGCTGCAGTCGCAACTTGGCACGTTCCAGATCCAGTTGCGCCTGGGTTAGCCGGATCTGGCTCAGGATCTCTTCTTTCTCGTAAGCACTTGACCGCCAGATATGGTGCGCTTGAGAACGGTAGTACGAGGCGTAGATGCGATCGTACCTTTCCCTGGCCCACGACGAATCGAACTCGATGAGCAGATCCCCCTTCTTCACATAAGTTCCCTCGGGAACGAGGTACAGAATTCGCACGCCACGACGACTCCCTCCACGCGGAACCTCACACTTGATCTCCACCACATGCTGCGACTCCACACGGCCGCGCTCAACGACGTACAGCTCCATGTCCTGCCGTAGGACGCGAACCAACTCTACCTTCGGTACCGTGCCACGACCCCTGAGATCCCGCGACAGCAGCGCGGCCGCGCCGGCCAGCACGATCAGCAGGAGCACACCAAAAGCTCGCTTAACCGACACCGGCCTGCCAAACACTGCGAACACGGTCGAGATTAGCATCAATCAGGAGGGCCTTGTACTGCGAGGAGTCTCAGTACTGTAAGATCAAAGCCGATTCATGCGTTCCTTTCCATTCTACCCCACACGCCTAGCACGACCCGCACCGACTAATCGGTCGCGTACGGATACCGAAGCCTTCTCCCGACCGGCATCGCGCCCCATCTGCGGTTAACCTCCCGCAGTGTCTGGAGCCAGAGCTCGGTGTTAAAAGGCAGGGGAAAAGAGGGGCGGTCGAAAGGCGCGGCCCACCGACGGCGGTTGCTTCGCCGCAGCCAGACCAACGGCCAGGACATGCAGGCTCGTCCGATGCCGCCCGGGGATCAGTCTCCGAAGCGTGGCAGATCGATCACAGACGTCCGATCGGCCGACGGGAAATTCCTCGGCACGGGCAACGTAACCCTCCCGGTCGCAACCCATTCCGCAGCACGACGGAAGAGCGTAACGAAGCCAACGCAGCGCATGGCGACCGGGTCCGCCTGGCTTCGTCCCACGTGGCCCAGAAGAATGGTGAACACCTTCCCCTCGCCGTAGGGCACGTACCACACCACGGGCTCGTGAACACCCGTTCCGCCCGTTCTTGGGTCGGAGTACGCGGTAGCAAGGATGTGCATCTTCTCCGCCGGGCCACGTTGCCCGTGGTACAGCTCGTCGCGTGTGTGAAGCCATTGTCGCGGCATACCGCGAGTCACGGGGTGCTCGGGATCGCGGATCGTCACCACATACTCATGCTGCCGACCATGGCCGGCTCCGGGTCCCTCGCCAGGGGGCACGCGATGGATTCGCCCCCCATCGTCCAGATAAATCCGCCAGCCGAATCGATTGTTCCGCCAGCCCAGGCCGATCATCCGGTTGTACTCTTCCCAGTCGGCGAACGGGTTGTTCCCGGCGTGCACCACAACCACCCCACCCCCGCTGGCAACATACCGCTCGAACGCAGTCCGCACGTCACCCGGCCAGGTTTCCCCGTTGTAGTTGACGACCACCACGGAATAGTTCCCAAACGAGGGCCGAAATGTACGCCAGGCGTCAGCCTTGGCCCCCCTCGGTGGCGTGGTGGCCCGCTCCACGGAGAATTTGCCCGTTGACTCGAGCAGGTTAGCAAGCAGCGGCGAGGTCCGCGCCCAATCGTGGTTGTTTTGGCCGTCCACGATGAGAACCCGGATCTTCCCGCCGCCTCCTGGCTGCCCGGTGGCCGCCAGCCCAAAGCAGATCAGCCCGGCGACGATAGGAAGAACGCAAAGAAAAGAGCGATTCCGCATGCTGTCTGCTCCAGGTGACCCGCAGCCCTCATGATCCTCCGCACCCGTCCTCCCGCACTACTGGCCGCTGGCAGCGGCCTCCGAGGCCTTTGGCGCGGTAAGCCGCGGAAGCCGGTACACCAGCGTGGAAAGATGATACCTCAAATCCCCCATCTGGAACTCAAGATCACCGAAGACCGCGCGGTTAAACCCGGCTCGACGACGAATCGTACCGGTCCAGACGTCGTTGCGATTCTCCATCTCCACAGGCACCCACCGCACCTCCCGGAAATCCAGGTTAGCCGAGTCGGCTCGCCACAAGCGTGCCCGCACCATGGGCTGATCCGCGGTCACAGTCAGGACAAGCTCGTCGTCCCCCTTGTAGTCGGCCTTCCACTTCAATCGCGGCAGAGCAGCCCGAGTAGCCACGTGCCGCACCAGAGCAGCTACGGCGGTCACCGCATAATCCCGGTGACTCTCCAGACCGTGCCCCGCGTTCGGCACGTAGAGCGCGTACTTCGGTTCGGGCAGATCTTCCCAATAGTTGTTGAGCGCGTCGACAACCCAATACCGGTCGTTCGTGCCGTTCACGATCAGTTTGGGCATGGTGTAACGCGTGCGGTAACTGTAGGGATCCACGATGCTCACCAGACGTCGCCCGCGCGGCGTGTCAAGCTGTTCGGTCAGCCCCCGACGCGTGTAGTCGTGGATCTGCTCGCTGTACTTGCCCCACATCCGCAATTGGTTGGGTAGTTGGCGATGGAAGTTCAGCGTGTCGATAACCAGGGGCGCGATGGCGCGAACCCGAGGATCTACGGCTCCGGTTAACCAGGTGGTCCAACCGCGCTTGCTTGCACCGGTCACAACGAACTTCTGGATCTGAGCCACGCCTTCCTTTTCCAGGATCTCCTGGGTCGCATCCATGGCGCGAACGGCAGCCTTGGTCATAGGCAGAAGCAGCAGCCACTCCTCATCGCCGCCGTTCATGAACTTGACGAACGTCTCGGCAATTAGGCTATCCTCCTTGTGGCCGCCCAAAAGGGGTTGGTTGGGAACCTGGCGCAGTACCGCACAGGGGACCTTGGCAAGCCTGGCCAGGATCAGGCCAACGGCAGTCTCCTGAATCGCTACTCGACTCCCATTACTGCCCCCCACAATGAAGAGCAACGCCGTATCCTGGGAAAACTCGCCCGACGGGACGCAAATGAGCAACTGGTGCTTCCACGTGATGCCTTTCCATTTCTGGGAAGTGAGATCGACGTCGTAGACCACGCCGTTAGCCGTCTCGTGTCGCTCGACGACCGACCACCGGTAAGCCGGGTCGGGCTTGGAAACATAGCGGTCCAACACCGTGGTCCGCAGCTCATCGCCCGAGACTGCAGCCGAAACCGAAGCGAGACAGAAACCAACCCAAACAACTGCCGCAAATCGTCGGCTCATACTCACCCCCTGGGACAACGTAACGAGTCACGACCAATTTTTTATGATACCATGATTTCTCACGCGAGTTTCAGTTTCCCCTCCCCCCCGCAGCCGGAACCGAGCCTGCGGGTGGCCTTCCCCGCCTCGGGCGCCAGCCGGGCGTTGGCTTCAGCAACCGAAGAGGAGGAGCTTGCAGCTATGGTACCGTTGTGGCTTGCTTTTGTCGTCGGCGCGATCCTATCCTGGGGCGCCTATGTGCCGTTCATTCATGAGGGGCAGGTCCATCTCGGACGCGGCCCGCTTCGCGCCTTCCTCTGCGTGGGTGCCGCCTACTTCCTGACAGCCGTTGTTGTTCCTGGCCTGCTGCTCGCTCTGGGCGCGGAAGAGACGCGCTTCACCTCGAAAGGTGCCTTCTATGCCACGGTGGCCGGCGTATTGGGTGCGGCGGGAGCGTTGTGCGTTATCTTCGCCCTCAAGCTGGGCGGAAAACCCGTTGTCGTGGCCCCACTCGTCTTCGCAGGAGCCCCGATTGTAAACGCTCTGGTTAGCATGGCCTGGCACAGACCAGCGACACCACCGAAGGTCTGGTTCTACGTTGGGATGGTGTTGGCGGCGGTGGGGGCAGCCCTGGTGCTCCGCTACAAACCAAATTGATAACCGCCCGGCCTCTTTCGCACAGCGACGGCGCCAGGACCGGCAGGGACAGACCCGGTTGGTCTGAAACCTGGCTGCCAATCGCTCCGGCCACCGCGCTGCCCCCCACAAACCGATCGCTCGCCGCACGTGCTGAACCATCGCGCGTGCCAGGGACGGCGCGTGCTCAAGCACGTAGCTTGCCCTGTCGGACTGCGCAAAGGGGCACCCCGGCCCCTGGAGAAGCCGGGGTGCGTTCGGGCGTGCACCTGCTCGGCTCTACGCAACGATTTCGTAACCTTTGCGCTGCTTGCGCCCCAGGAAAGACGCCGCTTCCTCATCCCCGATGATCTGCTCCGTCTCCGGATCCCAGCGAAGATTGCGTCCCAGTCGGAGCGCGATATTGGCCAGGTGACAGGTGGTCAGCGCCCGATGGTGTGTGTAGACATCCGAAACCGGCTCGCTCCGATCATGGAGACACAGGAAGAAGTTCTCCATGTGCGGCCCAAGTGGCTTGCCCTTCCGCAGAAGACGGTATACCTCTTCAGGGATCGGATCCTTCTGCAGATCGTCCACTGGCTCACCCCGAAGCTGACCGCGGTTCACGAAGATGGAACCATTCTCCCCCTCAATCTGTATCCCGTTGCCGAAGCCCAGCTCCTTGGCGCTGTGCCGAATGAACAGCTCTACACCGTTCGAGAACACGCACCGGACGTTGAACCGGGTCGCCGTGTTGAACGAGTCATCGACAGTCGGATAGCCGTTCTTAAACGGCACCGGATGTTCGACCTCAAGCACCTCCAGCATCAACGGCCCGGTGTGCTCCATCCCGATGGCCCAGTGGGCGATGTCCACATGGTGCGCCCCCCAATCCGTCACTTTCCCGCCAGAATACTCGTACCACCAGCGAAACGTACCATGAGACCGCTCTTTGATGTAATCGACGTACGGAGCCTGGCCCAGCCACATGTCCCAGTCCAGATAGTCAGGCGGCTGACTCTTCTGGAATGGCCCCCCTTTTGGGGCTCCGCCAATCGCGCACGTAACCCGCTTGATCCGGCCAAGCCGCCCCAGTCTGCAGATCGCGACCGCAGTTAGGAAGCGATTGGCAAACTCGCTGCGCTGCTGTGTGCCCACTTGAAAGACCCGGTCCGTCTGCCGAAGCACGCGACACAGGATCTGCCCTTCCTCGACGGTGAGTGTAAGCGGCTTCTCGCAGTAGACATCGCGTCCGCTTAGCAACGCTTCCACGCAGATCTTCGTGTGCCAGTGATCCGGAGTGCCGATCACGACCAGATCAATGTCTTTACGATCCAAAAGCTTACGGTAGTCCTGGTAGATGTCCGCCTTGCCGCCGGTGAGCCGATCGCGTGCCTGCTCGGCGTGGCTCAGATCAACGTCCGCAATGGCCACCAGGTCCGCAAATCGCTGCGCCTGACGGGCAATCGCCCGTCCCCTCCCCCCTACTCCGATCGCTCCGAAACGGGGACGTTCGTTCGCCGATCGAGCAGCCAAATCGGCCAACGACCGGCGCGACCACGGGAAGTAAGGAACCAAGGAAGCGGCAGCCGCTGCCAGGGGGAACCCCCCCAGAAACCGTCGTCTTGTAACTCCGCCCATCCCTACCTCCAGACTAGTGGTAAGAACCGCGGAACTGGGCCGGTTCGCCACCGCCGCCCACACACCTACACCCCCAGCAGCCAGTCTAGCAAATCCTGCCAGCCAAGCGTGTCGCGGTTACCGGAATCGATCTATCACGCCAGAGGCAGAAGCCGATAGCCAGCAGGGAAAGAAACAGTGCAGCCGCGGTCCGGTACAGCATAGGGGGCCTCCCGCCCCGACCATACGCTCGTGTCAAACACCTGGGCAAACGGTCCTGCTGCCCCCACAAAACCACTCAAGACCGGCCCTCCGCGTCCCCTTGACCGTGGACGGGCAAGCGCCCAACACTTCGGCTCCCTTTCCGCTCGCCCATGAGACTTCTCGTTGGAGCTGCACCGGACGGAGACACCGATGGCACGCTGGGCTGAGTTGGTCTGACGGAGGAACTGGCCGAGATGGCTGGTCGCGCCGTGGTCGAAGACCGTAGCTCGCGGTATAATCGCAATCCCTGTAAGCCGACTGCATGAACGCGTGTGAGTGTTCAGGCCTTGCTCCGGCGTGAGTGGCATCCGATGAGCTGCCATAGCCCCGTCGCAGTTTGGTTGGACACGGCGCTGTGGAGCGCTGCGAAGGGGGCATTTAACGAGCTGGAAATGCTCCCAGCAGAGCTCCTGCACGCCGCGGGCGAGGTGTCCACGGGGGAGATCCACGCCGAGACCGCGTACGGTTGGCGCGGCGTCTCAGGAGAGCATACCGATGATCGATTGGGAGAAGTTGCTCGGCGTTTGGCTAGCTTTTCCTTGCGATCGCGCCCTCGATCCGGCGTCGGCACGCGACCGCGCCGCTCGCTACATGGAAGCAGCCGGTCTGACCCCAAGCGAAGAGTGGTTTCAGGCCGCGGACCGTTCCGTCGCGGCGGTTCTAGCAGCGTGCGGCATCGAAGTCGACAATCATCCCCCTCTGGCAGGGCAGGAGGTCGCGCTGCGTCACCCGCTGAGCGGCCGCGAACACCGCCTTCGCCTGCCGGAATGCACGCCGGATCTCGTCGCTGAAACGATCCGCTCCATTGTCAGCGACCTTCCCGACCCCCGAACGCGAGCGATTGCACTGTGGCGGCTCCTCCCCGATCGGCTCGCCGCTCATAACCCGGCCTACGACCTCCTCCCGGCCCACGCCGACCTTCCGTCGGCACCGGTCTGGGTCGTGCTCGATGCGGCTGCCGCCTTCGCCGGCACCGACGCCCGCCTTCTGCATGCTGCCGACATCGGGGGCGTGCAACGCTTCGTCAGCACTTCGCGAACAACCCGCGATCTGTGGAGCGCAAGCCTACTCTGCTCGTTGCTGATGTCCTGGCTGATCGAAGCGCACCTGCTTGAGCGCGGCCCTCAATCGATCGTCTTCCCTGCGGTCCGCGGCACCCCGCTCTTAGACCTTGCCCTCCATCGCCTGCTCGGTGAACAAAAGGTTCCCTTACCAGACCGGCGGCGCCTTGTGGTCTCCTCCTTTCCGAACGCCGCCTTGCTGCTGGGCAACAACCCGGCGTACTGGCGCCTGACCGATGACCGTGAGATGCCGCGTGAGCCGCTTTGCCCTGCTGTTCGGGCACTTAGCAGGCGGCTGGAAGAGCTCGGTCGCGCCGTAAGGGAGCTTTTTGGCGACCATGTGCAGCAACATCTTGGTACGGAGTTGGCCGAAGGATGGGACCGATCCTTTGACGCGGCAGTCCCGCTCAGTCTGCCGGTTCTGGTGCTGACGCGAGACATAGGAACCAAGAACAACCGGGGAGCCGAGCAAGAACGAGACGACCGATCGCCAGAACCCGACGCACCGGAGGGCGAGGATGGGGACGAAGTTGCTCTCTGCTGGGGCGGAAGCGAGTTTGTCCCATCCCCGCAATTGCGAACCGCCATTCATGGGCTCATTGCCGCGTTGGGCGAAGACGGTTTCGACGTCCGAAACTGGCAAGATGCGGTGCACGTTATCACCCGCAAGCTGCATGGCGTGAAACGAACCACGCGTCCACTTCGACAGCCGATCAGCGGGATGGCGGCGCCGAAGTGCACGCTCTGCGGAGAGCGGGAACAGGTGGGGCCGGTCGACTTCGATCGCTCTCGCGAGTTCTGGATGCAGCTTTCCCAGGCCCCATCGATCCGGGGCATCCGCTTCAGCAGACGTGATCGCCTCTGCGGCGAAGACCTGGTCAAGCGACTGTTGCCGGCCGTTCAGGAATTGGAGCCGTTCCGGACGATTGGCCGCCACACGTTCCCAGATCTTGCCACGATCGCGGCAGCCGATTGGTTGGCCCAAACCCGAGGAACCCCATGGGAACTCGACCCTGAGCAAATCCGACGGGAAGCGGGCCACTGGAGCGGAGAGTGGTTGCACTGGCCGGAGCCGAACTTCGATCCGGACGAACCGCCCTGCCCGAGGGAGGTCTTCGATCGGATCGAGCGAGCCCGTCAGGAGCACGGGGCTCCCCCGACCTACGCGGCCATTATCGCCAGCGACGGCGACAACATGGGCCTATGGCTCGATGGGGCGGCCTGGCCATCGGTTGCGGAACTGACCACGGAAAGGATCCGAGAGCGGCTGGACGCCCAAGCAAGCGGAGCCAGTGGGAACGCCCCTCTGATTGGCCCCCTGCAGCAACTGCTCTTCAGCACGGCGCTGTCGAATTACTCGATCCGCGTCATCCCAGACCTTGTGGAAGACTCCGGCGGTTACCTGGTCTATGCCGGCGGGGATGATATTCTCGCGTTCGCCCCTGCAGCCAGAGCGAGCGCAATAGCAGCCCGGGCGTACGAGGCGTTCCGGGGGACAATCGACGACGGCTCGCCCGAGGGATTCGTCCGATCCGCGGCGGACGGCCGCACTTACTTCGTCCCCGGCCCGCGCGCCACGTGTAGCTGTGGCATCGCTCTGGTACACCACAAGGAAGACCTCCGCTATGGCCTGAGCGAAGCAAAGGGGGCACAGAAATGGGCCAAAGACTGTGGGCGCGACTTGCTCGCCATCGCTGTGCTCCGGCGATCCGGAGAACACACACGCGCCCTCTGTCCGTGGCCGTTTACACAGGAATTCCAGCGGTGGGTGAGCGCATTCAGCTCGGGTGTGTCAGACCGGTGGGTACACCGGGTTGCACGCGTTTTGGACGCCGTCGTCGCAGCAGGACCAGACTGCGTGGCGCGGACACTGGTGCGGGAATTGAAACGGAGTGAAGATCGCACCATCGCCGCATTCGGCGGCGAGGGAATTGCCGAGACCTTCGAAACTTACCGCAAGCATTTAGCCAACAAGCAGGTTTCACCGGAGGAAGCGGCTCGCAGCTTCCTTCAGCTTCTCCTGGCGGCTTCTTTTCTGACGCGTAGGAGCACCGAGGCAGCATAATGAGCACGGCAGCGACAAGGAGCCCTCAAACCGGATCCGGCACAACCCTCTTGTCCCTGGCGCTGTATCCGATGGACGTCCTTTTCTTCGGGGATGCCCGGCCGTCGGCGGCAGCCACGCGACTCGCTTCCCGGTTGCCGGTTCCCCAAACGGTCGGCGGGGCAATTCTCGCCACCATTCTGCGGACGGTCGGTTGGGACTTTGAAGCGCTGGCCAGGGAGCTTCGCCGAGGTGCCACGATCCGAGACGCCCTGCGAGTAACAGCTCCCGACGAGCGTTTGCAACGGCTCAGCCTATTGGTCGTGCATGGTCCGTGGTTTGCCCGGAAAAGGCCGGGCACACCGCGCGGGTACGAAGTGCTCGCCCCGATCCCTCACGACCTCTACTGGCTTCAAACCGGCGACAAGCGAGAACTGATTCGGGTTACGCTTACCCCAACGCGACAGCCAGTCATTTGTGAGGGAATCAATCTCGCCTACCGCGTGCTGGATCGCACCACTTTCCGGCCCGGAAAGTTGAAAGCGGTCGATGGCTTCCTCACCGAAGCGGGCCTCGAGCAATACCTAAAAGGGAATGTGCCGGATCAAGCGCAAATCGTCTCTCCTGAGGAAGTCGTCAACTGGGATAACCGTGTTGGGATCGCACTGTCCCCGGACACGTTGACGTCCGAACGCGGCATGATCTTCAGCCGTCGTTTCCTCAAGCTCAGTCCGGATGTGTTTGTGTACGTTGCACTGGAGGCGCCTGAGGGCTTGCAGCTTGAAGAGATTTTCGAGCAGGGCTGCTTGTTCCCGCTTGGCGGAGAACGCCGGTACGTACGTTGTGAGTTGCTCGCCCAAAACTGGCCGCTGGCTTCGTGGCCCGGCGCTGTGCGGGACGTTGTTCCGTTCGGGATCCCTGCCATAGTGCTCATGCTTACGCCCGGAATTTATCCAAACGGACTACCCGTTGCGTTTCGACAGTTCGAAGTAGCAATGAGTTGTCGGTCCTATGAGGTGGTCTCTGGCTGGAACATGGCCTTGGCGGCACCGCGGCCCAGTCGTACCGCGGTAGGAGCAGGAACGGTGTACCTCCTTTCGCAACTTCGTCCGCTGCTGCCGAACCCACTGGTGAGCTTTCCGGACGATTCCCTATACGGCTGGGGATGCTGGGTGGCGGGCGAACCTGTTGGAGAGGAGGACAAGTTCGGTTCTGTGCTCCGCGCCGCCTCAACAGAGATACGGGACGTGAGAATAAGCGCACCTACCGGCCACTAAGCGAAGGTGGCGACGGTGGAGATGGTGGTGGAAGCGGCCGCCGCAACAAAGAATGCCCTGGGAAAGGAACGCGAACCGAGAAAGGCGAGAGGAGCGAGACGATGGCGATCGGGCTGGAGTCTAACGTTCGAAGCGGTCTACTTGTCTTGCAGGCGCGCACCCCTCTGCATCCTGGCACCGGTACCGCTCTGGGAGCGGTGGACCTACCTGTTCAGCGGGAGCGATTTACCGGCTGGCCAACAATTGCAGGCTCGGCTCTGAAAGGTGTGCTACGGGATGCGTGTCGCGAACGAGCCAAAGAGAAGTACCTTGCCCAGACGGGTTCAGAATCACCCCGTCGCCGCGCCAACGAGCAAGATCCAGAACTGACCGCCGTCTTCGGCCCCGGCGCGGTGACGGAGAGCCGGGCTCACGCCGGTGCACTCAGCGTTACCGACGCGCGCCTGCTTGCCTTCCCCGTTCGGTCTCTTCGTGGCGTATTCGCCTGGGTAACCTGTCCTTCCGTGGTCGATCGGCTCATCCAGGACATCCAGTGGTCAAGCATGCAACTCGATGCGCCCCCCTCGATCAGCAATCGCCCCGGTCGGAACGAGGCCCTGGTAGCCGGCGGAGAGGTCGTGGTGCATAGCGACCGGGAAGACACGGTCGTCCTCGAAGAGTACGAATTCCGTGTGGCGGGCACCTGTGATGCCCTGGCGCGCTGGATGAGCCAGTCTATCGCAGTTGACCCCCTTACGAGCCAACGACTGGGAAGCCACCTCGTCGTCCTCCACGACGACGACTTCACCCACTTTGCCCGCTACGCCACGGAGGTGACGGCGCGGATCGCGCTGGACTACGATACGAAGACAGTCAGTGACAAGGCACTTTTCTACCAGGAGTACCTGCCTGCAGAGACCGTCTTCTACGCCGTTGTGATTGCGAACGAAACGCGGGTGCCCACGGCGAATACTCAGGAAAACGAGGGGGAATCTGCTGCCCCAAAGGCACGTCGGATGTCGGCCACCGAAGTGCTGGGCTACCTCAAAGAGCAGATCCCCCGTGTCCTCCAGATCGGTGCCGACGAAACGGTGGGGAAAGGTTTCTGTGCGGTGCGACTACTGTCCTGACAGCCACGACACGCGGTGCAAGCAATCGAGCCAGTAGGCGAGGATGAGCTATGGCTAACCAGGTCGCCGACTCAAGAAAAACCCTCGATCAACGGCGAGCAGTCCACGCATGGGAGACCGTGCGGAAGATCCAAACCCTCTCGGAGAAAGAACAGAAAGAATTTGCCATCCAGGTCAAGCGGCTTACGGCCAGGATCATGACGGCCGGATTGGGCCAAACGTTGGTGTTCCTGAAGGCAAAGGACTACGCCAAGCCACTCCGTATGGCCCTGTCCGATTGGATTCTGGTCAAGCGCTACGATCCCGACGGTGCTGCGCCGGAAGATCCAGACGCACTCCTGAACGCCATCGTGAACGGGACCGCGGAGTTTTTGCGGCTGGCAACCGACGAAGCTCTCGCGTACGCCACCTGGCTGTCGCGGTTTGCCGAGGCGGAAGGTCTGAAGGGGTCTACAGACTGAAGAAGAACGTCGCGAAGCAACCTCACCAGGCGCGACAGGAGCGCAGACGTGGCCAGACGACGACATCGCAACACTGGTGCCCGGCCCCGCCAGGGACGCGGACGGCAATCCCAATCCCGACATCGCCGCCGGCTCATCCCGCTGCCCACCAGTACGGCCAGCCTCATCGCTCGCTGGGGGCGCGAAGCAAATGCCGGCCTTCTGTTCGACAAGTACCCGGCGACGATGAACGGCTCCCTCCGCCAGGATGACCAAAGGGCGATCCTGAACCACACGATTCGGCACGCCGAACAGTTCTGGAATGGGCTGTTTTGGGATCGCGTGCTGGACCGGCATCGGCAGCTCCTGCGCGACATTGGCGCTACTACTTTCGCCGCCAGGCTGTCCAGCCCCCTTTGTCTGCACACTGCCCGACCCGGCCCCCTTGAAAACGCCGGTCTTGCCCTCCACCCGATCTGGGGGGTTCCCTATCTGCCGGGAACCGGACTGAAAGGTAGTGCTCGAGCGTATGCAACGCGTCTCTGGCTTCCTTCCCAACCGGACCGCGCAGAGGCAGCAAGAACGATCGAACGCATCTTTGGCAAGGCTCCTTCCCCCTGGCGCAAGCAATGGGCTCAGGCTGTGGGGGTCGATCTCGGTAAGGACGAGAGCGCGGCGGTCGGTACCGTGATCTTTCTCGAAGCCTGGCCGACCCGTCCGGGCGCCATCACCATCGATATCCTGAACAACCACCACTTCGAGTACTACCAGGACGCTCAGGGGGAGGCCACCGGAAAAGCAGCCCCGGGAGATTGGGAGAACCCGATGCCCGTATTCTTCCCCGTAGTAGCCGCGGGGGCCGAGTTCCTGTTCGCCGTTGCCAAACGACGAGACGACGTAGCCGACGAAGACCTACGCCTCGCGATCGAGTGGCTTCAGGGCGCCTTGCAGCTCGAAGGGGTGGGGGGAAAAACCTCTGCAGGCTACGGCCGCCTCAGGATTGGCCACGAGAGCGCCGCACCCCCTCCAACCGGCGGATCGATCGAACGGGCCACCTATACCCTGCGGCTCGTCTCCCCGGCATTCCTTGCCGGTGCGGACCAGCAGTCGCCGGAATCCTGCGAACTGCGGGGCACCACCCTACGCGGTCTACTCCGCTGGTGGTGGCGCACCCTGCACGCCGGCTACCTCACGGTCCGGCAACTGCAGATGGTCGAGCGCGTCCTTTGGGGCAGCACCGTGACCGGTAGCCCCATAGCTATCGAGTTGACCCCCGTGGAAGTGCCGGACGCAGAGCTGTTCGATCGGGAGTCCATCCACGCCCAGTACAACATCACCGCCTCCGATCCACGCACCGGTACCGGGCTGCACTACATCACCTACGGCATGGACGAACGCGTCCGAGACGAACGGAGGCGACGATGGTTCATCCCCGCTCCGGCCACATGGAAACTCACCGTCACCGCCCGTCCGGTGCGCATCTCCGTTATGCCCGGCAAGCCAGAAGTGCGGTTAAGCGGCAAGGAGGTGCTCGAGCAGTTCAAGGCTGCCCTATGGTGCCTGTGCCATTTCGGAGGCGTGGGATCGAAAGCACGACGGGGCTTCGGCTCCTTCGATTTGCCCGGCGAACTGAGCGAGTACACGCTTGCTACGGTCAACTCCACTGCGGCCGAGTTCCGCAGGCGGTGCCAGGTACCCGCCAGGGACTACCACGAGAAAAAAGTTCAGTCCCCCTCTTTTGCCGCTGCCTTACTGGGCGATCCCAGCCTGAAACCGGTGGACATCCCCCTTGGCGAACGAGAGCTGTGGGTGGCGTTGAACCGGGTCGGCGAGATCTGGCGCGACTTTTTGCGTCAGGTGACGAAGGAAGATCGCATGGCGTTCGGACTCCCCCGCCGGGTGCGAACTCGCGGTGAGTCGCTCTTCACCCCCGGTCCGCACGTGAAGGAATCCAGGCGGCACGCATCCCCCGTTTGGTTGCACCTGTTCCTTCGAGACGACCTGTACTGGCTGCGCGCAACGTTCTTCCCCTCGCCCGAGCTCCCCACACTCGAGCGGAGCCGTCGCGCCCTTGGCAAGCTCCGCGAGTACCTCGTGAAGCTCGTCTAGCAGGTGGTACCGGCCGGCCATTCGCGTGCGCGACCACGGCGCCTCGATAGGTGCGCCCAACACACCACACGCCTGCCCCCGCCTAACCGCGGCGACTGGCACAACCCGCTCGCAATAGACCGGCTGCTATGGGCCGCTCAGGAGCGCCCCCAGCGCCGCGGTCTCGCGCGCACAGCTCCGTGTACCGGCTGACTCACCGCCGTAAGCGACGGCGCGCTCAACCGTGCCCCCAGCGTCGCAAGCTCACGGTCGCGCAAAACAGAAAGGCCCCCACCGATGGAGGGCCTACGGAATTCTGACCAGTGGAGCGGAGGGGAGTCGAACCCCCGACCTCCAGAGTGCGATTCTGGCGCTCTCCCAGCTGAGCTACCGCCCCACCATCTTGCAACTGTACACTGTCACGCAATACTAAACCCGCGTCTCCCTTTGGTCAACCGGTACGCCGCAGCCGTCCCGGGTAACGGCTCCCGGCGCCGCGGGCGCGGTAACCCCCCTACCGCACGGATCGGCTGATCCCAATGAACAACCTCCCTACCCGGGACACTCGTCGCACCGACAACTTCCCCGGTCCTGCCATCCCCTTCCGGCCCAATTCCACCGGCCCCTTTGCGGGCAGCAGGAGACCTGCTGGATCTTCCCCCTTCCGGCGGGGCAATCCGGCGTTGGCGAGCGCAGTCCTATCTTCCGAACGACCGCCGCGTTACTGCGATATTCGGGTATTCGTGCCCCACATCACGAGCGGAGTTCCCGCGGAACTCCCGGGCCCTGGTCGGCCCTTCACCAGGAGGCCTACATCTGGGGAAGCATGTACTCCAGGCCCACCAGGCCCACACTGCGCCGATAGTCCTCCTGAATCTGTTCCTTACCGAGCTCGTCCAAGAGCGCACGCCATCGCGACGCCATCCGCTCTACCCCCTGCCGCGGATCGCCCTGACCGGAATCCCATAGCTGCTCAACAACATCCCGCAGGACCTCCATGAAACGAGCTCGGTTGCGCACCTGTAATGGTTCCACACACACACGATTGCCCAGCGTTTCCTGCACGGCGAGCAAATACGACGCCATCGCTTCCACATTCCATCCGCCGCTCACCCATGCGCCGGTGCGTCGGAAATGCGAGAGCCGGAAGGGGGACATCCGCACCAGAGGATCGACGACCCCCCGTATGGAGATGTCCGGAGACGCACAGAACTTAACGAAGTCGAAAGCCGCATCACGCACCGGACAATCGACCGGAACCGCCGCCATGATCGCATCAAACCAGGACACGCGGTGCGCCCCCTGAACCGCAGTCCACCGACCCGCCGAACGATTGAAATACTGTTCGGAACCGGGCAGAGGCAGGACCAGCGTCTTGTCGGCGACAGTCGAAGCGCTCGAAAACACGGGCCAAAGATCATTGGACGCCACGATCGCGACAGGAACCTGGCCGCTAGCGAACGTCCGAGCATCCCCCACCGCCGTCTTGTCTCGGATCGCCAGCCACTCCGCGAGCGCCCGTTCGAAACCAGGGCTACCAACCAGAGGCGTCCCTTTCCAGGGATCGAAGAAGAAGGCAAAGCTCCCGGGTGCCCGCGCGTAACTGGCCGCTCGAAGCAGCCAAGCGATGGTCAGATCGGGCACCACAATGGCGGGTTTTTCTTCACGCGATTCCACCAACTCATCTAGCGCCCTCCACGTGGACAGAGAATGTTCCGAACCACCAGGAATCAGGTCGGTTCGCACCAGCAGCACGTAGGTCGTGACTGATAGGGGCACGAAACACTCTACCGTTCCCCAGTGGCAGAGGTTTTCGCGCACCGGCTCCGGCCAATCGCGGGGGGCGTTCGGGTCGGGCTCATACACCCCTTCCGGAACAGCCGACAGCATCCGCTCCGCCGCTACCTCACCTGCGTCCGACAAAGGAAAAACGAGGATATCCCCTTCGCCCCCCTCGGTAAAGACAACGCTGGCCCCGCTTGTCAACGCCCATTCGTTGGCTGCCTCTTCCAGGAACCCCCTCAAAGTCGGTACCGCGCAGGAAAGACTTATGGTGACCCCTTCGAAGGGGACAGTCTCCTCTTCTTCGTCGGCCGGCGTGCGACAGCCGGCCGCGACTCCGAAAACCGTAACGCTCAGCGCCAGTAAGAGAACGGGCCGCAGAGACATCCCCGGCGCGGGGACTTTTAGTTCCACAGAACCTAGCAAGGATCCCACAGCCATCTGGTCGGTTCACCTGGCAGGTACGAATCTCTGGGGGAAAGCCACCTCCGATATCCCCTACGTCATCCAGTGGTACGTGGGTCTGGACGAGGAGCTCTGTCCTTAGCGCCGAGGCCGGGCTCGCCACATAGCTGGATGCGGCTCGCGGTGGTCCGACTAACCGATTGGTGCTAACCCACGCTGCGGCCTCAGCGCACGTACTCGACACGCAGGAACGTACCGTCGAACGAAAGGGTGTCATCGACGTCGTTGTACAGATCGCCGCCCCGGAGGGCCTCCGTGTAGGCCACGGGTGTCACTGCGTTGAACCAGATGGAGTAGAGGTAGCCGGCCCCGATCGACCAGTTTTCGGTGATCCGGTAGCCCACGCCAAGTTCCAGATCAAGCATCGGCACGAGTCGATCGTCTTCCCCGTGGTACTCTGCGACGCTAAAGCCCGCGCCGGGCCGGTGCTGGATGTAATCGAGGTCAGCCTGAGCCGCAAGTAGGGTACCCACGCACCGAGCCCACGAGTAGCAACGTCCCCATTCCTTGCGGAGGTCAAGTCCCGCTCGAGGACCCGCGCCACGTATGTCGGTGCCGATTCGGACGCTATCGCCTGAGTCAAAGTAAGCCTTGGCATTCTGATCGAGTGCGGCGATCCGCACGCCGAGCAAACCGTCGAGGGTCCAAGATTCACCGCCCAGCAACGAGTGGCGGTAGTCCGCCTCTGCGGTCCAGAACTTCAGCTCCGACCGAGCGGCGGCCACGTCGATTGTCCCCGCCGGTGGCCGGAGCAGCACGAGATCTTTCAGGTCGTGTCCTGCGTCAGCGGCTACAGCGTTGGACGTCTCGGACAGCAAGTGTGTGCCACGAACGTCCAACCATCCGGAGGCGAGAGTCCGTGACACCGTCCAGCGCAGGCCAGGCTCGTAGTCCATATCCAGGACACCGGGAGTCCCATCCGGTGGCCCGCAGTCACAGTCTGGCGTCGCATAGGGAAAGTCGTTCCCTCGCGGTTGAAGCACGAGCCAGTCTACGCTGGCCTGCCAGCCAGGACCAGCCACCGCGGACGGCGGATCACACCAGTCGGCAGACGGAAGTCGAACGCACCCGTGCGGCACAAGGTGGGGAAGCTGAGGACTGCTCTCGTCACACCGTTCCCTTTTGAGCTTCAGCCCCGCGGGCAGGATCCCCGTCCTGGCCTCCCGCGTGGGCGTGGCCTTTGCGCGGGGGGCTCGATCAGTCCGCGCGGGAGTACGGACGATCAGCGGTTTCGTGGTCAGCAGCGGAGGCTCGTTACCGCTCGTTGGCCGCCCGGACAGCAAAACAGCAGCACCGGCAAAGGCGAGAACTGTTGTCGTGAACCGGCGCATGGTACCTCCATGAGTTTGCCGCGGGTCTCCTTACTTTCACCCATCTGATCGCTCACCTGCTCATCTCTCTTAACCTGGGAACCCGCTGGCGGGTAACGGTTGTTCGTGTTCTGCCGGGTAGGAGCAGGTGCGGCGTCTTGGGAAGCACGGGCACCTTGCGGGACGCGGCACCGCGTAGGGGGAGGAGCTCGAGGTCGGGTTCGGGTGGTCGAGAATCTTGATTGACTTTTTCGCCGCGGCGGCGCTAAAGTGTGTGTTCGCATTTGGCAGCGTGCGACCGACCCAGCGAGATCGGACCTCTTTCAGTCAGGAGTACGGTGGCGATGGCGAGAACGGTTGCCCGGGCACGCAAGGCTGGCAAGGTGGCGAAGAAGATCAAGTACGTCTACTTCTTTGGGGGCGGAAAGGCCGAAGGGCGCGGCGACATGAAGGACCTGCTCGGAGGCAAGGGAGCTGGCCTTGCCGAAATGACGAGCCTGGGCCTGCCGGTTCCCGCCGGTTTCACGATCACAACCGAAGCGTGCGCCGAGTACTATCGCCTTGGCCGCAAATTCCCCCCTGGGTTGAAAGACGAAGTTGAGCAACATGTGCGCAAGCTGGAGCGGGTGACAGGCAAGAAGTTCGGCGACCAGGACGACCCGCTGCTGGTCTCCGTCCGCTCGGGTGCGGCCATCTCGATGCCCGGCATGATGGAAACGATCCTGAACCTCGGGTTGAACGATGTTTCCGTCGAAGGCCTGGCACGCCGCACGGGGAACCCACGGTTCGCCTATGACTCGTACCGCCGGTTCATCCAGATGTATTCCACGGTCGTGATCGGCCTCTCGAAGGACGAAATGGAGCAGATGCTGACGGAGCTCAAGCAGGAACTTGGTGTAAAGACCGACGTGGAGGTTTCTGCGGACGGCTGGAAAGAGCTCTGCCAGCGATTCAAGCAATTTTACCGTGCCAAGACGGGCAAGGCATTTCCCCAAGATCCCAAGGAGCAACTCTGGGGGGCCATTGCGGCTGTGTTCAACTCATGGATGGCAGAGAAAGCGGTCAAGTACCGGGAGGTCGAAAAGATCACCGGGCTAAAGGGCACGGCCGTGAACGTGGTGCAGATGGTCTTCGGCAACAAGGGCGACAACTCGGGCACCGGCGTTTGCTTCACTCGCGATCCGAATTCGGGCGAGAAGCGGCTGTACGGCGACTTTCTCCAGAATGCGCAGGGAGAGGATGTGGTCGCCGGCATTCGCACGCCGATGAAGCTGGACGAGATGAAGCGGGTGATGCCCAAGCTGTATCGCGAGCTGGAGCGGTGCGCGACGATTCTGGAACGCCATTACCGCGACATGCAGGACATCGAATTCACCATCGAAGAGGGCAAACTCTACATCCTGCAGACGCGTGCCGGCAAACGTTCCCCTCAGGCGGCATTCCGCATCGCGGTCGATATGGTCCGCGAGCGTCTCATCACTAAGGAGGAAGCGGTTCTACGGGTCAAGCCGTCCGATCTGGAGCGGCTGTTCTATCCGGTTCTGGACCCATCCGTGCCGGCCGAGGAAAAACTGCGCCGTCGGCTCACGCGCGGAATCAACGCCGTGCCGGGCGCCGCGGTGGGGGAGGTGGTTTTCACCGCGGACGAAGCGGAAGAGCTCGCCAAAGCGGGTCACAAGGTGATCCTGGTTCGCAAGGAAACGAGCCCAGAAGACGTGGGGGGAATGCACGCGGCTCAGGGAATCCTCACCGCAACCGGCGGTCCTACGAGCCATGCTGCTGTGGTCGCAAGAGCTTGGGGGAAATGCTGCATCGTCGGTGCGGGCGAGATCGAGATCGACTACGACAGGAAGCAGTTCCAGGTGAACGGAAAGGTGGTGAAGCAAGGGGACTTCATCACCCTAGACGGAAGCGACGGTTCGGTCTACGTGGGTGAGTTCCCCCTTGTGCTGCCGCAGTTGCCCGAAGCGTACTTTACGCTAATGAAGTACGCCGACTCGCTTCGCACCATCCGAGTCCGCACCAATGCTGACACTCCCTACGACGCGCAGCGGGCACGCGAGCATGGAGCCGAAGGGATCGGACTGACGCGGACCGAGCACATGTTCTTCGACACCGAGGAACGGCGGCTCGCCATGCAGGAAATGATCCTGGCCGAAACGACGGAGGACCGGGTAAAGGCGCTGGATCGTTTGCGAGAGTTCCAGCGGAGCGACTTCGAGGGGATCTTCCGCGCGATGGACGGCCTGCCGGTAACCATCCGCTTACTCGATCCGCCGCTGCACGAGTTCCTGCCGCACGATGAGGAGCGGCAAAAGGAGCTAGCCGAACGGTTAGGTGTTCCGCTGGAAAAAGTCCAGCACCGCGTTCATCAGCTCAAGGAAGCAAACCCCATGCTGGGCCATCGCGGCTGCCGACTGTGCATCACGTACCCTGAAATCCTTGACATGCAGGTCCGCGCGATTATGGAAGCGGCGGTCGCCGTTCGTAAGGAAGGGATCAAGGTCCTGCCCGAAATCATGCATCCGCTCATCATGGACCGCCGCGAGCTGGAGATCCTGGCGGCACGGACGCGTCAGGTGGCCGACGCTGTGCTGAAGGAAGCCAAGGTGCGGATCAAGTACCTGGTGGGAACCATGATCGAGGTGCCGCGAGCGGCTTTGCTGGCGGGCGAGATCGCGGAAGTGGCCGAATTCTTCAGCTTCGGGACGAACGACCTAACCCAAATGACGATGGGCCTGTCGCGCGACGACGCAGGGCGATTCCTGCCGGACTATGTCGATCCGGAGAAAGCAGGCGTGTTCAAGGCCGATCCATTCCAGAGCCTGGACGTCAACGGCGTGGGCAAGCTCATCCGCATGGCGATCGAGGAAGGCCGCAAGACCCGGCCCGACTTGAAAGTGGGCATCTGTGGCGAGCACGGTGGTGACCCCGCCAGCGTCCGGTTCTGCGTCCAGGTCGGTATGGACTACGTGAGTGCTTCCCCGTTGCGGGTTCCGATCGCACGGCTCGCAGCGGCTCAGGCAGCAGTGGAACAGGGGCTGACCGCCAAGGCGAAGAACACCAACCAACGGACCCGCACTAACCGGCGGAAAAAGTCCTGAGCGGCAGGATGCATCCGTTTTCCGGTAAACGGGCGTTCGACCGCTGCCCCACCACAGGCCGCCGAGCCCGCTGACCAACCAGCGCGCTGCCTGGGGGCATCTATAAGCTGCCCCTGGCCTTGCACGGGTGCGGGAGCTTCCTACCGCCGGCCGTTGGCGCAGGCAACGCCCGTAGGCCAACGTGGCCGCCTGTGCTGCCGTGCTCGGGCAGTAAGATCCGGCGAAGGCTTGCTGCTGGGGCCGCTCTGGCCCGTGTCGCCATCCGCAGCCCCCTTCCCCTTTCCACTCGGGCTCCCATGCACGACCGCGCTCCGGCGGGCGTCGGGATACTTTCCCACCGGCTCATAGCGTCCCATTCGCTCCCGCAATCACGCGCAACAATAGACGTTGTGGGTGGTCTTAGGCAAATAAGGGTGCGATGGACGATGACAAAGCTAGGCTCGGGCAAGATCCCCCCAGAGCTGCTCGGCGCCCTGCTCGGCCAGTACACGGGAAGAATCGATCCGGCCCTTCGGTTGGGTCCGCGGCTTGGCACGGATGCGGCGGTGATTCAGGTCGATAGCAGTCAGTTCCTGGTCCTGGCCGCCGACCCGATCACGTTCACCACTCACCGTGTCGGTTGGTACGCCGTACACGTGAACGCCAACGATGTGGCCGTATGCGGCGCCCGGCCACGATGGTTCCTGTGCACGCTGCTGCTCCCGGAGGGTACGGAGGTGTCGATGGTCGAGGAGATCTTTCGCGAACTGCACACCACCTGTGAGGCGCTCGGGATCTCGCTTGTCGGGGGGCACACGGAGGTAACCGCGGCGGTGAGTCAGCCCACCATCGCCGGCACTATGGCCGGGGTGACGCGGCACCCGATTGCCGCCGACGGGGCTCGGCCGGGCGACGTGCTGCTGTGCACAAAGGGGGTCGCCATCGAGGGCACCTCCATCCTCGCCGTCGAATTCGCGCCCAATCTGCGTCAACAGATCGACATGGAAACCCTCCAACGCGCCCGTTCCCTGGCAACGGAGCCCGGCATCAGCATCGTGCAGGAGGCTTTAGCTGCCGCCGAGGCGGGAGCATCGGCTCTGCATGACGTGACCGAAGGGGGCATCCTTACTGCAGCATGGGAACTGGCGACGGCATCGCGGTGCGGTGTGCAAGTGGATTTGGACGCGATCCCCGTGCTTCCCGAAACCGAACAAATCGCCCGTGCGTTACGCGCCGACCCCTATCGACTTCTCGGCTCCGGCTGCCTTCTTATCGCATGTCCCCCGGACCGTGTGCATGCAATAGAGAACGCGATCCGGGAGGTGGGGAGCACATCTACCCCCATTGGCCGCTTTCTGGAATCGGGCATGTTGGTGAAGACGACAACGGGGGTAGAGGAGTTGACGCCATGCGAGGACGAGTTGGCGCGGCTGCTGGCCAATGCGGGACACCAGGACGATGTGGCCTGATCTGCTCCGCCGACTCGGCCCATTTCGATCCCAAGCCGGCGCACGCTGGCGTTCCCTGCTTGCCGGTGCGGCGAAGGTGCTGCTCACTGCTACAGCCCTCGCCTACGCGGCCTACCGAGCGTTTCAAGAGGGGCGAAAGCTCGAGCTTGCCGAGATCGACTGGCTGCCCGCTCTTGGGGCAGGAGCCTGCTACGTGAGCGGCCTGCTCTTCTGCGCTGCATTCTGGTATCTCTCGCTCCGCAGCCTGGGCAGCACGCCTCATCCGCTCAGCCTGCTCACCGCTTACTTTACCGGACATCTCGCCAAATACCTGCCTGGAAAGGTGTGGGTGGTCGTCGCGCGGACGAGCTGGCCTAGAGGACGGAACCTGACCCCCCTGGCCCTCGCTACTACGGCAACTCAGGAAACCCTCCTGATGATGGGTGTGGGCGGCGTGGGGGGCTGTGTGCTCTGGTATTTCACCGCCCCCACCTTCGGCTCTCCGGTAGACTGGGGGATCCTGCTTTTCACGGGGGGTGGTGGGTTGGTCCTGCTCGTAGCCGCCATGCCGATCGCCGTAGGCTGGGCACTCCGGTTGGGTCGGTCTACCCCTGAGAGCCCGCCACGACTTCGTTGGAGAGTCTATCTGTGCGGGCTTGCGCTGATGAGCCTGTGCTGGGGACTTCTGGGGTTGAGTCTGCTGTTTGCGACCGCCGCCCTACCGGATCTGGACAATCCCGGCATTGTGCCCTCGCTGGCCGCCGTAGCCGTGGCAACGGCTGCGGGATTCCTTACATTTCTGCCAGGGGGGTTGGGGAGCCGAGAACTGACCCTTGCAGCGGTGCTCGCATCCTACCAGCTACGCTACGCCACTCTACTGGCCGCCATGCTGCGTGCCATCTGGGTGGCCGCCGAACTGGCCTGTTGGATAGGATGTGCGTTACTGGAACTGATCGCAACACAGCGTCACCGCCGCTGAACACTCCCGTGCCCGAGCGATGAGTGAGGCAACCCAACCCCGACCCCAGCTCAGCTTCGTGGTGCCGGTCTACAACGAAGAACCGTCCTTGCGCGAGCTCGCCCGGGAAATCTGCGAACACGCCGGTGCCACCGGACGGGAATTCGAAATCATCTTCGTGGACGACGGCAGTACGGACGGATCGTGGCAACGCATCGAGGAGCTTGCCAGCGAAGACGACCGTATCCGCGGCGTCAAATTCCGCAGAAATTTCGGCAAGGCTGCTGCACTGCATGCCGGTTTCCGCCGCGCGCAGGGGGAAATTGTCTTCCAGTTGGACGCCGATCTGCAGGACGACCCCAAAGAAATCCCCCGTTTCCTGGAAACGCTGGAGGCGGGCTTCGACCTGGTCAACGGCTGGAAGCGCCCCCGCCGCGATCCCTGGCACAAAACGATCCCCAGTCGGATCTTCAACTGGCTGGTCGGTCTGGCCACCGGTCTGCGCCTGCACGACCACAACTGCGGCTACAAGTGCATGCGCAAGGTTGTTACCGAAGAACTTCGCCTCTACGGCGACCTGCACCGGTTCATTCCCGTGCTCGCCTACGCGCGCGGGTTTCGGGTCACGGAAATCCCGGTCCACCATCGGAGACGGCTGTACGGACATTCCAAGTACGGCCCGAGCCGCTTTCTCAAAGGCATCCTCGATCTCCTCACCGTGTGCTTCGTTACCGGTTTCGCGAGCCGCCCGCTCCATTTCCTGGGCACCCTCGGCGTGCTCGCATGCCTTGCTGGCGGTTTGGGCTTGATCTATCTGGCGTTTGTGTGGATCATGCACCAGGCTGGAGTTCCAGGTTACGGACCAATCGGCCAACGCCCGCTATTGGTCTATTCCGCAGCAGCCCTCCTGCTCGGCTTCCAGATGATGGGAATCGGCTTCCTCGCCGAGCTGTTCGCTGCATTCAGCCTGGCCCCAGAGGCGGTCTATAGCGTTGAGGCCGAAACGGGGCGCTCGGCCTGAGCGGACAGATAGCACCGCGGAGACAGCAGCGATGCATTCCGAACAACACGGGACCGTTCATCCCAACAGCAGCCCCTGGCCACTCCTGTACCGAACGATCGTCGCCCTTGCGATCGGAATCACCGTGGGCCTGACCGTCCGGGCGGCGGGGAACTACTTCCAGGGCACCCAACCGCGGCCCACCCTGAGTCCAAACGACCGGTCCCGGTTCCTGACCATCTGGGCCTTCGGCGACTATGGTCGCTTCTGGATCGACGACCTCACCGAACGACCGGGCTGGAAAACTATCGACAAGATCTACCGGCCTGATACGAAACACTACTATTCATCCAAGCCCCCGCTTTTCCCCGTTCTCCTTGCCTTCGAATACCGCTTCATCAAACTTCTGACCGGAAATGCCTGGAGTTTCGACGAGCAGCCCGCTGCAGTGGTGCGTACGCTGGTACTCACGGCGAACGCGCTGCCCTATGCGATCTTTCTGGTCCTCCTTCTCCGATTCCTTCGCGACCAATTCGGCGACGGCTGGATAACCTTTGTTACGCTACTGGTGGCTGCTCTGGCAACTCCGCTCACCTGCTTCAACATCACGCTGAACAACCACACCGTCGCCGCCTATTTCGTTTTCTTCGCGCTCTACGCCTTCTGGCCACTTTTCACGGGCCGCCCGATCCCATGGTTGCGGGCATTTGCAGGCGGCCTGTGCGCTGGCTTTTCGGCCGCGTGCGAGTTGCCCGCCACCGGGTTCGTCGTCCTCCTTGGGTTCTGGCTGCTGTTTTGCAACCGCAAGCACCTGCTGCTTGCCTACCTGCCCGCGGTGGCTCTCGTTGCCGCCGCCTTCTTCTACACGAACTACCTCGTCACCGGTGATTTCAAGCCCGCCTACCTGCACAAGGACTGGTACGACTACGAGGGGAGCTACTGGAACAACCCCCGCGGCATCGACAACATCCACCCCCCTGCCTATGTTTACCTGTTCCACCTTACCTTTGGTCACCACGGGGTCTTCAGCCTGACACCTGTTTTCCTCTACACCGTGCTCGGCTGGATCGTCGCCCTCGGTCGCCCCGGCTTGTGGCGCAACCTGAGCGTGCTCACCATCCTGCTTACGCTGGCGGTCTACACGGTTTACATCGCACCCGGCCCCCTGGGCGAAATTGCCCCGGTGAGGAGAAACTTTGGGGGCATGACCAACGGCTTCCGCTGGTCGTTCTGGCTCATCCCCCTCTGGATTCTTTTCCTTCCCCACGGCTTGCAGCGTGCCGGTCTCTCCCGTGCGGCGACCACAGTGGCGCTCGTCCTGATCGCCGTCTCTGCCGCCTCCGTCTTCTATGGCATGCGGAACCCGTGGTCGAGACCGTGGATCCAGGAGCTGTTGTTCCGCTATGGTTACATTGGGTACTGAAGTGCCGCTCCGTCTGGCGAATCGAGAGCCGCCCCGCGCTGTCGGAAGACAACAGCACTCGACGAAAGAACGGCTGGGACGGTAACGGAATGGCCGGACTGCGAACGGAAACGGTCCCAGGAACAGAACCCTTGCTAGCACAGAGGCTGATGGAATGGGGGAGGAACTTTATCCAAGCGCAGGTCCTCGCCAACAGGACGTCACGCTGAAAGGGCGCAGATCCCACTGGATCTTGCCCGCTTTTCTGGCCGTATTCGCCGTCCTCTGGTCCGCGATCGCATTTCCGATCGCCTACTTCACCATCCGTGACGAAGGGCTGCAGTTTGATCTGCCCCACCTCCCCATGCTCATGTTCCCCCTGGCGGGGATCGTGCTCCTTGGCGTAGCAGGTTGGAGCTTCGTGCGCGCGATCCTGCTCTCCATGCGGTTCGGCCAGGCCGCAGCGGTCGTTTCCGTCCAGCCAGGTTATCCGGGAGAAACGATCCGGATCGCCGCGGCCCAACTGCTCAAAACCGATACCCCGATCAGCCAGGCTACATTGGAGCTACGCTGCGACGAATGGGTTCGGTGGCGAAGAGGTACCAACACCTACACCGAAACCCGTACCGTGTTTCGGGACACGAGAACCTTCGATGACTCGTGCGTGACCAACGGCCACGTGCAACTCGTGGCCGAGTTCACGATCCCTCCCGATGCCATGCACAGCTTCCACGCCAGCGATAACCATGTGGAGTGGATCATCATGTTCCACATCGACGTGCCGGGCTGGCCCGATCCGAAACGGGAGTTCGCCTACCTCGTCGCGCCGCGGCGTGCCAGTAGCGTGGAGCGACAGGTGCCGAGACAACCGGAACCCGTGCTACACCACCAGAACAAGGCGAGGGTGGCGATCGAGCTGGAACCCGGCCGCTTCGGAGACAGCTACCGCTACTATCTCGGCGACCCGATCGCAGGAACCGTTACCGTGTCGACGGACCACGGGCTGAACTGCCGGGGAGTCTACGTGCAACTGAACTGGCGGACGTCGGGCAAAGGTGACTGCGATGAGAAAACCGTCTCGCAGGAATACGTGCACCGGGGCCCTCTCCCTGCCGGGGAGAATAAATTTTCCTTCCGATTTAATCTGCCCGATGGACCGGCTAGCTACGATGGCGAGATCCTCTCGGTGAACTGGTACATCAGCGCATGGGTTGACCTGGCGTGGGCACGGGATCCCGGATGCGAACGGATCATCTGGGTAGAAATGCCCCCCGCAGACCACTCCTGAGCTCCCGCCGCTAACGGATCCAGCGAGGGCGTGGTGCGGAAGGTCTTCCCTCCTGGGCGCTGATGGGCCAGCCGCTGAAAACCACGCTCCGCCACCGGCTTCCGGAACAACCGGTGCCGCCTGCGTCCCGGCGGGCGACCGGGCTTCTTTTCCGGAGTGGTTGCGGACGCCGGGCGCGGCGGGTGCACCGCCGCGGTGACGGTCCGAGGCCCCCGACGCGGCTGCTGGCTAGGCCGACGCTGGTCAGCCCGAAGATCGCACCGCCCCAGCCCATCGGAGCCAATCACAGGGATCAGACGGGATGTACCTCAATGGGAAGCGAAACTCTCTGGCGGCGGACAACGGCCATCCAAGATCGTGTGTCAACCGTGTTCGGGACAAGCACCGTACCTGTCAGAGCAGCCGAGTTCCCTCCGCACACGCCCCCGGATCAGCCCCTCCATACGGACTAAAATGATCCGTGATCGTGGCCACCGGACCCGATTCCTTGAGCAACAAGACCAACGCTGGAGGAGCGCTCGTTCCCACAGCGTCGGCCGATGCCCAGTCCGGTCTAGGTCATGGAGCTGGTGCTCTGGCTTCATCGGGATTCCCCCTATCCCTGCTTGCGATCCGTCACTCGTGGCGTCCTCGGGTGGAGCCCGATTTTCGCCTCGTTTGACCGTGCGCAAAGTGGATGCAAAGAAGTCGGAGTAAGACAAACGCGCGGTGTCACGGGCTGGCTCCAACCGGCCCGATTTGTTGCGCGGCCGCAGAGGGCAAGACCTGGGCACGAGGACGGTTCGCTGTGCAAGAGGTTGGAGGCATGCCGCACCCCCCGTACCCAGCACCTGGTACCCAGCGTCGCGACGTGACGCTGAAAGAACGTACGTCGCGCTGGCGCGACGCCTCCTGCTTGTTCGGGTTCGCCGTGGTCTGGTGCGCCATCGCTTTCACCGTCACCTACGTCGTGCTTCGGGCAGGTGCGCCTCCGTGGTGGAGCTGGTTAGTCCTGGTGCTCTTCCCCCTAGTAGGCACGGGCTTCCTGATCGCCGGATTGGTCATGATCGTGCGGGCCGCTCTGCTCTCCTTCCGCTTCCGCAAGGCGGGTGCAATCGTCTCCCACATGCCCGCCTGCCCAGGCGAATCCATACGCGTCGCAGCAGCCCAGCTCGTTCGAACGGACGCCCCGATCGCCGCCGCCAGCATCGAACTGCGCTGCGACGAGTGGGTCCGTTGGCGACGTGGAACCGACGAGTATACCGAAACCCGAACCGTATTCAAGGACACACGCGTCTTTGATGAGACTTGCCGGCAAGACCGACATGTCCAGCTTGTTGCCGACTTTACTCTACCCCCCGACGCCATGCACAGTTTTCACGCTCGGGACAACCGCATTGAGTGGATCGTCTCGTTCCACGTTGAAGTTCCGGGGTGGCCGGACCCAAAGCACGAGTTCCTCTACCTGGTGGCCCCACGCCGAACCGCTCCGAGTACGCACAGTGCGCCCGCTCAGCCGGCGCCGCGGGTACACTACCCCGACAGGGCCAGGGTGTCCATCGAGCTCGAGCCGGGGCCCTTCGGGGATGCGTACCGCTTCTACCTGGGCGATCCGGTCGCGGGAACGGTGGTGGTCTCGACCGAACGCGAGCTGCC
>JALSID010000079.1 GCA_026981825.1 Planctomycetota bacterium
GTGCCGGGAGGAACGTCTTCGAGGAGCTGTTGCACCGTCACCGAAGCCGGCTCGAGCGCGAGCGCAAGAAGGGCGAACAGGCCTTCGAGGCCCGCCGCCGCGCCATCTTGCGCATCGGGCTATCCCGGGTGCGCGAATACCGGCTGGCAGAGCTCGAGCGAGAACGCCGTGCCTGGCAGGCGCAGCTCGCCGAACACGAACCGGCGATCCCGGAGCTCGGCGCAGTTCTGCTTCTGCGAGTAGCCGCGGAAGGCGAACTGCGCATCGCGGATCGGGAGACGTAAGGTGGGGAGATTCACGAGCTTCGAGGAGATCCAGGCCTGGCAAGAGGCGAGGATGCTGGCACGACAGGTGTACCAGCTCACCACGACCGCCGAGTTCTCGCGCGACGTTGGCTTAAAGGACCAGATTCGCCGTGCCGCGGTCTCGGTAACGTCGAACATCGCGGAGGGCTTCGAGCGGGGCACCGACAACGAGCTCGCGAGATATCTCGAAATTGCGAAGGGGGCGGCCGGAGAGGTCGGGTCGCTCGCCTATGTCGCCCTGAATTGCGGGTACATCGACGAGGACGCCTTCCGCCAGCTTGTGAACCGCGGTACGCGGATTGGAAAGCTCATCGGCGGGCTTCAACGGTACCTGCGGAGGACATCGTGACCGCGACAGGACGAGAAGACCCGCGACACGAGACCCGCGACCCGGGACGCGGGCGCGAAGCGCCCACCGAGTCGTGGCGCGCTCCCATCCTGGCGCACTTCACCCCGGAGATCGCCACAGCAGCCCGGCTCACCATCGTCGCCGATCCGGACCATCTCCTCACGGAACAGGGCGTCGTCGCAGCCATCCGGGCCCGGGGCTTCGACCTGATCCCCTTCGAGGACCACGTGGCCTTTCGGTACGCCTACGAAAGCCGCTACCGGCAGCGCTGGGACCGGGGCGAGGAGACGAACCTGGTCGTCGTGCTCCGGGCACCTCGCCGCGATGTGGACGACCTTCCCTACGACTTGTTGCAGGAGGCACGGCGCAACGAGCGGCTGCTTTCCTTCAGCATCGCAGAGCTGTTCCCCAACCTCGTGCCTTCGGTGGTCGCAGAGTTGGACCGAGCCGACCTGGACGCTCTCTACCGGGCCCAGACGTTGCACCAACCCGGGCCGCTGGGAGAAAACGCTACCTACGACTTCATCCTGCGCCATGTGTTCGACGTAGCCCCGGAGCTCATCAAGACGGACACAGACCTGCTCCGCGTGCTCCTACGCCGCCACTACCGAGGCCGACGGTTCCCGGGGCTCCTGGATCGGCGGTTCATTTACCTGCTTCGGCAGACAGGGCGGTTCAACGATTGGCCACTCGAGCAGATCGTGCCTGACCGTTCGGCATTCCTGACCTTCCTCCAGGAACGCTGGCCGCTGTTCGTCCGGCACGAGCTGCGGTCCCGGGGATACCGTGTCGCGGAACCGGACCAGCCCTATGGTTTGGAGCTTCCAGGTCCGGAGCTTCTCCCCTTCGACCATGACGATGTCCGCGTGTACGTCGATAACCTGTTCGTCGAGGGACATCTGAGGCCTACGGCCGCCGTGCCGAAAAAACTCGTGCGCGGAACCTGGATTGAAGTCGGCGTCGCCGGAGACGATGCAACGACCGACGACGCTGCGCGTTTCAAACGGCTCACAGACCGCCTCCGGGACGCCATCCCAGGCCCACAGGCGACGTTTGATGCCTGGGTCAAGACGGCACAGCGCTTTGCTGAGTGGTTGGCCCTCCGCTGGAAGCTCGTCGGCAACGCGCTCCCGGTGAGCGAGCAGGACTGCGAATCGCTCCATGACGCGATCGAGTCAGCCTTCGCCACCTGGATGCTCGAGCACTACGCTACGCTCCACAACCTCTCCTACTGGCCGCAGCCTGTTGTGGTGCACCACGTGCCCCGCTTTTTGGCGCACGGGCTTGCGCTGGGGGCCATCAAAGAACGAATCGCCCTGGTCGTCATCGACGGACTTGCACTCGACCAGTGGGTCGTCATTCGCAACGAGCTAGCCAGGGATGGAACCTTTCAATTCGATGAGAGTGCGGTCTTCGCCTGGGTGCCGACTCTGACGGCAGTCTCGAGACAGGCTCTTTTTGCTGCGGATCCCCCGTTCTACTTCGGAACAACCATTCACACCACCCACAAGGAAGCACACCATTGGCAGAGGTTTTGGGAAGAACGTAACGTGCCGCGTTCGCAGGTGGCGTATGTCTGCCAGAAGAAGCAGGAGCCGGACACGGCTTTTTTCCAGAGAGTCCGCGGTACGATCGAAGACCCCCGCGTACGGATTCTGGCCGTGGTGGTGGGCACACTTGATCAAATGGTCCATGGGATGATCCTGGGCTCGGCGGGGATGTGCGCTCAGGTGCGGCACTGGGCCGCGCAGGGAGGAATCAAAGAGATGCTCGAGTGCCTCCTGGATCGAGGCTACGACGTTTCGCTGATCGCTGACCATGGTAACATCGAAGCAGAGGGGCTTGGGAAGCCAGACGTGGGGGCGGTGACCGACGAGCGCGGTGAGCGGGCGCACGTGTTCCCTGACGAGATAACTCGTAAACGGGTGCACAATCAATACCCGACCACGATTATGTGGCCGCCCGTCGGGCTTCCAGAAACGTACCTGCCGCTCCTTGCGCCAGGAAGAGAGGCGTTCGTGCCTGTAGGGAAGCGCGCCGTATGTCACGGCGGAATTGCGCTCGAGGAAGTTCTGGTCCCATTCGTACGCGTCTCGAAGCGGGCATGAGGAACGGAACGCCGATCGGATTCGACCGTAAAGTTGAATTGGCTTGGTTGGACGCGGTAGCCGGTCAAGTTGCGGCCGGCGCCAGCGAAGATGCGGTGCGTCTCCATTTGTGGCAGGTCCTCGATGGGGCTGTGGCCGGGCGAGGCAGCCACAGCGCCCGGGGCAAGACCGTGACCGTCTTGACGCACATCTGGTCACGAGTGCCGCAAAAGGCTCGTAAGCTACGCGACCGCGCTGTCCGGCTCGTAAACGAGGTCCGGTCGGACCGCCGCATCGCACTGCACTGGGCCATGGCGCTGGCCACCTACCCGTTCTTCACCGACGTGGCAACCGTCGTCGGCCGGCTGCTCCACTTACAGGGCAACGTGACCCTCGCGCAGGTCACCAGGCGTCTGGTTGAACTCTGGGGTGAACGATCAACGATGACCCGCGCTGCACAACGCGTCGTACGATCGATGGTCCAATGGGGCGTCCTGAAGGATACTGCCCAACGCGGGGTCTACGAGTGCGGCGGGGCCCGGGTCGAAACCGCTGGGCCACTTGCCCTGGTGCTTCTGGAGGCGCTGCTCCTCGGCACCGGCTCCGAAGCTATGGCGTTTGACCAAGCGGTGCGCCACCCGGCCCTGTTCCCGTTCAGGCTCAACCTTACCACGCATGATCTCCGCGGGGCGCCGCAGTTCCGCCTGTACCGTCAGGGGCTCTACGTGGACGTTGTACGCCTGGCCGAAGGGCCTAACCGATGAAACAGGTCGGCGCGAGAAGCTTCGAGTTGGCTTGGAGGGAGATCGCGCCGACCCCCGTCGGACGCGATCGCTAGTAGGTTCCGTTTCGCCGCTGCGCCCCTGCGTTCCGTCCGCCTGGATATCCCGCACACAGCTCAGCCGTCCATCGTCCGCTTCTGAAGCGAAAGTCTACCTGGCGTTGCTGGCGAGGGGGTGTACACCATGCTGCCAGAGCGGCGGCGTGGCACGGTCGGGCAAGGAGCCGGCGCGGAGCCCGCATGCGTCATCGGACGAGGGGCACGGCTACCCTCGACCCGATACCCCCCAAATGCCGCACGGCACGACGCACCCTCGCTGCCGTGCTTGTGGTGCTTCCGGCCCACGTGACTTTTCATGCACGTGCCACACGGAGCACGGGGGTAGCATCGGCCCAGGGGGCTCAACCGGCTTGTGAAGCTCCCTGAACGGTCGAACCACTACCGAACCGCTCGGCTCACCGGGGGCAGCGCACGCTGGAAAAAGGCTTGGATCAGAAGTTCTCCTCGACCGGTTCCTTGTTGCGGATCGTGAGCAATGCGTGGTAGAGCGACGGGGTGATGTTGTCGCTCAGGAACCTGGCCGAGCCGTCGGCCATGAGCACATGCACGCCGCCGGGATGCATGCTTCTCGGCGCCGCCCCCTGCTTGCTCTTGGGAATCCCATCCATCCCCGTGGGACGCGGCCACTGAGGCGGGTTCTCGTCGGCAACTTCGAGACAGGGGGGATCACCCTTGAACCGGGAAGAGCAGTAGGGGATTAGGTCCGGGCTGGCGTCGTTCGGCAACAACTGACCCGGGACGTTGGGGGCATCACTGTCCTGTGGCTCATCCATCCGACCGGCGAAAGCAGCAGCCCCCATAACGCCGATCGACCAGACCCCTCGTACGTCGCGAGCCCCTGACCCGATGGTCGTCTTCCGAACCTCTGCAGCCGCAATGGTGTGGGATGTGCCATCGTTTCGGGTGATCACATCGGGCGCTGCGCCGAAGTTCTGGCCGAAGACCCCCATCGTGTACGGCGGCCGCTGTACGAAGAGGATGTCGAAATTCCAGCCTGTGGCGCCAAAATTGCCCGCATAGTTCCCCTTCGCCATCCGTGCGTCGTAATTGGGATCAACGAAAGGCGTGGCAAACAACCGGCGGGAGCCGACGTCCGATGGGCAGAGGAACATCCCGTGGTTGAAGGCGACCACCGTCGCATTGGCCGGATGGCGAATGGGGAGGGATGCGTTCCACGCGTTATACGTGGCCTGCTGATCCAGATTCGCAAGGAGCTGAACCAGCCAACTGGCCCCCATCGTCCCGGCCCTTCCCCGATTGATCGCGCACTCTGGCGTTGAGCACGAGTAGTTCGGGCCAAAGTCGTCGGGCATCACGCAGCCGGGCGGGAAAAGCCGGTGCGCACTGGCGTAGGACTGGAGCGCAACGCCGATCTGCTTGAGGTTGTTCAAGCACTGCTTTTGCCGCGCCGCTTCCCGTGCGTACTGGACAGCGGGCATCAACAGAGCCATCAATACGGCGATGATCGCGATGACAACGAGCATTTCCACGAGGG
>JALSID010000080.1 GCA_026981825.1 Planctomycetota bacterium
CCGACACGCGGCCGAACGTCTCCCTTTATCCTCGTCTCCGCGGCCGGTTCGCGTTTACGATCGCGCACACGCCCGGCTTCAACGCGCGGGCGAAGCGCGGCACCTGGACGTACAACGATCCGCAGGTGGAACCGGTGGCAGAGATTTTCCAGGCATACCGGCGGGACTACGAGCGGCCGGATCCCCACGGGGTACCGGAGCGAGCTTCTCTGTGGTACGCGTTGGGCCGCGGCTACCGGCTTGGCTTCATCGCGTCCAGCGACCACCACTCCACGCACCTCTCCTTCGCCGGTGCCTGGGCAAAGCAAAGAACGCGGGAGGGAGTGTTCCGAGCGATCCAGGCGCGTCACACGTTCGGAGCGATGGATCAGATCATGCTCGAGATGCGGGTCAACGGCGTGCTCATGGGGGGCCAGGCGGTGGTGGACGATCCGGGAAAAGCTCCCGAAGTCCGCATCCGCGTGCGCGGTACCGCTCCGATCAGCGAGATCCAGCTCATCCGTTCGGCACGCGTCGTCCGGAGTCTCGCGCCGAACAAGACGGATGTGGACATCACGATCACCGACACCAGCTACGCAGGCGGCCCGTGCTACTACTACGTGCGCGTACGCCAAGCAGACGGCATCACAGCCTGGGGCTCGCCCGTGTGGGTGGGAAATGGCACCGGACGCTAAATAACCCTGCCGGTGCGTCCTTGGCGGAACGACGCCGGCAGGGCCGAAACAGAGAAGAGGCCTCACCTGACGGTAGCTAACTGGATAGGCCGAAGTCAAGAGCCGATAGGGCAACCGGTTATCCCTCGCGGAGCGTCGCATTCGCCATAGGCCGTGGCGCACAACTGCGACCTGGCGTCTCGGGGACCGCGCTCCCCGTTGGGCTGGCCGGGACAGCCCCCGCTGCCCGTCGGGTCTCGATCACCGCCGTTCTCACCCCGTCCGGTTGAGGGTGCAGCCGCCGTCCGGTGCAGCCAAAACGCATAGAAGGTGTGCTTTGCGGTTGCGATCAGCCGATATCTTCGGTAGGTTCCTCCCAGAAGAAAACGCGACAGTAGCGAGCACCGAGCATGGATGCCCGACAGGAGCGTGGCTACACCGTCGCCGAAATCGCCCGGTGGATCGGCGGCGTCGTCCATGGTGACCCCGATTGCGTGATCCGATCGGCACGACCGCTGCCCGAGGCTCAACCCGGTGACATTACATTCCTCGAGGACGCCTCCGACCCCGCCGTACTGGGGGACACTCGGGCCAGCGCGGTAATCGCCCCCTGCGAACTGCCCCGTCCCGACCACATCGCGGCTGTCATTCAGGTCGAACAACCACTCTTCAGCTTTTGTGCGGTATTCCAGGAGCTGAACGGCCTTGTGCCCGAACCCAAACATGGAATCCATCCGCGAGCCGAAGTTCACCCGACGGCGACCATAGGCCAGGGCGTCTACATCGGGCCCGGTGCGTATGTCGGTGCCGGATGTCACATCGGGAACAACGTTCAGATTCATAGCGGAACGGTAATCGGCGATCGGTGCCGTATCGGGGACGAGACCACCCTGTACCCGAACGTCACCGTGTACGAGAACACGCAGATCGGCTGCCGGGTCGTCATTCACGCAGGCGCCGTGATCGGAGCCGACGGTTTCGGCTACCGCAGTGGTCCTGGTGGGCACACCAAGGTCCCCCACTATGGGTGCGTGATTATCGAAGACGACGTCGAAATCGGTGCGAACAGCACGATCGACCGGGGAACCTTTGGAGCAACGGTCGTTGGCCAGGGCACCAAGATCGACAACCAGGTTCAGATCGCGCACAACTGCAAGATTGGACGGTTCAATCTGATCGCGGCTCAGGTTGGGATTGCGGGTTCGACAACGACCGGGGATTTCGTCGTCATCGCCGGCCAGGCGGGATTGCGAGACCACATCGAGGTCGGCGAAGGCGTTGTCATCGGCGCCATGTCCGGCGTCATGTCATCGGTACCCGCGGGAAGCCGTGTGATGGGGCTGCCGGCAGAACCCGAGCAACATGCACGCCGCGTCTACGCCGTCTTCCATCGCTTGCCGGACCTCCGAAAACAGGTGCTGGAACTGAGTCGGCGGTTAAAAGGTGTCGAAGACCGCCTCACGGCAGGTGGTGACGATGTCCTGCGAAAGCGGAAGGCAGGTTGATTGCCCCCACGCATCCGAGCTCGGATCGGTGGCAAACCCGTGGATCGGTTCTCGTCTGACGACGGGCGGGTTCGAGCGAAGGGTAGGTTTGCTGGCGGGCGCGGGGCGGTTTCCGGTTCGCTTCTGTGAGGCGGCGATCGCGCGCGGACACGAGGTCGTCTGCGTCGGCATCCGCGGTCTTGCCGATGAGGTGCTGCGCCGTCTGAGCACCGTCTATCACGAGGTGGGGATCGCGAAGCTCGGCAGGATGATCCGCCTGTTCAAGCGGCACCGAGTGCGCCAGCTCGTGCTCGCGGGCAAAGTGTACAAGCACCGCCTTTTCGACCGGTGGCGTGTATTTCGCTACCTGCCCGATTTGAGGACCATCCGGTTCTATCTCTGGTCGTGTCGGGGCAACCGTAAGGACGACCGCATGCTGCTGGCGGTAATCGACGAGTTCGAGGCGGAGGGTATTCAGGTGCGATCCGCACTGGAGATCTGTCCGGAATTGCTCGCTCGCCCGGGACTGCTTTCGACGCGCTCCCCGAACCGACGGGAGTGGGAGGACATCCGATTCGGCTGGCGGCTGGCCAAGGAGATGGGCCGGCTCGACGTGGGCCAGAGCGTCGCGGTGCGGGACTGCGCCACCCTGGCAGTGGAAGCGATCGAAGGCACCGATCGCGCCATCGAGCGAGCGGGCCAGCTCTGCCGGCTGGGGGGCTTCGTGGTCGTCAAGGTCGCCAAGCCCCAGCAAGACGTGCGATTCGACGTCCCCACCGTGGGCCCGAACACCATCCGCACGCTCCATAAAGCAGGGGGCACCGTGCTTGCAATCGAGGCGCACAAGACCATTCTGCTCGATGAATCGGAAACCCTCGGACTGGCAAACGAACTGGGCATCTCCGTCGTGGCGGTAACAGAAGAGATGCTGGAAGCAGATTGCCACGGCGCGTGATGGAAGCTGGGTGCAAGTCCTCCCCCTTCCGGAATGACTCCATCTTTGCTCCGCGTTCGGCTAGCCGCACGGTACGGAACCGCCCGCTGAACCGGTCTGCTCCGCAGGTGCTTCCGGGCAGAGAGGCGCGACAGCGTTCACTCGGCCTCCCCGGGGGCCTCCGTTCGCGCCTTCGGGCCGGTCGGCTCTGTACTGGCCGTCTGTTCCGCATCAGGCCCACAGAACTGCTCGATCAGACGGCGGTAAACCCGGACGCCGAGCTGTAGCTGTTCGACGCTGATCCACTCGTCCCGCCGATGGGCCTGCTCGATGCTCCCCGGCCCGAGCACCACGGCGGGGGCATATTTACCGAACACGACCCCGTCAGTGCCATAGGAGACGACGCCTAGTTTCGGTTCGAGAAGATCGCGCACCGCTGCAACCACCGCCTGAACAAAGGGGTGGTCGGGCGCCAGGAAAAGGGGGCTGTGATTCAGACCGCGCACTTCGAGTTCGACGCCGCAGCGGTTCGCAGCAGCACGAACCCGGTCCAGAACCGGTTGGATCGGTTGCCCGGGCATCGGGCGCCAGCTCACCTGGACCTCTGAATAGGGAGCGGTCACGTTGGGCGGCGTGCCCCCGTCGCTCATCACGATGTTCCACCCTGGCACCGGGGGATCGAACCGCTCATCGCGCCAGCTCTCGCTGCTCACGAGTTCGTCATGGATTCGTTTCAGCTCGTACAGGAACGGGATCATTGCCAGGTTCGCATTCCTTCCCCGCCCGGTGCTGCTGTGAGCTGCTTCGCCTAGTGTCACGCCGCGCAGGACGATGCATCCCTTGTGACCGTGGA
Organism: Planctomycetota bacterium; assembly: GCA_026981825.1. GTDB lineage: Bacteria > Planctomycetota > Planctomycetia > JALXBF01 > JALXBF01 > JALSID01. The sequence continues at coordinate 3,925 of JALSID010000080.1, forward strand.
CGATCGCCAACTCCGTCGGCTCGGTTATAACCCCCGGCAGCCGCTTTGAGCGGACTTCACGGTACAGCGCGGAGCGTTCCACCACATGTTCTGCACCCGTGAAGCCCACTTCCTCGTCCGCCGTGAGCACCCAGTACAGGGAGCGGCACAGGTGAGCCACTCCGAGAAGAGCACAGAACACACAGGCGATCGGCCCCTTCATGTCGCACGCCCCTCTGCCCCAGACACGGCCCCCATCGACAGCAGCATCATAGCTTGCTGCGGGCACGGTGTCGGTGTGGGAATAGAACACCAATCCGCCCTCTCCCCGGCCAATCCGGGCCACGAGGCAGATCTTCTCCACACCACGAGCGTCCGTGTACTCGACCCGCTCGAGCTCCACCGCACCTGGCACGGATGCGAGCCACCTCTCCAGCGTCTCGACCAGTTCTCTGTTGCTTTGGACACTGGGCGAGGGAATGCGGATCAGTTCCTGGGTAAGCTGGATGACGTCCGGAACGTGGCTCATCGCTCACTCCGGGGCTACGCTTCCGGGACCGGCGAGGGCCGTGTTTGCCGGCCACTGAGGTAGCGGAGGTACTCCTGTTTCCCATGCACGGCCGAGACGATCAAGTTGCCGCACAATTCTTCGCCCAGTGTCCCCGGATCGAGCAACATGTCGTAATGGTGGGGATCGCGCGGATCCTTGCCGAAGTAATGGAGCACGAAGTCGGTTCGTTGCCGGTCGGTCTGGTCGATGTAGTGGCTGGCGTCTTCGGGCGATAGCCGTTCGCGCTGGCACAGGTAGCTGATGCGCCGGTCACGGTCGCCGATGACCCGCACCGGCACGCAGCGCGATCGCGGCACGATGAAAGCAGCCCCCCTCCCAACGAAGACCGCCTTACCCCGGATTGCCACCGCCAGCACCACCTCGATGAGCCGTTTGATGTAGTCCTCGTCGGCCACTTCTTCCGAGACGATCGCGCCCTGCCAGGCGCGGAGCCACTGAAGCTGAGTCGGGTCGAGGGCGCTCAGCACATCGTCGCGAGCGTGGTCAACGCGAGCGATGTACTCGAGCAGCTCCTGGTCGTACAAGGTCCAGCCCATTTTCCGGGCAACGACGTTGCCCACGGTGCGACCCCGCGCGCCGGTTTCGCGGCTGATGCAAACCGTGAAGAACTCCGGTGCCTGTCGCTCCAAGTCCGCAATTGATCTAGACACTGCACGCCTCCTAACGGCAGCTCACACGGCCAACACGCACGCCCATCCTACCCGCGTCACGCCCAAGGGCCGGTTCGGGCTGCGTGGGCCCCGCCTCGGCCTACCTCGAAACGGGCGTAGGTTCGGCGGGGTCGGACCGAGTCGCCGTATGCTGTCCCTTATCCAACGGTACAGGGTCCGGTCAGGACTGCTTGCTCCCGTGTTGAACAGGTTACGCTCAACTGCGTGCGCCACCACGTTCGCCAGCGAAACGTCCGGAATCACGGGCAGTTCACGGCTCAACTCGTGCAGGAGTTGGAGGGACTCCTCAGGCCGGTCCTCATACGCCAGCACGCACGCTTCCAACAGACGCCGGACCAGCCGCCCACCCTCGATCCGATCCCAGTCCACTTCCTCCAACACCAGGCGTGCCTGCTCCGTCTGTCCCCGAACACCGCACAGGTAAACGAGGTACGCCGCTGCTGTCAGCGTAGCGAATCTGTTCTCGCCAAAGCGGCGCAGGATCCCGTACCATGTCGCGACCGCTGCCTCGCTGCGGCCCAGCGAACGAGCGTATCGAATCGCTTCGTCCGCGGTGGCAAAGCGGGATAGGTCCGCCGGCCGGAGCCCGGCAGCAGTCGTCTGCGAAGCAGTCGAAATGTCGATCTTTGGGGGCAGAAGCACTGCCCCCAAGATAAAGGCGAGCACCCCCACAACGATAACGGCGGTGTACCGCGACCAGTAAGGCAAGGTGCGGAATGGCCACCCGCCCGGTCGGCCGTCGCCAGCGGTGCGCTCCAATGGCACCATGCTGAGCACGCCAGCACTGGATTGCATGCCATCCTGGGCCGCCAGTTCCCGAAGCTCGTCCAGAAGCTCCGCCGCGCTGCTGTACCGCCGGGCCGGGTCCTTTTCCAGAAGACGGCGCACGACGCGATCCAGCTCAGGCGGGACGTCGGCACGAACGGCACGGATCGCGGGAGCATCCTCTTCCAGGTGCCGCAGAGCCACAGTCAAAGCATTGTCGCCTTCAAAAGGCGGATGGCCCGTCAGCATGAAATAGGCGGTCACGCCGAGCGAATACAGGTCCGAGCGAGCATCAACCTTATGGCCCCGGATCTGCTCAGGACTCATGTACAAGGGCGTCCCCAGGGCCGTACCGGTGCGGGTGAGATGGACGTTCTCGTCAACCGCCACCCGTGCCAGGCCGAAATCCGCGACCTTCACCAGGCCATCTCGGCTGATCAGGATGTTCTCCGGCTTGATGTCGCGGTGAACCAGCCCCCGCCGATGGGCGTGATCCAGAGCCATCGCTACCTGAGTAAGGATGCCGAGGACGGTCCGAACCGGCAGGGGGCCGTTCCGCTCAACGTACTCCCGAAGCGTGCAACCGCGCACGTACTCCAGCGCCAGGTACAGCGTCCCCTCCTGACGGCCGTAGTCGATGATCTGCACGATGTTCGGATGGGAAAGGGCGGCCGCCGCGCGAGCCTCGCGATCGAAGCGAAGTTCGGCGGTCGGGTCCTGATTCCGCACCGGATCCAAAACTTTGACCGCCACGGTGCGGTCCAGACTGAGCTGCCGCGCCAGGTAGACTTCGCCCATGCCTCCCGCGCCAAGCAGCCGAATGAGCTGGAAATCACCGAGCTGCTTGCCGGCAAGAGCTCCCCAGACGTTCACATCGGACGGGGAACCGCTGTTTGCTGCGGGAAACGGACCTGAACCCATCGAATCCACGCGCCACGCACCTCTTCGACGTGCCTCCTCAGGGCCGCCGGTCATCATGATTCTACCCGCTTCGACACCGCGCGCCGGCCGTGCCGGAGTTCGGCGCAGGTGAGAGCTGTCTTCGACCATCGATCCACCATCCCAGCCAACACCGCTCACAGGACCGCCCGGTTCAGCGGCACCGGCACCGCGGTATGTAGTGGAACCTCCGTCCCACGCAACCGACGCACCTGCTGGTCAGACGCACGCGGTGCGGGTTAGCATTTACACCTGCCTAATGGTGTGGGCCGCCCCCCTGGTGCGCGAGGCGTGATGCGTAACATCGCTCTGATTCTCAGCTACGACGGTAGCGAGCTTGGCGGTTGGCAGCGGCAAAAGAACCGACCGACCGTCCAGGCGATCGTGGAGCGAGCCCTTCGTGAGCTGCTCCAGGAGGAGGTCTCGCTGCTGGCCAGCGGTCGCACCGACGCCGGGGTGCACGCCCTGGGGCAGGTAGCCAACTTTCGAACCAGCACACGGCGGAGTTGCCACACGATCTGGCGAGCCCTGAACGCCCACCTGCCCCCTTCGATTCGCTGCCGCCACGTCTGCGAAGTGCCTCTGGCGTTCCACGCGACCTACGACGCCCGCCGCAAACTGTACCGTTATGTTTTCCAGGACTCGCCCGTGCCGTTGCCCATGCTCCGACATTACACAGCACGCTCCATCTACCGGTTGAACGTGGCCGACATGGCTCGTGCTGCCCGAGCTCTGCTGGGTAGGCACGACTTCGCCGCTTTCCAGACCCGCGGCGCTCCTCGTGCCTCCACGGTCCGTACTGTTACGAGATGCACCGTCTGCCGGGCCAGTGCGCGCTGGTTGTTCGAGGACCGGGCGATTCCTGACGAAGGCGTCGGGGCGGAGCGCGGTGACCTGGTGTTCATTGAGGTAGCGGCGGACGGTTTCCTGTACAACATGGTCCGAGCAATCGCAGGAACGCTGTACAACGTGGGTCGCGGCTACTGGCCCGTCGAGGCCGTGCGCGAGATCCTGGAAAGCCGGGACCGACGCCGCGCTGGTCCGACGGCACCTCCCCAGGGGCTTTATCTGGTGAAAGTGTGGTACGGGATCGAACAGTTAGATGGCTGGTCGCAAAGCTGAACCTACTCTGACAGTGCCGTCCGGCAAACCGGCTAGCTCTGAGCGTTGCCGAGCTTCCGGTGGGGGGCGGCACCTCCGTGTCATGCACGTGATCACCCGGCTGATCATTGGGGGGGCTCAGGAAAACACGCTTCTGAACGTCGAAGACCTGATGCGGATCTACGGCGATGAGGTCCTCCTGGTGACCGGACCGGCGGAGGGCCCCGAGGGGGACCTGTTCGACCGCGTCAAACGAAGTGGCGTGCCCGTGCACGTGGTGCCCGAACTGATCCGAGCGGTCCACCCGGTTCGGGATGTGATCGCCTATCGCAAGCTGCTTCATCTCATGCAGTCGTGGCAACCTGACGTTGTGCACACCCACAGCAGCAAGGCCGGTATCCTCGGCCGAGCCGCGGCAACCCGTGCCGGGGTGCCTGTCGTGGTGCACACTGTGCACGGCTCACCGTTCCACCCGTACGAACGTCCCTGGAAGAACTGGCTGTACCGCACAGCGGAACGCTGGGCAGCTCACCGTTGCCACGGGTTGATCGCCGTTTCCCAGGCGATGAAGCAGCTCTATGTGGAGAGCGGCATCGTTGAGGCGAGCCGCGTGCAGGTGATCTACAGCGGTATGGAAGCGGACCGGTTTCTGGTCCCCTGCGAGCAGCCGGCCCGGACGCGCGCCCGGCTAGGAATCGCACAGGAGGCCGTCGTGATCGGCAAAGTGGCCCGCTTGTTCGAGCTGAAAGGACACGAGTACGTCATTCAGGCAGCCGAACAGGTGATCCGCGCCAACCCACGGGTTTGCTTCCTGTTCGTCGGCGACGGCGTGTTACGCGACGCTCTGGCACGGGAGATCCAGCGGCGGGGGCTAGGGGACCACTTCGTCTTCACGGGACTGGTACGTCCCCAGGAAGTGCCGGACTTGATCCACGCCATGGATATCGTGGTGCACTGCAGCCTGCGCGAGGGGCTTGCCAGAGTGCTGGCTCAGGCGAAGCTGGCGGCAAAACCGGTCGTCGCGTTCCGGCTCGACGGCGCGTGGGAGGTGATCGAGGACGGTGAAAGCGGGTTTCTCGTTGAGCCGGAGAACGTCACCGAGCTGGCGGAGCGGCTGGCGCAATTAGCCAGCGATCCGTCCCTGCGCCGCCGCATGGGGGCCGCCGGCCGAGATCGGCTCGTTGAGAGGTTCGACCACCGCACCATGACGGCCCAGATCCGCCGGTTGTACGTGGGGCTGCTCGAGCAGAATGGCGGAGATGGCCACCTGGCCTAGCCGCTCAACCGGCGGCTCTCCCGCCGCCCCTTCTGAAAGCTTTCCAGCACCAGTTTACCGAGCTCGTCGGCACGGCAGTGAACTGCTACCCCCCGACAAACGCGGGCAAGCTGGCGAACGAAGTTGAGCAAGTTAAAGTAGAAGTAGTCTTCGACCAGTGCAAAGGCGGAGATCTTGATGCCCTCTCGACGCGCCTGCTGTGCCTCGGCAAGAGTGGCGGCCAGGGTACGACGTGCGGGCGGATAGATCAGGACGATCTCGCGCCCCTCGATGTGCGCTGTGGGTTCGCCATCTGTCACCAGGATAATCTGTCGGTTCTCGCAGGACTCGCGGCGGAGCATCGCCCGGGCGACCCGCAAACCCGCTTGAATGTTGGTGAAATGCTCGGGGACAAAAGCAGGGGGCGAGTCCAGCGAGATCCGCAGATGTATCCGTTCTTCGAGGAGGGAAACCCGTTTCGGCGTGCTCAACAAGAGCTCGCGTTCGCTCAAAGGGGACGCGAAGGTGTAGAACCCAACGAACCGGATGGAATCCCCAGGATAGGCTGCTCGTACCAGGGCCCTCAGCGCCAGAGCCACTAGCTTTGCGTGGTAGAACTTGTTGAACCGCCCCATCGAACCGGACATGTCCAATAGAACAACAGTCGCGCACCGGGTCTGATACTCCGTGTCGTAGACAACGAAGTCGTCGGGGTCGAGCTCGATCGGCGTCCCCGGTCCGCGTCGCTGCACTGCGTTGCGCAGGGTCTCGGGGATGTTCAGATTCGACACCGGATCCCCGAACTGCCAGGGCCGACACTCATCCAGGACGACTTGGCCCGGCCCGCGCTGATCGGTCTCATGCCGCCCGAGCGCATCACGTTTCATCTCCTGAAACAACGCCTCCAGCGCCCGCCGCTGAACCCGCCCCAGGCCCTTTGCTGTGACCACCAGTCTCCCTGCCTCGTCCCGCCGCAAGTACCCCTCGCGAATCAGAAGATCGAGGATGTCCCGGAGGTCTTGATCCTCAGGTTGGAGCTGCCGGAGAATGCGGTCGCCGTAGTGGAGCAGATATTCGCTCACCGTATCGAAAATCCTTGCCGCATCCAGCCCTCGGAACGCCTCCGACTCGTCGAACTCACGGTACTCGTAAACGGGCATCTTCAGCCCCCATCTGTCCGGTGCAATCCGCTCCCACGGGCTACCGCCGGCAGGCCGTGATCACCGTCGGCGGCGTCATCGTAAGCTCCCGTGCTCACCCCCTAAATCGGATCTGGCCAGAGCGGACCGTCTTGCTCAGCCGGTTGTGCACGTACAGTCCTTCTAGCACGAATTCGATCACGCTCGCATACAACTCAGCGTCATAGCCCTGGCCCAGGTCCTCGCGCACAAGCTTCTCCGCTGCCTCATCAATGCGGCGAAGCATTCGGGGCACCTCGCGCGCCTGCTCCAGATAACGCTCGGCCGGCAGCGAATCACCTACTTCGAATGTCTTCGTTCCCGAGAACCAGCCCGCGATCGCTATCCAGTGGTCGGGCTTCCAGTACTGGGCGAAGACCCGTTTGACCGCTTCGCCGAGCAGCTTCTGAAACAGGCGATCCTCCTGGCCCTCCTCCTCGGCCAGGCCGAGCTCTAGCTTGCCCCGCGAACTGGCCACGGTGAAAGCGAGGTCCGAGGGGCGAACCACGGCCACATCCAACCCGTGCACGATACCGCGCCGCTCCGCGTTTGAGACAGCCACCTCGCGGTTGGCGATCGACACCCGCACGCTCACGCCGGACTGCTGGTTGATCTCGCCGCTTTGCCGGGCCAGCGCAGCGAATTCCTCGATGATCTCCTTGATGAAGTGCGGCACCACCACCCGTACACCACCGTCACGCTGGCACCAGGCATTCTGATCGGTGATCTGAATAGCCACCTCACGGTTCAGCGGGTAATGGGTCCGAACAACGGAACCGATCCGATCCTTCAGCGGTGTCACGATGCGGCCTCGGTTGGTGTAGTCCTCCGGATTCGCCGAGAAGACCATCATGATGTCCAGAGGCAACCGCACGGGAAAGCCGCGGATTTGCACGTCACGTTCCTCGAGCACGTTAAACAGACCGACCTGGATTTTCGGACTCAGGTCGGGCAGTTCGTTGATGCAGAAGATCCCGCGGTTCGTGCGCGGAATCAGCCCGAAGTGGATCACCGCCTCGTCCGACAAGTAGCGTCCCTCGGCGTGCTTGACCAGATCAACCTCACCGATGAGATCGGCGATGGTCACATCGGGCGTCGCCAGTTTTTCCCCGTAACGTCGCTCCCGGCCGATCCACTCAATGGGGCACCTATCGCCCTCTTTCTGCAGCCGTTCCCGACCATACTTGGAGATCGGCGCGAATGGATTATCGTTCACCTCCGAACCTGCGATGATGGGGATGAGCTCGTCTAGCAGGTTCACGAGCATGCGGATCATACGGGTCTTCGCCTGCCCCCGCAATCCGAGGAACAGGATGTCGTGCCGGGCGAGAATGGCGTTCTGGACCTGGGGGATTACGGTTTCGTCATAGCCGAGAATTCCGGGGAAAAGGGGCTCTGCGCGGCGAAGCATCCGAATCAGATTTCGCCGCATCTCGGCTTTCACCGGCAGCACCCGGTAGCCGCTTGCTCGAAGTTCGCCAACCGTCTTCGGCAGTTCCATCGTACCCCCTGCCACTGTGCGCGCCGCCGCATTCTGCACGGCGCTCGTTCGAATTGCTCACCACTCCTGCATTTTAGTTGCACCCGCTCTCACCGCCCGATCCCATCCGTTCGGTCCTGGCCGTAGGGTCGGTATTGAGGCGGTCGCCCGGGCCAGAACCGAATGCCCAGGCAGGGTGCGTGAGCTATGGTTGCGCAGGAGAACGCATTCCTGAACCGGCCACCACCGCTTGTGTGATGTGAGAAGGAGCCATCGGAAGATGAGTGTGGCTACTGCCGCTAGCGCACAAGGTGAAACGATCGAGCACTCCCATGATTTTGTGCGGGTGCTGGTCCTTTCGGCGGATCGCCCCGAGTTCTGGGCGGACGAAGCGTTTGGTCCGCCACTGGAGGTTCGCCTCGTTCATACCCCCCAGGAGTTCCAGAACCATGTGACGGTAGACGAACACCATGTTCTGGTGGCTGATGGTTCGTTTCCAGAACCGGACCTGGCCGTCTTGCTCAGAGCGGTTCGCAACCACCCTTCCAAGCGCACTACGCTCGTGCTCCTCACGAACGCCAATCCGGCCCATGTCTTCAGCCAGCACGAAGACAAGAACCACATCCTGGTCCTGCCTCGGTCGCTGGGCTCGACGGAGCTGAACATGCTGTTGACCGAGCTTGGTCAGAGAGCACGCCAGCAATGTGAAGCAGAGCATCTCACGGCTATCCTGGAAGGTTTGGTCACCAGCCTGGTCCAAGCGCTTGAGCTCCGCCAGCCCGTCGAAGCCGGACACTCGCGCCGGGTTGCCAACTACGCGTTGGCGATTGCCCACGCCATCGGTCTGGACCCGACGGACGCGATGTATCTTCGCCTTGCGGGGCTTCTGCACGACATCGGCAAGCTCACGTTGCCCGGGCTGATCCTGGGCAAACCGAGCGGATTGACCGAGGAAGAGTACGCGATGGCTCGGGCACACACGACCCGAGGCTACCGCTTGCTTTCCGGTGTGGCCGGTCTTAAGGTGGTCCGCGACACGGTGCGGTGGCACCACGAAGCGTACGACGGTAGCGGTTACCCGGATGGCCTTCGAGCCAGCCAGATCCCCCAACTGGCCCGAATCATCGCCATCGCCGAAGCCTACGACGCCATGACCAGCCCGCGGCCATATAGCATTCCTCTCAGCCATCAGGAAGCACTGGAAAAACTCAAAAAGGGGGCCGGTCAGCAATTCGACCCGGAACTCGTCAACGCCTTCGCCTCCTATCGGATCCCCAAGCAAGTCTGGAAGGTGATCGAAAGTGGCACCGACCTGCCTGTCATCCCCTCGGTGCTGACGCGAGCACTGGAAGTGCTCTGTCGGCCCGAGCCTGACTTTGAAGAACTCGCCCACGTGCTGGGCACCGATCCCGGCTTCGTCGCCAAAATCCTCCGCTACGTCAACTCCGCCCGATTTGGACTCATCGCCGAAGTGACCGACATTCGTCGCGCGCTCGTTCTGCTCGGCATGCGAAAGATCTATCGTCTCGTGCTAGCGGCCAGTTCGCGAGAGCTCTTCATCGGCGACGAGATCAAAGGTCTCTGGGAGCACTCCCTCACCACAGCCTACGCCGCGGAGCTGATCGCAACCCGTTCGGCATCGGTGCTACCGCACGAAGCATTCGTGGCCGGCCTGCTCCACGACCTGGGTAAGGTCGTGCTGTGCCGTGCCTTCCCCGACGGATACAGGCGCACGCTAGAGCTGGTGAACTACGGTGTCGAGCCCTATATCGCCGAAATCGTCGTTTTTGGCACGGACCACTCCCAGGTGGGAGCCTGGCTCAGCAAGCAATGGCAGTTCCCCTCTTCAATCACGCAGGCCCTCGAACACCACCACAACCTGGCCTGTACCCCGGACCCCCTCACCGCCGTCGTGGGGCTCGCGGACCAGGCCGCCCACGCAGCGATCGCACCGAACCCGGCCCGAGTCCCGTTCGACAGCGCCCTGCTCGATCGCTGCGAACAAACCCCCGAAGGGTTGCTCCAGATCGCGCGGGAAGCCATGGTCGCTGCCCGTACCACGATCGCAACCATGGAAGGTGTCGAGGGGGATAGCTAGAGCCCGCCGAGCAATGGTCCGAATTCCCTGCCGCACCCGGTACCGGCGGCCGCCCGGGCAGCATCGTCCCCCGCAGACCAGGCAGTCCTCAGCAGCGCCTTGCTCTTCTTATCGCGCCCCCCACGCACCCCGCGTCACGTTCGTGCGGCCTGGGGCACCGCCGCACCGCGGCGGGCAATCCAACAATTCACCCGCTGCAGGCCAGAAAGGGCCCCGCCAAGCAGCCCCCCTGATCCGCGCCGGTCCACCTCTTCCTACACCGAATGGACCTGCCACATGCCGCCTGGAGCTGCCCCTGCACCCGCCTGGGCCGGTAGCCTCGAACCTGGCCCGGCCAGGATTCTGTCCGCTCACACCGATCGCGGTGCCAGCTTCGCAGCGAGAATCTCCGCGATCTGGATAGCGTTCGTTGCAGCCCCCTTCCTTAAATTGTCCGCCACGCACCAGAACACCAGCCCGTTCGGTGAGCAGGGATCCCGACGGATACGCCCCACATAAACCTCATCCGTTCCGCTCACCTGCAGCGGCATCGGGTACTGGCCGGCGGCCACATCGTCGACCACCCGGATGCCGGGCGCTGCGGAGAACAGCTTGCGAGCCTCCTCCACGGTCACCGCTCGCTCGGTCTCCACAAACACAACCTCGGAATGCGCATTTGCAACCGGGACTCGGACGCAGGTCGCACACACCTCGATGGTCGGATCCTCGAAGATCTTCTTTGTTTCCCGAGCCATCTTGACCTCCTCGGATGTGAACCCCTCCTCGCGCGGACTGCCGATCTGGGGGATCAAATTGAAGGCCAACTGGTGGGCAAACTCGCGAGCAGTGACTTCCCGACCTTCGATCAACGCCCGGGTTTGCGCGGTCAACTCCTCCGCGGCACGACGTCCCGCTCCACTGGCCGCCTGGTACGTGGCCACTCGGACCCTTCGTACTTTTGCTACATCGTGCAACGGCTTCAACGCGACCACAAGCTGGATCGTCGAACAGTTCGGACTGGCGATGATCCCCTTGTGCCGCTCAATCGCCCCAGGATTGACCTCCGGTACTACCAGCGGAACGTCCTCGTGCATCCGGAAATAGGCCGATTCATCTACGACCACCGCCCCGGCCTTGACTGCGTGAGGCAGCATCTCTCCGGCCACGTCGTCCGGGGTGGACGAGACCACCAGGTCAATCCCACGGAAGCTATCGGGGTTGAGCGGTTCGACCTCGATATCGCGACCGCGGAACGAGATCTTCTGCCCAGCACTGCGCGGCGACGCGAAAAACCGCACCCGTTCCGCCGGAAAGTGGCGTTCCTCCAGCAGACGCACCATGATGCGGCCGACGGCCCCCGTCGCGCCAACTACACCAAGCGTCAGTCCCATTTCCAACCGGTCCTCTCGACTGTCAACGATCGGCCCGTCTGGGCCGGCACAACCACTCGAAATATTACGGAACGTCTCGCAGGACAGAAGCCAGAGCGAAATCCACCCCCACCGCCCGTCCTTTCCCGCACTCGGATACCGCCGACCGGTGACCGTAACATTACTGAGCGAAGGTGGCCTGCAGTGATCGGCATTCCAGGGGCGGAGACGCGACTCCGATGGGACAGACACTCACAGAGAAGATCCTTGCCCGCGCGGCCGGTAAGGCACGCACCGAACCCGGCGAGAATATCTGGGTCAACGTCGATGTCCTCATGACCCACGACGTGTGCGGCCCAGGCACGATCGGCGTCTTCAAGCAACATTTCGGTCCTACCGCTCGGGTTTGGGACCGCGATCGGGTTGTGATCATCCCGGATCACTACATCTTCACAAAGGACGAAAAGGCACGCCGCAATATCGAGATTCTCCGCGAATTCGCCCGTGAGCAGCAGTTGCCCTACTTCTACGACGTGGGCACGGAACGGTACAAGGGCGTCTGCCACATCGCTTTACCCGAAGAGGGACATACCCGGCCGGGTGAAGTGCTTCTCGGCACGGACAGCCACACCTGCACGGCCGGCGCCTTCGGTGAATTCGCCACCGGTGTGGGCAATACCGATGCCGGCTTCGTCCTCGGCACAGGGAAGATCTGGCTCAAAGTTCCTCCTACCCTTTGCTTCGTGTACGAGGGAAACCCGCCTCCGTGGATCACGGCGAAAGATCTGATCCTGGCCACCATCGGACTGATCGGCTGCGACGGCGCCACCTACAAGGCGATGGAGTTTCGCGGCGACGCTCTCGCACAACTGGGGGCGATTGCCGCCGACTTCGCCGGCACCGCGGTGAACGAACGGGGCGTGCGTTTCAACCCCCTTATCGAAGAGCGAATGACGCTGTGCAACATGGTGATCGAGGCCGGCGGTAAGAACGGCGTGATCGAACCAGACGACGTGACCATTGAGTTCGTTGAAGAGCGGATGAAAGCGGCCGGGACGTACCGACCGTACGAGCCGCTGAAAAGCGACAAGGACGCAACCTATGAGGCAGTCTACACGATCCGCGTGGACGAGCTCGAACCCGTGGTCGCCCGTCCCCATTCGCCGGACAACACGGCGGCTGTGTCCGAGCTGGCCGGTGAACCACTGGATCGAGCCTACATCGGCTCTTGCACCGGAGGCAAGCTGTTCGACATGATCGCCGCCGCCCGCATCCTTGCGGGGCACACGGTGAAGATCGACACCTACGTCGTGCCTGCCACCAGCGAGATCCTCCAGGCACTGGACCGCGTCCGGCTTAACGGCAAAACACTCCGCCAGGTCTTCGAAGATGCCGGATGCATCATTGGCCCCCCGTCGTGCGGCGCATGCCTGGGTGGCCCCCTGGATACGCTGGGACGACTGAACGAACCGCTAAGGTGTATCTCGAGCACGAATCGGAATTTCCCCGGTCGAATGGGCCACAAGGAAGCTCAGGTGTTCCTGGCCAGCCCACTCACCGTAGCTGCCTCGGCCGTCCGTGGCGCGATCACAGACCCCCGTGAACTTCTCCCATAGCATCGCGAAACCCGCAATCAGGTAAGCCAACCAACCGAAAGCCATGGAAACCCGCATTCGATCGCTTGCATACGTGCTGGGCGACAACATCGACACCGACCAGATCATCCCGGCACGCTACCTGGTGTACAATCCGGCCGACCCCGAAGAGTACCGCATGTTTGGTCGCTACGCGCTGAGCGGTGTCCCCACGGAACGGGCCGGACTCCCAGACGGCAGAATCCCGTTCGTGCGCGACGGCGAGTACACGTCGGACTACCAGGTTGTCATCGCCGGCAAGAACTTCGGTTGTGGTTCCAGTCGAGAACACGCCCCGATCGCCCTCAATGCCGCGGGAGTGAAGGCCGTCGTGGCGAACTCCTACGCCAGGATCTTCTTCCGCAACGCGGTGAACGGGGGCTACCTGATCCCCCTCGAAACCGCTGAGCGCCTGTGCGAGGAGGTGCGGACCGGCGACGTCGTTGAGATCGACATCGACGGATGCCTGTTGACGAATATCACGACCGGCAAACAGTACCGCCTTCGCCCCCTTGGCGATGTGCGTCCCATCATTGCTGCCGGCGGAATTTTCAACTACGCACGCCAGGCCGGTTTGGTTCCGAACCAGCCGGACAGTTCTTCCGCGTAGCCCCCATCGCCGCGCAGGGTTTGCCATGCCCCGGATCAGTACGGCTCGTCCCCGGTAGACCACCACTGCTCGGAAGAAGACACCTGCTCGGGCCGTACGCCCGGGGGGTACGTTCCTGCCGTGCGTGCCGGTCACGGATACGGCCGGCGCAGCGGGATCCCGAGCGGATCGAGAATCACTTCACCTCGAACACTGCTTCGATCTCGACCGGGATGTTCCTGGGGAGCGATCCCATACCCACCGCCGAGCGGGCTCCGATCCCCGCTTCAGGGCCAAAGACTGCCGCCATTAGGTCCGAATAGCCGTTGATCACTTCTGGATGGTCCCGAAAGTCAGGGGTGGCATTCACCATTCCGAACGACTTGACCAACCGCTGCACGCGGTCCAGAGATCCCAGCGCGTTCCGAACGGAGGCCAGGATGGCCAACCCCACCAGCCGGGCCGCTTCCTGAGCCTGTTCAACCGTCAGATCGGCGCCGACCTTGCCCTCGACGAGCGTTCCGTCCGGACGAAGCGGACCGTGACCGGAAACGTACAACAGGTTCCCCACACGCACGGTCGGCACGTACGTCGCCACTGGCTTCGGCGGAGGGGGAAGTTGTAGTCCGAGTTCCTTCAAACGCTGTTCCGCGCTATGTTCGGGCATGAAGATCTCCTCCGTACCAGACCAGATCCACCCACATTCCCGCGTCTGGACCGCACCCGAGGGCGCCTCCTGTTAGCGCCCCCTCTTCATCATGGCTACTTCCCGCGGTCCGGCCCCTCGTAGCCGATCACCACCACGGTCAGGTCGTCGCTGAACGGCCGATGACCGCGGAACGCATGGACGCGTTGCTGGAGCCGTTCGAGCAACAGGTCCGGAGGCAACGCCCCCAGTTCCGCCACCCATTGCCGTACCCGAGCGAGCCCGAGCAATTCGCCCTGGTCATTCCAGGTGTCCACCAGACCGTCAGTGTACATGATGAGGCGATCCCCTGGAGCGAGCTGGACCTCGACCTCCTCGAAGGTAGCCTTGTCCGAAACACCCAGCAGCATTCCCTTCGCATCGAGGGAAACGCAGACTTTGTCCCGAGCACGGTAGAGAAGAGGGGGAGGATGCCCGGCCTTGGCGAACTCCCATGTCCCGGTGGCTAGATCGAGCTTGCCGTAGCATGCCGTCACAAACCGCTCCTGCTCTAGAATCGCCCGCAGATGATTGTTGATGTCGTGCAGCAACTCCGCAGGACAACAGGACGTATCACGAGCGGTGCGGAACACGGTCTGAGCGATCACCGAAACCATAGCCGCCGGGATACCGTGGCCGCTCGCGTCGCAGATGATAACACCGACACAGTCGGGGGAAACGCGGCGAATGTCATAAAAGTCGCCCGACACCCGGTCCACAGGTTGGTACCAGTCCGCCAGACGAACCCGTGGATCGCGGGGAAACTCCCTGGGCAAGAGCTGTCGCTGGATACGACTGGCCAGGCGTAAGTGGTAGTCGATAAGGCGTTCTCGGGCGATCAACTCCGCGTTGCGTGCCTCTAGCTCGGCGGTCCGGTCGCGAACGGCAGCTTCGAGGAACACGGCGCGGTGGTGCAGGAGATCCCGGGCGGTGACGATTCCGACAAGCTCCCCCTCGTCCGTAGTGACGGGGACATGTCGAATGCCGAGCTCGTCCATACGGAGCGCCACCAGGGTCCAGGGGTCGTAGGGACGCACCGTCGTGACGGGACTGCTCATGATCTCTCCCACCCGAATGCGGTCCCATTCCCTGCACCGCTCGGCCGCTCGCTGCACAAGATCCCGCTCCGTCATGATCCCGACCACGGTTCCGCGGTCCACTACGACAAGCGAGCCCACCTGACGGTCTTTCATCCGCTCAACAGCGGTCCGAAGCGGTTCCTCTGGGCTGGTTGTGACCACGTCGCGGGTCATGATGTCCGCGACTTTCAGCTTCTCAATCTCACTCATATCTTTTCGTCTTTCCCAGACCGAAGCTGCTGGCCGGGCCGGCCGCACCCCGCCGCCCAGCGATCAGTCCGAACGGTATCGCGATCCGAGCAGCAGACCGATCGATACTCGGAACAACTTACCCGTTATCGTAAGCGCCCCGCCGTCACCTGGCGGCGGCACGGCGCAACCGGGGAGAGCCCTTTGGCAGGCCGGAGCGCGCTGTGGTGCAGTACCATTTACGCACGGGGATTCGAACCTAGCGACGGACAGCCGACGCTTTCGCTGAAGCAACGGAGGACAGCGGGAGAGGAATCGTGACAGCGCAACCCAAGCTTCGGATTGGGCTTGGCGAGGACTCCCACCGGCTCGTCCTGGCCAGGCCGCTCATCCTGGGGGGAGTACGGATCCCTTACGACTATGGCCTGGCGGGCCACAGCGACGCCGATGTGGTTTTGCACGCGATCGCCGACGCCTTGCTCGGTGCAGCAGGGCTGGGCGATATCGGGGAACTGTTTCCGGATAAGGACCCGGCGTACAAGGACGTCGATTCCACCAGCCTGTTGCAGGATGTGCTGCAGCGTGTTCAGGATGCGGGCTGGCGCCCCGTGAACGTCGATCTGGTCATTCACGCCCAGCGGCCCCACTTATCCGAATACAAGCCTAAGATACAAGAGCGCGTGGCGGACCTCCTTGGTATCCCCCCTACAGCCGTAGGGGTGAAGGCGAAGACCGGCGAAGGAGTCGGAGCGGTGGGGCGAGGGGAAGTGATCCGATGTCACGCCGTCGTGCTGCTGGAAGCAGCCGAGTAGACGGGTTCAACGAACCGAAAAACGCAAGAAGCGAGCGATACAGCGATGGCTCTTCAGGTATACAACACGCTGACGCGCCGTAAGGAGACCTTCGAGCCGGTTAATCCCCCCAAGGTGGGAATCTACTGCTGCGGCCCCACGGTCTACATGCCCAGCCATGTGGGGCACATGGTCGGGCCAGTCATCTTTGACGTTATCAAGCGCTACCTCCAATACCTTGGCTATGACGTGACGCTGGTGATCAATATCACCGACGTGGAGGACAAGCTGATCCGAGCGGCTGCGGAACGTGGGATTGCGGTTAAGGAGCTGGCCGAAGAGATCACGGAGGACTATTTGGAGAACCTTCGCAAGCTGCACGTCGACACGATCGATTTCATGCCCCGAGCCACTGAGAACATCGACGCCATTATCAAGCTGGTGCAGGGCCTGATTGAGCGGGGCTACGCGTACCAGGCAAACGGAGACGTCTACTTCGATGTGACGCGTTTCCCGCAATATGGGAAGCTCAGCCACCGGGATCCGGCGGCGCTCGAAGCCGGTGCTCGGATCGAACCCAGTCCGCTGAAGCGTCACCCCGCAGATTTCGCCCTCTGGAAAGCGGCCAAACCGGGCGAACCGGCCTGGGACAGCCCCTGGGGTAAAGGGCGGCCCGGCTGGCACATCGAATGCTCGGCCATGAGCATGCGATACCTTGGGGAAACTTTTGACATCCACGGCGGCGGCCTGGACCTCGTGTTCCCCCACCATGAGAACGAGATCGCCCAATCGGAAGCGTACACGGGCAAACCGTTCGTCAAGTACTGGTTGCACAACGGGCTACTCCGCCTGGCGGAAGCAACGCGCAAGCTCGGCGCCCGCGCCGACCGCGAGGGGGTGGAATACCTCGACGAGCAGCAAGCGCTCAAGATGTCCAAGTCCAAAGGCAACATTGTGATCGTCAGCGAGTTGCTTAAGGAGGTGCCTGCCGAAGCGCTCCGATTCTTCATTCTCTCCACGCACTATCGCCGCCCGATCGAATTCTCCCTGGAACGGGTCAAGGAAGTCGAGCGGGGTCTGAACAGCTTCTATCGCTTTTTCGAGCGCTACCAGCGCATCACTGCCGAGTCGTTCTACGATATCCAACCGCCTCAGCGACGGTCGGACGAGTTCTCGACGGAGCCAGACACGGAATTCCTCGGGGAAGTGGAAGGGCTGCGGCGACGCTTTTTCGAGGCCATGGACGACGACTTCAACACCGCCGCTGCAATCGGAGTACTCTACGACTTACTCTCCGCTTTGAACCGCTACGCCGATCGTAACCGCCTGGAAGGCGAAGGCAAGGGCAACAGGGAGAAGGTGGAAGCGTTCAAGAAGGGGGCGTGCGTGCTTCGAGAGCTCAGCCACGTGCTCGGTCTGTTCCTCGAACCCCCCAGGCGCGACGCCTCCACTTCGGAATTGACGGAAAAGCTCATAAAGATTCTCGTGGACCTCAGAGCACAAGCCCGGTCCGAGAAAAACTACGCCCTGGCAGATGAGATCCGCCGCCGCCTGGGCGAGCTCGGGATCGTGCTTGAGGATCGGCCTGGCGGTACGGTGTGGCGGTTCGCAGAACGACCGTAAAGAGGCGGCAGGAACCAACGGAGTGGCCCTAGCGAGGACGTGCAGGATGGCACCTAACGGCCAGTTCAAGACGTTTCGCGTGCTTGGCATCGACCCGGGCCTCACGGTGACCGGCTACGCGGTCGTGCAAACGGCGGGGGAAGTTCCACAGTTTCGGGCATCCTTGCGCGGCACCGGGGACATCCAGCTCCAAGAGGCCGGTGTCGTCCGCCCTGTAACGGACGAATCCCTGGAGAGCCGGCTGGAGCAGATCTTCCTGAGCGTCAGCGATGTGCTGGACGAGTACCAGCCCGATCTGGTGGCGGTGGAGGAAGTGCATGCCAACCTCCGCCACCCCCGAACGGCAATCATCATGGCCCACGCCCGGGGCGTCGTGTACCTGGCTGCCGGTCTGCGGGGGGTTCCTGTCCGTTCCTTCGCCCCCACGCTCGTCAAGCAAGCGATCACCGGCTCCGGACGGGCGCCGAAAACCCAGGTTCGGGCTGCACTGTGTCAACAGCTCGGGCTGGATCGGCTCCCCGAACCCCACGACCTCAGTGACGCTATCGCCGTAGCCGTGTGCGGGGTGTTGGGCGTCGATCGATTCACGATTCGCGCAAACGGTTGTGCTGTCTTGAAAGCACGGGTGGCAATGCGATGATCCGGGCCATTACCGGCCGGGTAGTGCAGCTAACTGACTCTGCCGTTGTGTTGGAGGTAGGTCCGTTCGAGTACGAAGTGCTCGTGCCGGAACTGGTCCGCCGCCGCCTCCAGGGAACCGAAGGAAAGCAGGTTCGCCTCCATACGCTGCACTACCTCGAAGGGGGCCCGGCTCAGAACCGCCTTGTGCCCCGCCTGGTCGGATTCCTCACCACAACGCAGCGGGAGTTCTTCGAGCTACTTGCATCCGTGAACGGCTTAGGGGTGAAGAAGGCGCTGCGCGCCTTCGTATGGCCGGTGGCCGAGTTCGCTTCGGCGATTCGCCAGAAAGATACTGCTCTGCTCAACACCCTCCCGGGCATCGGAAGATCCACTGCGGAACGGCTCTGTGCACAGCTCTACCGTGACGTTGAGCGGTTCCTGGCGGTTTACGAGGAAGAGTCCGCCGCGGCGGGGCTGTCTGCCGATGACATCAATGCAGCGTTCCAGACGCTGGTACAGGTGGGCTGGAGCGAGACCGAAGCGCGCAGCGACCTGGAAGCCGCTCTGTCGAGCGGGAAGCAGTTCTCGGACGTCGAGGAGTTACTCAGGACCGTCTTTAGTACCGCCGCCAGGAAGGGGTGAGCGTGGTGGTCTTGGGGAGCCGGCAGCGGCACAGGCCAGCCCGTACCGCCTAACCCAACCGCCAATCGCACAGCTAGGCACACGAATAGCCGGGTCGATTGGTATGGGGCCAGAAGCGGGAACCGCTACAATCGCTACAACTGGATCCTCCGGACAACTGTCCGGCGGTAGGACCGCAGCGCGTAGGGCACTGGCCAGGGAGTCGTAGATGTCGAGGGAGACATTGATTCGCGGAACGGGAGGAGCGCTGAGCGGTGACGATCTGTTCTTCGAAAAGCTACGGCCACGCCGTTTGGCAGATGTGATCGGCCAGAGAAAGGTCATCGAGCGGCTCCGTATTCTGCTGGAGGCGGCACGCACGCGCGGCGAACCTTTTCCCCACCTGCTGCTCGACGGTCCTCCGGGGTTGGGAAAAACGACTCTGGCAACCGTCATCCCCAGAGAGCTTGACACCGATCTGCAGATGACCAGTGGCGCTGCCCTGACCAGCCCGCGCGACCTGATCCCCTACCTGACCAACGCCACCGAACATTCGGTCCTTTTCATCGATGAAATCCATCGGCTGCCGCGGGCGGTTGAAGAGTTCCTCTATCCCGCTATGGAGGACTATCGGATCGATTTTGTGATTGGGGAGGGTGTCGGGGCGCGGACGATCAACATGCGTCTGAAGCCGTTCACCGTGATCGGTGCCACGACGAGAAGCGGCTTGGTGAGTGGGCCGCTGCGCGAGCGGTTTCTGATGCACGAGCACCTGGACTTCTACGCGGTGGAGGAGTTGGCCGAGATCGTGCGGGTCAATGCACGTCGGCTCGGTTGCCGCGTTGACGAGGCGGCCTGCGTGGAGATCGCGCGGCGGAGCCGCGGTACCCCTCGGGTGGCGAACGCCCGTCTTCGCTGGGTGCGGGACTATGCCACCAGCAAGGCTTCTGGCAAGATCACCCGCCGCGTGGCGATCGAAGCGCTCGAGATGCTCGAAGTCGACGAAGAGGGACTTGACTCGCGAGATCGCGAGTATCTCCGCACGCTGATCGATGTCTACAACGGGGGGCCGGCTGGTGTGCAAGCCCTGGCAGCAACACTCAACATCACAGCCGACACCCTCGCCGACGAGATCGAACCTTACCTGCTGCGGCGAGGTTTCGTAGTGCGAACCCGGCGCGGTCGCGTGGCCACCATCGCTGCGTACCAGCACCTTGGACTTTCGGCCCCCGCCCAAACGCCGGAACGCTCCCTCTTCGATTAGCAGGTCCAGAGCCCGCCAGTCTACCCGGCCGCTGCGCCATCCGCTCCGCTTGCCCACTACCCAGCAGCGTGGCCCCCGGTTCGTGCCGGAGAAACGCGCGGGCTCTGCAAGCCGCGCGCGGCCCCGGTCCGCACCGCCAATCAGGTATTGTCGCCGGTCTGCTTGCGGAGCTCCTCGATGCGTTTCAGCAAGCGAGCTTTCAGCTCCTGATAGGCCGGGTCGTCCGCCAGATTCACCCGCTCCTCCGGGTCGTTCTGCAAGTCATAGAGTTCGAACTGGTCCACCTCGTAGTAGTGGATCAATTTCCAGCGCTCGGTGCGGATTCCACGGTGTTTTTGAACGCTGTGCGGCCCGGGAAACTCAAAGTACTCGTAGTACCAATCCTTGCGCCAGTCGGTCTCCTCCCCCTTCAACAGAGGCACCATGCTCCTGCCGTGCATGTGCTCCGGAACCTTTAGGCCGGCCAGGTCGAGCACCGTGGGGGAGATATCGATGTTGAGCACCATGCGATCGCAGACGGAGCCCGGCTTAATCAGCTTTGGATAGCGAATCAGGAGAGGCACGCGGATGGAGGGTTCGTGCATGAACCGCTTGTCGAAAGCGCGCCACTCGCCGAGGAAGAAGCCGTTGTCCCCCGTGTGGAGAATACAAGTGGAATCGAGGATACCGAGTTGCTCGAGTGCATCCAGTAGCCGCCCGATGTTTTCATCGACCGCCACAATCGTGGCGTAGTAGTCCTTGACGAACTCCAGCGAGCGCACGTCCGGAAAGTCGCCGATCTTGTTGTTCGCCTGCACGAATGCGGGGGGCTTGCCGGGATATCCGCGCAGATCCTCGTCGTAGGTTGGCGGCTTGGGAATGGCGACGGTGCGGAACAGATCGTGGTGCCGACGCGCCCGGATCCAGCTCCGATGCGGCGCCTTGAACCAGAGAAACAGGCAGAAAGGCCGATTGGGATCCCGGCCCGTTTTGAGCCATTCGATCGCCTTGGAGGTCACGATGTCGTCCATGTAGCCCTGATACACACGATCCTCCCCATCGACCCCCTCACGAATCACCGGGTTCAGGTACCGCCCCTGGCCCTGATAACCGAAGTAGTAGTCCCACTGACGATCGCGCAGGGCGCCTCGCACGTGCGACTTGCCGCAGAAGGCCACCTGGTAGCCCGCTTCTCGCAGGTAGTCGGAAAGGATCGGAATATCGCGCGGGATCGCCCTCCGCTTGTTATCGATCACCCCGTGCGAATGGGAGTACATGCCGGTCAGGAGGGTCGCACGACTGGGGGCGCAGAGCGAGTTGGTCACGAACATGTTCGTGAACCGCATCCCCTCAGCAGCGAGACGATCCATATTCGGCGTGCGAATGATTGGATTCCCGGCGCAGCTCATTGCATCCCAGCGCTGGTCATCTGTCATCATGATCACGAAATTGGGCCGCTCGTCCGCAGCCGTTGCGTGCAAGGCCAGCGTTCCGATCAGTAGGCCAAGCCCAAGCAGCCCGAATGTTCGCCTTCTCACGTCCGCCCTCCAGTCACGAGCCATTCCACCGCACGGATGCTTCCGCTCGACCAACCAGTGACTATGTTAGCACTGGAGGTCATCTCCGGCACGACAGAGGGGAAACGACGGTTCTACCCCACCGGCTATCTGGCGGGCGCGAACCGAAGATGGTTCCGACCATGGCCAGTGCGCACGAGCCGGCCTATCATAGCTGTCCGAGGTTTTCCGGGCTTCATCGCAGCGACGCGTGGAATGCGAGCGTTAGTGCTAACGGATCAGGGCATCGAATATCGCGCCGACTACCCGGACCCCGAGCCTGGGCCCGGGGAAGTTCGGATCCGCGTGCTCTTTGCAGGCATCTGCGATACCGATCTGCAACTCGCCGCCGGCTACATGGGCTTTCGGGGCGTACCCGGGCACGAGTTCGTCGGAGTTGCCGAAGGTGGGCCCCTGCAAGGTAAGACCGTGGTAAGCGAGATCAACTGTGCGTGCGGCAGATGTGCTTATTGCGCGCGAGGCTGGCCCAACCATTGCCCCCACCGAAGCGTGTTGGGCATATTGAACCACGACGGGGCTTTTGCCGACTACATCTGCGTTCCCCAGGTGAACCTGCACGCGCTCCCGGACGAGATCCCGGCTGAACTGGGCGTATTCGTCGAGCCGCTAGCGGCAGCATTCGAGATCGGCGGCCAGATCGACATCCAGCCAGGAATCCGAACGCTCGTGCTTGGCGACGGAAAACTGGGCTACCTGATTGCCCAGGTGCTGCGATTGCAGGGGGCGGAGGTAACGGTGCTGGGTCGTCACCCCCACAAACTGGCTCGTTTCCAGGCCCTGGGCTTCCCAACGCAGCCGGCGGGCACCGACAGTGGGGAGCTTTTTGATGTTGTCGTTGACTGCACCGGTTCGCCGACGGGACTGGCGGAAGCGGTGCAGCGTGTCCGTCCGCGTGGAACGGTGGTGCTGAAAACGACCACCGCGCAATCGCTGGACTGGAACCCGGCCCCCGTGGTTATCAACGAGATCACCATTGTCGGCTCGCGCTGTGGCCCGTTCCGGCCTGCGATCGCTGCGCTAGCCAGCGGTCAGATCGAGGTACGCAGCCTGATCGAGCAGGTGTTTCCTCTGGAGCAAGGTGTGCAGGCATTCACAGCGGCAGCTCGTACCGGCGCCGGCAAGATCCTGCTTGCGATGGGAGGATCACATTCGACCTCAGCGTAGCCGGGTTGCCGGAAACGTCCGCATGGCCTACCTGATCTATGTCGTCATCCCAGGTTGTCCAGCTTCACGCGGGGCAGATCGAACTCCACTTCTGGGGTAGTTCTGTGTTAGGATGGGGCTTGGTGGAAATGAGCGGTCGAAAGGTGACGGGAGAACCAGGAAGAGGCGGGACGTGGTCCGGGCCAGCGCGGCAAACCGAACCGACGCGGCCGGGAACGGAGGGTGGATAGAATAGTGCATCCATCACGTCGCGCTCCGGAGTCAGCGCTGGTTTACGCCTCCAGGCGTGAGCGCTGTGGAGCGTTCCCATGCCACCCCCCGGACAGCCACCCCGGAGCGAAGGCTCCGTGTGTCGGCGAGGTCACAACAATGTTTACGGGCATTCGAACCGTTTGCATACCGGTGCTCGATTTCGAGCGAGCCCTGGACTTCTATGTGCGCTGTCTCGGCTTCGAAATCATGCAGGACATCGAACTCGGACCCGATTTCCGATGCGTGGAACTGAAGCTGAGGGATGCAACTAGCACGACTATATCGCTCGTCCCCGCGGTACCGAAAGCGTTCGAACCCGGACGTCTGACCGGTATCGTGCTGAGCTGCGACGACATCCATCCGGTCTACGACCGCCTTGTTGCCATGGGGGTAAACTTCGTGCAGCCCCCCACCCCCCATCCCCTTGCGCACTTCATGACATTCATGGACTCGGAAGGAAATCAGATCATTGCGGTTTCCTCCCGATCCGTTTCCTAGCAATCGGTGACCGTTCGGATCGGACACGGGCCGGATGCAGCCACCCCGGTCGCCATGGTCGGTGTGAGTCTTTTTCCCCCTGCTAAGTGGTCCCGGGCGTTTCGCACCCACCTGGGGGTGAGGTAGGTTGATCGGATGGAGCCGGAGTAGCCGGGCGGTCCAGCAAGCG
>JALSID010000081.1 GCA_026981825.1 Planctomycetota bacterium
GGAACGGTGCCGGCCGACGTCCTCCTGGAACGTCCTGCCGCCCCCAGCAACGCGTGGCGGTTCACCTGGAGTCGATCGGGGGCAAATGGACCCGTGCGTCTGGAGCTGGCACCGGCCCAGACGAAGACGGAAGTCGAAATCGTGGGCACCCTGGTCGTGGATCCGACGCCGCGTTACGACGCCGTCGTTACGGTGCGACCATCGTCGCGTCTGGCGTCGCTCACCATACGGGCTCCCCAGGACTGGACCCTGGCCGCGGCACATTCCGCCTCAGATAACAAGCCGATGCCGTTTCGTCGACTTGGCACCGAAGGCTCGATCCGCTGGCTGGTCGGGTTCGAACGCCCCCTCGTTCCAGGTAGTCCAACGAGCATCTCGCTCCGCTTCCAACCGCTCGCCGCGTCTCCGGAGCGACTATCGGCCCCCTGCGTGCAGGTGGACGGCGCCGTCCTCGTCAATGGGCGGATGAAAGTCGTCGCCGACGAGGGCCAGCGCATTCAGCTCGGACCAAGCCAAGGCGTGGAGATCACCTCTGCCGACACAACCTCCAATGGAGTCACTCTGCTGTATGGCCCGTTTGCGAGCGGAATCCTCAGGATCGGCCGACCGACGCCGCAAGCACACGCACGCATGTCCGTAGACGTAACCGTGACCCGCCAGCAGACCAGCGTCTCGACGCTCATCGAGTTCGCCCCCGCCACCACCGGCGAAATCGTCCTCGAGTGGCCGCACGCTAAAGACGTACCCGGACTGTACGCCACCAGCCCCCACGTACTGGTGAAACGGTCCGGACGCCGCATCCTCATCCGCTCGACGCCCGTCACCACCTCTGAGGAAGCTCCAGCGGAGCCCGCGGGCACCGTGCAGGTGGAACTGCTCCGCCGCTACCCGCTGGAAAATGAGCTAGATGTATGGTTGCCAACCGTCGTGAACGACGTGGCCGTAACACCGACGGTGACGCTGACACGTGCAGACGCCGGGCTCTCGGTTGAGCCCGTCGGGCTCGTTCCGGCCCCGCGAGAACCGGGCGAGCAGAGGCTGCCCGAGGCAGGCCAGTACCGCTACGCGGCCGCACATCCTGCGTTCCACATCCGGCGCGCTCGAGGAGCCGATCAACCGGTCGCCTTCAGCTCCGTTGCTGCCGTCACCTACCTTCTGGACGACGCCGCCGTGACACGTCTCACGTATTTCCTCGACGCGATTGAACCCTCCACCGTCGAGCTGGCGCTGCCTGGGAACGTATCTACGGAAGATGTGCTGTACTGCGATCCTCCTGCGGAAAGCGGGCAGGGGCGACTGCGGGTTCCGTTAAAACCCGGCCGCAACCGAATCTCGCTGGCGATCCGCACAGCAAGGATCGCCAGCGGTACGAGGGCATTCCGTCTGATAAGGCCCGACGTGTATTCCAAGAGCAACCGATTGCACGCCCATGACCTGCACCTGAATTGCCTCTCAGTGCCCGCTGGGCGAATCGCCCTGCTTCGGCAGAAAGGATGGCGTGTGCTCGAACCAGGCCTGGACCGTCTCGGCTGGAGCGAACGCGTTCTGCTGGCCGCTCGGCTCCTGGTCTGGACCGCTGTCCCAAGGAGCAGCATCGAACCGTCGCTTGCGCGGAGCCGGATCCGTGCTGCATCGCTGAAGGATTGCTTCCTGCTGCTGGACGAACTAACACCGCGCACCGTGCTCCTTGACCAGTACGCCCTCGCGCTGGCCGGGATCAGTCCGGAGCAGGCGGTGGACACCGGTGAGGAGGGCAAGTCCGTGCAGGAGCTCCTGAAAGAGATCGGTCTGGCTGCCTACATCAGCCGCAACGCCCTGCTGATAACGACGGAGAACGAGACCTTTCCACTGCTGGGCTTCTCCGTACACGCATCCGACTCTACTTTCCGGCACCTGCGAAACCCGGCACTCGGCGCTGCCTGTGAAGAAGCGATCCGTCGTGGCGTGGACTCGTCGGAGCGGTTCGCTCGTCTGGACCAGTGGCTCGTTTACGGGAAGCAGATGGCGGAAATGCTTTCCGGTCACCGACCGATCCTGGGCAGGCTCGTGGTGCTCGACTCAGCAGGCACGCATGCCCGCCGTGCGCAGCTTTACCTTGTACCGGCCGGTCTCCTGCGACGGAGTCTGATTGCCCTCGGTTGTCTCCTCGCCCTGATCGGCATCGTCGTTGGTCGCCGCTGCTACAGCCTGTTCCGCCGGTTCGTAACCACGTCGGTCCTGGTCGCCGGCCTGCTCGCAGTGCAGTGGTTACCACCGGCCGCCGCTGTAATCGCAGGTTGGGCGGTGTTGTGTTGTGGCCTGGGAGTTGTGGCCGGTATGGGACTGCGCAAGAAACGCCCCCCCGAGGAGTCGAAATGGGCCGTAGCCTCTACAGTCACAGTGGCACGGGGTAGCAGCCGCGCCAGCATCGGCGTCCTGCTCGCCTGCTTGGCCATTCCAGCAGCAGCGCGCGCTCAAGATCGGCCCCTACCGGTCGTCCTTTTCCGCACCCCCGACCGCCCTGACGTCGTCCTTGTGCCAGAGCGGACGATCACAGCACTTGAGCAGCTCGATGAGAGCAGCAAAGTCGTAACCCCCCATGCGACGCTTCGAGTCGAACTGAACGACCGACTCTGGAAAGCGACGGCGCGTTTCGAGATCGTGGTGGGTGACGGAGAGCCCGCATCGATCGGCCTCCCCCTGGCAACGTGGTCCTATCTGTCCCTTGCCTTGGACGGAACCGCCCCCGAACTGCGCACCAACAACGGCCAAGCAACAATCATATGCCCCCCTGGGGCGCACACCCTGGAAATCGTCGCGACAAAGCTTGCAGCTCGAGCACCGACAGGTACAGGTATGCAGATTGAGCTGCCCTGGATTCCGGTGCTCGAGACCGAGCTAGAGCTGCACGCCCCCAAAGGAGTCTTCTTTGTGCAGCCGCCGCTTTGCGTGGAACCTACGGAGCCCGGTGGACCTAGCATCCGTGGGCACGTTGGTCCCACCGACAGGCTGCAGATCACGTGGCTCGAGGAACCAGCCTTTGCGTCGCGGCCGGGTGAAGGCCTGTGCGATGAGCTCGTCCTGGCCGGCGGCCAAACTTGCTACCGGGTGCTGAAGATAACCCCGCGATCGAACCAGGAGCCGTTTGAATCGTGGCGGTTTGAGGCACCCAATGGCTGGCGACTCCTGGGCAGCAACGTTCCCGTCATGGCTACTCCCAGCGAGATTGTGGTCATGCCGGCGCTGGCCGAGGTGCCCCAGCCCACGGTTTATCTCCTGTTCGGATTGGTCGAGGCGGACGGCTCCGTACGCATCGCCCCACTACAAACCGCTGCCGGCCTGCTTCTGCGCTGGCGGAATCTGGTGCTGGCTCAGCTCCCCAGCCTACCCCCTTTGTCGATCGAGAAGACAACCGGACTCCGCAAGACAGAAGGCCCCGCCGATCCGGTTGCAGACTGGCTGACGTCGAAGAGTGACGGGGAACCCACCACGAAGTTCGAGGTGCAGGCCTCCTGGCGCGCGGACTCGAACGAGTTCGAGCTTCTCCTGGTTCCTTCGCCCGCCGAGGCAGCTCAGGGAAGAATCACCGTCAGTTCCACGCTTGACCTAACACGAACCCGGCCGAGGTTGGAGCACGTGGTACGGCTGGAACCGAACCCACGTCACGGCGTGGCACGGCCACTGGTCTTTCGCAGCTCGGCAAACTGGGAACCCGTAGCCGTCGGCGTCGCCCCAGGTTGGACGTGGGTGCGCACGAGTGATCGCAAACAGATTGTCCTCCTCCCCCCTAAGAGCAGGCGTAGCAACGGTGACTCAACTGACGCCGCGAAACCATCCTCCTCGACTTTGCTGCGAATGACGGTCGAACTTCCCCCGAACAGGAGTGGCAGGTACGGTGTTTCCGATCTCCTGCTTGCCGCCGATCTTCCGATTGCGTCCTACGAGTTCAACGTGCGGCATGGCCCCGATTGGTTGGTTGAGATCGGAGCGGACGGTTGGACGAAAAAAGCCACCCCGCC
Source organism: Planctomycetota bacterium (assembly GCA_026981825.1). Classification (GTDB taxonomy): domain Bacteria; phylum Planctomycetota; class Planctomycetia; order JALXBF01; family JALXBF01; genus JALSID01. The sequence continues at coordinate 3,999 of JALSID010000081.1, forward strand.
CGCTGCCGAAGGCGTCGACAACAGCGTACAGGAGATTCGACTTCGAACCAGGGTAAGCCCGCTCCCTGGGCTCACCGTCCTGGTGCGGCCCCGGCTAACGGTCCAGGAGTGGCAGGCAACCACCACGCTCGAATCGTATGAGCGGCGATTAAACGGGCGGACCCATTTCCTGGTACGCGGCGCTTTTCCCGCCGGGCAACCGTTGACCGTGCATATGCCGCGGGGCGCCACGATCCGTCACGTTGGACAAGCGAGTGTGGTTCTTCGGATCGCCAAACGAAGGGCCGGTGACCGCGACTCGGGCGCTTATCTGGAACTGGTCCCAGACAGCACCGTTGCCGGCACTCTGGAGTTCGAAGTTTCCTGGCAGGGGCGGCCCACCGGACTTACGCCTACGCGCTGGCGGTTCCAGCAACCGCGTGTCCAGGGACAGCCCCCTCGCGTGCACCGGATCCATATACCAAGGACCCTCTTGCCACCTGGCGCCGAAATCCACGCCACTCCTGAACAGTGCAGGGTCGAGACCGGGGAAACAGAGATCACCGTAACCGTGGAGGGACTGGCCGAAGAAGCGGACGCGGTCACGATCGACGTGGCGCTCGCCTCCTGGGCGCAACCACGGCTGGTGTGGCTCGAACGCGTCACTCTCGATCACCCGGACACCGATAGGTTCACGGACCAGTGGATGATCTGGCTATGGGCTCCCTTTGGAGGCTATGTAACTCTGGGTTTGGATACAGAGGTTGGCTATACCGCCTTCGTGGACGGCTCCGCGGTGGCAACGGAAGCGAGCGACCAGGGCACCGTTCTGTACCTAGATCCGAACTGGGCGCTGCGGCGGCTGGATCTCGTCTCCACACGGCTGCTTTCCCGCTCCGAGGTGATGCAAACAAAGCTGGCGGGTGTGCAGATCGGCACGACCATTTTTGAGCCCAGGTACGTTTGGCTCTCGACCGCCCCGATTGCGGGCACGAAGGCCAACCGGGGGCTAAGCCCCGGCGACGTTCGAGCGTTGCGGGGTGAGAAGATGCGCGAGCTGGCCATGGAAATCCGTGACGCGC
>JALSID010000082.1 GCA_026981825.1 Planctomycetota bacterium
GCCCCGGCGCGGTCATAACAATCCTGGCCGTCCCCTCGCCGATCAGCGAAATCGGCCCGTGCTTGGTCAAATCGACCACCAGTGGTCTCGTGATCCGGTACGTTCCCGTGGGGAGCCGAACCACACCGCCCAACTCCAGTGCTCGCTGAAGTGCCGCGGTATCGTCAGCCTTGCCATCGCCCACAGCCCCTAGGGCGACCACGTCCGGGTCGGCAACCGACTGAGCGGACGGCCGCAGAAAGGCCGGCGACATCCCTGCCTGTAAACTCAGCGCCACCACGAACGCGGCTACCACCATGGCTCCTACAACCAGCACAGCGTACTTTCTGCTCATCGCTCACCTCACCACAGGCGTGCCCCACGCGATGGGTCACGTTCCGCTACTGCATGCGTCCGGTCGGCTTCCCACAGCCGTCCGGCCCAAACAGCGGCTGGACAGCCAACCACCCCGCGGCTTCACCACCGCGTTGTCCCCACGGCCGCCGGCGAGGCACGCCATCCGAGCGGCCATCGGAACGGACGGTTCGGTTCGATAATACACACAACAGTCGGCACTCCAACCAAGCGGACCGATACCCTAGTCCGCGAACTGCCAGAACCACGCGACCAACCCCCGAGACCGTATCCTCCATGAACGGCGAAGAATACGACGAACTGATCGAGAAAACCGCAACGTCCATCTCCAAAGGACGTGACCCGCGTCTCTTCAACGCCCGAGACGTCGCCCTCGCCCGCATGTTCTGCTACGCATGGCGCTCCCAAACAATCGGCCTGTTCCACACGATTCGGAGCCGGCTGGAAAGCCTCCGTAGCACCGCTCCGAGCGACCACACGCTCGCAGAGACCCGCCACACGGTGGTCCTGCTTCAGCAGTTTGCCACATGGCCGATTCCGCGTGATTTCCGTGCCGCCCTCGGCCCCCTCTGGTCCTACCACGTTCTGGGGCACCGCCTCGAGCAGCTACTGGCGGAAAACATGTCGCGCCACCCCGATCTTTCCCCCCTCTGCCGCTCGCTCCGGCAGCTCCTCGACGACATTCGCACCTGCGGCGGAATCTGGGTGGGACGTTGCGATCGAGTCGTCCCGGAGCGGATCTTTCAGGTGCCGGGTATTGCGGTCGAGATCCAGCCCGTCGTCTACATGGAACACCACTCCTGGAACGTGGCCCGCCTCGGTCCTGAATCGGTGGGACGGACAGTCCATAAGCATTCCAGGGGGGTTGAAATCCACCTCGGGTTCTCGCCCCTGCACGGGCTCACGATTCTGGGCGACTGCGCAGCCGAAGTCGAAGAAGGCTACGCAATGCCCATCCCCGTCGGCACGCCGCACGGTTTCGACACCCTCCGTGAAGAAATCCACCTTCTGCCGTTCATCTTCGGTTCCAATTGCTACGCGGGCTGGGGCATCTTTTTCGACGTCGAACCCGTACCGCCCCCGTCCGCGTCGCTTAAACGCGTTCGCCTAAATGCTCCGGAGATGAACGGTTCCCTCTATCTGGAACGCGAACTGCGCCGGCTCCTGGACCACGGCCGACCGGGGCGATTCGTGCTCTGCCCCCCCGAACGTACCCGTTCCGAGGGCATCGGCGCCCTGGAACTTGCCGCTGTTCTGACCGAGAACCGTTGGCACGAAACTCCCGACCGCGACGTGATCCTCGCCCTCTGGCAGGGCCGAGCCAGACTTGAGACGGCGGGGTCGTCTCGCGCCCTCGAGCCGGGTGATCACGTGGGGATCCCGGCCGAGGTTGCGTACGAGCTGATCGCACAAGATGGCCCCGTACTGTGTCTGGATGCGCGCCTGCTCGATGAAGCATAACCCAAACCGCCCCCCCGGGCTCGCGAGCTTCGCCACGAACGGCACGTCGTTGGAACGCCCCGACCCCATGCCGACTGCCCCTGGTATCACGCGATCCAGAATTGCGTCCGGCGCCGGCTCCGGTCTGCGCGCGAACCGACAGTAAGGCGGCTATGTGTCGAAAAGCTCGCCGGTGTGATAGACTAGTAAGCGAACGAGCGGTTGTTGCGCCAGCATACCAGACGAGCGGTTACGCACGAGAGGTCCGAACCATGGGGCAAGAAAAACGATCGATTGGGAAGAAGCCATCCGGAGCTGCGGCCCGTCTGTCCCGGAGAAGCTTTCTCAAGAAAGCCGGTGCGGGGGCTCTGGCAGCGGGGGCCGTCTTCGGAGCACCCGCGATTCGGCTGACGAAAGGTTCACCGAACGACAAGCTGAACATCGGCGTCATCGGAGTTGCTAACCGCGGTGGCGCCAACTTACAGGGGGTAGCGAGCGAGAACATCGTCGCTTTGTGCGACGTCGATGACAACTACCTGGCGCGCGCTGCAGAACGGTTCCCCAAGGCCGCCAAATACAACGACTTCCGCCGCATGCTTGACCGAAACGATCTCGACGCGGTGGTCGTGAGTACCCCCGACCACGTCCATGCGATCGCCACCGTATGGGCCTTGCGAGCCGGTTGCCATGTTTACTGCGAGAAGCCGTTGACGCATACCGTGTTCGAGTGCCGGCACGTGCAGAAAGTTACGGCTGAGGAAGGTAAAGTCACCCAGATGGGGACCCAGATCCACGCCGGCCAAAACTACCGCCGTGTCGTAGAACTGATCAAGACCGGTGCGATCGGCACCGTCCGCGAAGTTCACCTCTGGGTGGGCAAACGCCACGGTGCTCTTCCCCATCCGACCGGCAAGCATACCCCGCCGGCCCACCTACACTGGGACCTGTGGCTGGGCCCGGTCCCGGAGACCCCCTACCACCCCATCTACCATCCGCACCGCTGGCGGGCATTCTGGCGGTTTGGCGAGGGTACGCTGGGTGACATGGGCTGCCACTACCTGGATCTGGTGCACTGGGCACTGGACCTGCATCACCCCGTGCGGATTCGTGCCGAGGGACCGCCGGTGGATCCCATCGTGGCACCGGCCTGGTGCATCGCGACCTGGGAATACCCCGCACGGGGCGACCAACCACCGGTGACCGTCACCTGGTACGACGGCGGCAAACGCCCCACCTTCTTCCAGGAAAACCCCCAAATCAAGTGGGGAGACGGCGTGCTGTTTGTCGGCGATAAGGGTATGCTCCTGGCCAGCTACACCAGCTACCGGCTCCTACCGGAGGAGAAGTTCCGCGACTTCAAACCACCAGAGCCCTTTATTCCCCCATCCATCGGACACCACCGTGAATGGATCGAAGCGTGCAAAGGCCGTGGTAAGGCACTCTGCCATTTCGGCTATTCAGGGCCTCTGACCGAAGCGGTCCTGCTCGGAGTCGTCGCCTACCGTAGCGGCGAAGAACTCGAGTGGGACAGCGAAAGCTTCCGAATCACCAACTGCCCCACGGCAGAGGAGTACCTGCACCAGCCGTACCGCAAAGGCTGGAGACTGGATCCCAAGGTGGTCGTTTAGTCCATTCAGGCAGGGCCATAACCGCTCCGTCAGTCCACGAGGCTATCAAGCAACGTGGCGTGCGGGCGCACGGGATCGCCTCCCCCGTGCGTCCGCTTTCCTTTGAGGGCTATCTGACGAAGGCCTCCCCGTTGCTCAGCCCCCAGATCCGCCATCCCCGGTCGCTTGCCCCTCAACTCGGTGCTCGTGCGGTACTGCGTAGGCTGAGTGTCGGGCGGCAATTCGTCGAACACCCGAAGTGCGGGGGCAATGAGCAGGATGAGCAGGGTCATCCGCGACAGAGCTCTCGGACGGCAACTGCCCCCAGACTGTCAGCGCTCCTCTTGGGCGCAGAACAGGTGCTCCACCACATCGGCCAACTCGTTCAGGTCCGACACGACCAGGTCGGCCGCCGTTTCGCATCGGTGGGAGCGGCGGACGAGAACGAGTGTCAACCCGAAGCGCCGTGCCGCTTCCAGGTCGTAATCCGCGTACGCAGACACGTGCCACCACTCGCGCGACGGAACGATCCCAAGCCGTTCCGCCACGGACCGCCACACCGCCAGGTCCGGCTTGTATACCCCCAGCTCCTCGGCGCAGAACCAGGCGTCCAACCGGAACCCGAGCTGCTGTTGAACCTGGTCCCCGTGCTTGCGGTCGCTGTTTGTGATCGCAACCAACCGAACGGGACAGCGGCGTAGGCGGTCGAGCGCTGCCGAGCTGTCCGGAAACAACGGCCAAAAGCCCAGAGTTTCCGCGATCGTTTCCGCCGTTGTGCGGTCCAGCTTCGCCACGCGCACCAGGCTCTCGACCGTAACCTCCGTGTACGTCCGAAACGGCCCTCTTTCCAGTTCGGCCTGGTAACCGATGATTCGATCGAAGTCCTGCTCCCCCACCGACACGCCGTACTGCTTCAGAGCATCGAGTAGCCCGGTTCGCCAATCGACCAGGGTGCCGAAAACATCGAACGACAGCAGCTTCGGACGCACAAGTTCTTGCAAGGTCATACCGGCCTCGGTTGGACTCCGTCAATCTTCATGTCCGGATCGCCAGCCCTGCAACACGCCTCTACGCAGCCGCGGGATCCCAGCGCAACGCCACCAAACAGATGTCGTCCACAGGGGGCGCTCCGCGCACGTACAACCGAAGCTGCTCTAGCACGTGTTTGCATACGTCGCCCGGCTCTGTAGAGGGGGCCGACCGCACGAACTCGCGCACCCCTTCGATGCCCAGGATTCCCTTGGTCGGACTGACGGCGTCGGTCAGGCCATCGGTGTAGAGAACCAGCACGCTGCCGGGCTCCATGGAGTGCTCGGTAATCGGGTAGTCGCTCTCCGGTTCCACGGCAAGAGGCAGACCGTTGCGATCCACGCCGAGCAGGGAAACCTCCCCCCCGGCCGACCTGTAAATGGGCGGTGGATGAGCAGCATTGACCATCTGCAGCGCACCGGTTGCCGGATCCAGGGCGACGATCACGGCAGTGAGGAACCGGTCCGCGAGGGAGCGAGCACACAGGGATCGATTCACGTTGCGGACGATTTCCCCCATATCGGCCGTTCCGCTGGTGACATTGCGCAGTTCGGTGATGGCGCGAACCATGAGCAGCGCCGCGGGCATACCTTTGCCCGAAACATC
>JALSID010000083.1 GCA_026981825.1 Planctomycetota bacterium
GCGGCCTCTGGTGGGCCTTTTACGATGGCTCGGCCAGCGTGGAGGAGAACTACGAGGAGAAGCTCGGCCTTGCATACAGCTTCGACCTTTGCCGCTTTCGCCGGGTCTCCGCATCAGCCCCCTGGATCGTGCTCCCTCACGCCACCGGGTCGGTGCGGTACGTGGACGTGCTGGACGCCGGAGCGGCCGGCCGGTTCCTGTACTACGAAAGCGTGCGTCCGGACGGCTCACACGAACTCCGCGGCCAACGCTGGAACCACGAGGACGGGTGAACCTCCTGGCCACGGTGACGAGGGCTTCAGCGCCCGAGAGAGAAGGCTTTGACCTTGGGCGGGTTTCCTCTGCCGTCGCCGCTTGATCACCTACCGTGCTCGCGTCGTTCCCCTACGGCCCCTCCGGGGGGATGCTACGTAGGGGGAAGCCGGCCTCTGGGTCGATCGCGTCGGGTCCCATCAACGCCGATGTGTCGGTGACAGGTTCCCCCTTGAGCTCCTGGCGGACGGCCGTTCGAATCGGGTCCTTGAGATCGCTGAAATCCAGATGCGGCACCGGTTCGTTCGGGTCTGGGACCACGCCGCGTTCGTAGCAGCCGCTTAGCAAGAGGAGCCCAAGGGAGAGCACGACGAGCCAGCGTTTCATCCGCACCTCCTGGTACGCCCTGGGAACAAGACGTTGTACAGTTAGAGTACGAGTAGCAGCGGGCGGAGTTTGCTCGACGCCTCGGGAGGGCATCCAATGGGTAACGATGTGGACGTCGATGTGCGGATGCGGGGGTTCAGCCGCCGGATGGAAGTGGCCGCGGCTCGATCCCTGATCCTGTCGCGTTGCAGTCCGCTGGAGCCCTGCCCGGTGCCCCTGGCCGAAGCGTGGGACCGTGTCCTCGCCGTTGACGTGGTGGCACCCCGCGACGTTCCCCCGTTCCGACGAGCGGCGATGGACGGTTACGCGTTGCGAGCGGAAGAGACGTTCGGTGCGTCAAGCTACTCGCCAATCGAATTCCACCTGGTCGGAGAATCGCTCCCCGGTGCTGCATTCGAAGGCAGCGTTGGAACGGGTGAAGCAGTTCGGATCATGACGGGCGCCCCTGTCCCAGATGGGGCGAATGCGGTCGTCATGGCAGAATACGCCCGAGAAACGGATGATCGCGTCGCCGTCATGGAACCGGTGCCACCGGGGAAGAACGTGAGCGAACCGGGCGAGGATATTCGCAAGGGGACCGTGGTGCTGAAAGCGGGGCGTCGACTCAGACCCCAGGACGTTGGCGTCCTGTCCTCGCTCGGCATCTCTGAAGTGCTCGTCCATCGCCGGCCACGCGTGCGATTGGTGATTACCGGCAACGAACTTCTCCCCGCGGGCTCCGAACCGATGGGTCATAAGATCGTCGACGCGAATTCCGTCATCCTGGATGCTCTTGTTCGACGTGACGGGGGCGTGCCCGACATGCCGGGCATCGTCCCGGACAACCGCGACGCGATCGAACAGGCCATCGTCCAGAACGACGCCGATGTGATCCTGGTCTCAGGGGGCACATCCGTGGGCCGCGAGGACCATGCCCCGTTGATCGTGGCGTCGCGCGGCGAGCTGTTGGTTCACGGGGTTGCCATGCGGCCAAGCAGCCCCACGGGGTTCGGCGTCGTGGAAGGCAAGCTCGTTTTCCTCTTGCCGGGTAACCCTGTCTCGTGCCTGGCTGCCTACGACATCTTCGCCGGCCCGGCGATCCGCCGCATGGGTGGCCGATCCACCCGCCTGCCCTATGCAACCTGCAAACTGCCACTTGCTCGCAAGATCACTTCGGCGCTGGGACGGCTGGATTATGTTCGGGTGAAGGTCGAAGAGGGGAAGGTTGAGCCAATTGCTACGAGCGGAGCGTCGATCCTCTCCAGCGCCGTCTTCGCCGACGGCTTCGTTCTGGTGCCGCCCGACAGCGAAGGCTTCCCGCCGGGCGAAGACGTTCTGGTCTACCTGTACGACCCCACCCCGTTGCCCGCCGCAGACAATGAGTGAAAGAGCGACCCTGATCGCTGAATGCGCAGCCGTGTCTGGCGGACGCGAACAGAGACGACGATCCGGTGCGCGATGACTCAGCGCAAGCCCATCATGGGCCCAGAACAGACCCAGTTCCTACAGGTGCTGGACCGCGACGAAGCGGAGCGCAGGTTCCAGGCGGCCCTCGTGCTGGAACCGATCGGTGTGGAGAGCGTCCCTCTGCAGCGGGCACTGGGGCGAGTTCTCGCCGCCGACGTCACCGCGGGCATCGATGTTCCCCCCTTTGACCGGTCGAACTTCGACGGATTCGCCGTTCGCGCCCGGGACACATACGGGGCCGACGAACTCTCGCCCGTAGAACTTCGCCTCGTGGCGGAGCCGATAACGCCGGGAATGTCCCCCTCCTGCTCGATCGGACCCGGTGAGGCGGTGGCAATCGCCACGGGTGCTGTGCTACCGCGTGGCGCAGACGCCGTTGTCATGGTGGAGTTCACGGAAACCTGCGGTGACAGCGTCCAAATCTATCGGTCGGTTGCGCCCGGAACTGGGGTCATGCATGCCGGCTCGGACATCGCGCGGGGCGAAATCGTGCTGCGATGCGGTGAGTTGCTCACGTCCCGCGAACTCGGCGTCCTTGCAGCCATCGGTGTCGCGTCCGTGCCGGTCTGGCGGCGCCCTCGGGTGGCGATCATCTCGACCGGCGACGAGCTGGTGGGTCCGGGGGAAACACTCGGCAACGGTCAAATCTACGACAGCAATGCGTACATGCTCGCAGGAGCTGTTCAGGAACAAGGGGGCGAGCCGGTGATCCTGGGCATCGTGCCGGACGACCTGGACAGCTTGCGCGCCACGGTACGCAAAGCGCTCGACTACGACGTCGTTCTTTTGTCCGGAGGGACATCGAAGGGGGAGGGCGATCTGAGCTACCGGGTGGTGCGGGAACTGCCTGGGCCTGGGATCGTGGCCCATGGAGTAGCGTTGAAACCGGGCAAACCGATCTGCCTGGCGGTCGCACACCCGGGTCCTGACCGGCGTCCTGTCCCGGTGGTGATCCTGCCCGGCTTTCCCACCTCGGCGATCTTCACGTTCCACGAGTTCGTGAGTCCGGTGATCCGACGCCTGGCCGGTCTCGAGCCGGAGCCCGTTGGGACCGTCCGGGCACGCATGGCCGTTCGGGTTAACTCCGACCGTGGCCGCACCGAATACGTGCTCGTCGGTCTGGTGCAGGGAGCCGAGGGACCGGTCGCCTACCCCATGGGGAAGGGGTCGGGGTCGGTCACAGCGTTCGCACGAGCCGATGGCTTCGTCACGGTCCCCCGTTACCAGGAAATCGTAGCGGAGGGGGAGGAGGTCCGGGTGCAGTTGTTGGGTGTGGGGTTGAGAACGCCGGATCTGGTCGTGATGGGGAGCCATTGCCCGGGGTTCGACCTGCTCTTGAGTCGACTGCGGCACGAGGGGGTGCGCAGCCGCGCATTGTGGATCGGGTCATTAGGGGGCATCGAAGCGGCGAAGCGAGACGAATGCGACCTTGCCGGGGCACACCTCTACGACGCTCGCACCGGTACATACAACGTTCCCTTCGCAGACCGACGGGTGATGGTTGTGAGGGGCTACGGGCGGATGCAGGCGATTGTGTTTCGCGCCGACGACGGCCGGTTCGCGGGTAAGACGATGGAAGAGATCCGTGAGCTGGTGCGTTCCGATCGACGTCTGCGTATGGCGAACCGCAACCGGGGCAGCGGGACGCGCGTCCTGGTCGACGAGTTCCTGGGCGATGCGCGGCCCGACGGATACGAGGTTGAGTTTCGCACGCATAACGCGGTTGCGGCGGCCGTGGCCCAGGGCCGGGCGGACTGGGGCATCGCCGTGCAGCACGTGGCCCGGCAAGTCGGGCTCGCCTGGGTGCCGCTCCGCGAGGAACAGTACGACTTTTTCCTGCCGATCGCTCGGCGAAACCGTCCCGCAGTCCGGCGTTTCCTCGACCTTCTCAAGGGGGCTGCCGTGGACATGCTCCAACGGTTCGGGTTCCGCACCGACGGCATCGGAGAAATCGTTTGGTCTCCGGTGCCCGAGCAGGACCGCCCGGCGACGTGACGGTCTGGCCCCCCCTGCTTTCCGCCTGCACTGCCGCGAGGCGCACGGTACCATTGACGTTTGCCGGCGGGTGCTGTGGGGGACGGTCACGCAGTAGGACCAACGACATGGAACTGCGAGGCACGCAGATTGTCGACACGTACGCCGAAGCGTTTCCGATGGTCGCAACGCGCGCGATCATCACGGCGGCGACCCCGTACTGGGCCGAGACGGCGGCCCGCGTGGCCACCGGATACGCCACCTCTGTGATCGCCTGCGACGCAGAAGCGGGGATCGAAACTGTCCTCGAACCCGCCGATACCCCCGACGGTCGTCCAGGCGTGTCCTGTCTGTTCTTTGCGTTCTCCCGCGACAAGCTGGAAGCTGCTGTGGCGAACCGGGTCGGCCAGTGCGTGATGACCTGCCCAAGCACGGCCTGCTACGACGGTCTCGTCGACCGCACGCCCACCATTCGGGTGGGCGGCAGGCTCCGGTTCTTCGGCGACGGATATCAAATCTCGAAGCTCATCGACACGAACCCCGGTCTGGACGCAGCCACGGAGGCACCGCGGCGGAAGCGGCGACTCTGGCGCGTGCCGGTAATGGACGGCGAATTCGTATGCGACGACGTCTTCGGCACCGTTAAGGGGGTTGCAGGGGGGAATTTCCTGATCCTCGCCGAGAACCAGGAACAGGGGCTGGGGGCAGCAAGCCGAGCAGTGGCCGCGATTGAAGGGGTCGCGGACGTTATCCTCCCCTTCCCGGGGGGCGTGGTGCGATCGGGGAGCAAGGTGGGCAGCAAGTATAAGGCGCTGCGAGCAAGCACGAACGATGCGTATTGCCCCACTCTCCGGGCGATCGTGGACACGAAGCTGCCCGAGACGGTGAATTGCGTGTACGAAATCGTCATCGACGGTCTAACCCAGGAGGCGGTGCGGGAGGCGATGCGGCGCGGGATCGAGGCGGCATGTGG
>JALSID010000084.1 GCA_026981825.1 Planctomycetota bacterium
ATGGGGGGGCCGATGAGCGTCAACGACGAAGGGGGTTATGGCTGGTTGCGCCGGGAGAAGGAATACGTTCGAGCGCGGGTGGAGGCGGACCGGCCAACTCTTGGGGTTTGCCTTGGGGCTCAGCTTATCGCGAACGCTTTGGGCTGCCGGGTCTACCCGGGACCTGAGCGGGAAATCGGCTGGTTTCCGGTGTATGGTGTCGACGCGCCTGAGCCGGCGTTCCGGTTTCCGAAGGAGCTTCTCGTGCTGCACTGGCACGGAGAGACGTTCGATCTTCCTTCTGGTGCAGTGCATTTGGCGAGGAGCGCTGTGTGCGAGAACCAGGCGTTTCAACTGGGCAGGCGTGTGATCGGGCTGCAGTTCCACCTGGAGGCGACGCCCGAGTCGCTGCGTGTGTTGGTCGAGAACGCGCGCGGTGACCTGGAAAATGGTCAGCGGTTTGTGATGACGGAGCGGGAGATTCTGGGAGTCGGTGCCGACACGATTCGCACCGCTCATCGTTGGATGGGGCGAATCCTGGAGTATCTGCTGTCGTAGCGGTGGCGACGGGAGTTCGCAGGGGGCTGTTGTGAAGGGCTTCGGGCGAGCAGATGGATAGCTTTTTCGCGGTGTTACTGGCAGCGTGCGGTGCATGTCGTCGAAAGGGGCACAGGTGCAGATGACGGCGAGCACGTCTGAGGCCGGGGCGCAGGTAATTCTCGTGGTCGGCCACGGCAGCGAAGATCGGGACGCGGTGCTCGAATTCGAGCGAATTGTGGGGATGTGTGCGTCGCGCGTCTCGGCACCCGTGCGTCACGCTTACCTGGAGCTGGCTACACCATCGATTGGACAGGCGATCGAGGAGCTGTATCTGGCGGGCTGGAGGCAGATCACGGTGGTCCCGGCGCTGCTGACGGCAGGACGCCATTTTGAGCAAGACATCCCGGGTGAGCTACGCCGTCTGTCGGGACGTTTGCCGGGGCTTCGGTGTCGTTATGCCCCTCTTCTTGGCGAGCGTTCCGAGCTGCGAGAGCTTGCCGTGGAGCGTGTGAGCGGTGCGAAGCCGGACGGGGCGTTCGCCCTGGTGGTCGTTGCTCGGGGAAGCCGGCGGCCTCGTGCGGTGGAACAGGTCAGAGAGCTCGCGATTTGGCTCAAGGAACGCACCGGGGCTGCTGACTGCTGTGCGTGCTTCGTGAGCGTGGCGTCACCGTCGTTGGAGTCGGTTCTGGTGGAGCAGGGCAGCGTCGGGGGGCAGCCGGTAGTCGTATTCCCGTGGTTCTTGTGCACGGGCGTGTTGCTCCGGCGAATTCATGATCTGGTGGACGCGGCTCGCCGTGCGGGAGCGGATGTCCGCTTAGCGCCGCACCTGGGGCCGAGCGCGCGTACGGTGCAGGCGATCCTGGAGGCAGCGCGGCTGGCGGAGGAACTGTCGGTCTCGTGAGCTTCCGGGTCGGTGCACGTGGTGCTGGGGCAACTTTGCCAAACGGGCGAATGCGCGGTATAGTACAGTTCACGCGGGACCGTGCCCGTCCCTGTGACGTGGAACCGGGGAAAGAATGAACGTCGAGGAACTGTGGTTCGTTTCGTCGCAGCGTCCCCTCAAAGACGGTAAGGTTGGTCCACGGATCGTAGCCCACACCGAAGGGGTTAGCCAGGGGCTGGCGAAGCTTTTGGTGAGCTTAAGTACGTACCCTGCGGCCGCTTTCCCTGCGCCGGTGTACAGCCATGTGACGTTTCGGACCGGCGAAACGGAGTACAGCGTTCTGAGCAAGTTGTTCCCCCTGACGGACACCAAGGAAGGGGGCATTGACTATTTCGCTCAACATCTCGTGATACCGTCGCTGCAGCGTCCTCGTGGGGGGCCTGCGTACTTGCTCGGCCAGCCGTCCCTGTTCCTGACCCGCTGGGATGGGCGGACCGGCAGGTTGACGTATCGGAAGGAGCTACCCGATGGTGAGGACACTCCGGTGCGTTGCGAGCGTTGGGAGGAGCACGCCGGGGATGCGGGGTGGGCCGGTGTGGTTCTTCGCCATTTCTCCGACTCCCGTCGGGAGCCCGTCTATCTCATTGCGGGGCCGGAAATACCGGTGATCCATATGCTGCGCGAGCTTATGGCTCATGCGCCGGCGCCCGTCCGCTGGACGATAACGTTTTCGACGTATCAACGGGAGCTGCCCGAGAAGATCAAGTGTCAGTTACGAGTGCTGGATCCGTTGGAAGCGGCGTTTCAGGCGCCGAGCGAGGGGGATGATGCGCTGGTGATCGACTTGACCAAGCCGAAGCCGTGCCATGTGATCCATGAGATGGTGCAACTGACGCGTCGGGGTAGCCGGGTGGGGGGAAGGGGGATTTTCCACGGCGGCACTCAGGATCGTCGCGAGCCATCGGCGCGGTCTGCTCGGGCGGCGATGAGTGTCGGCCAACAGCGTGCTTCTGCCTCCGAGAAAGGCCGCCGGCGGTCTGGCCGCCGGACGGCGTCCTTGGGGGCGCCTTCCCTGGAGGGGATCTATGCCGAGATTGACCGTCACGAGCGCAGCCGGAAGCGTTGGCTTTTGATCAAGCGGATTGCGGGTCGGGTGATCGCCGTGCTGCTGGTAGGTGCGATCGCCGCAGGGGGCTACTTCGGTTGGCGGTACTACCAGCAGCATCAGGCGGGGCAGGCGCAGGGGGCTGCTGAGCAACCGAGCAACTGAGCTGCCGCCCCGGCTGGCTCGTGCGGAGCGCGATGACGCGGGAGCCGGACGACCAGCGGCGTGCGATCCGGTGGTGGAAGGGGGCGTGGCCTGTGTGCTATCAGGGCGCGATTCCGTGCTTTCCGTTGCGTGCGGTGGTGGTGCACGATGGGGGGTACGGCCATAGGGGGCCTGCGGCGGGGGAGGGTGGTGCGGGCGGCATGGTTCGTTCGGTTGTGCGGCGCGTGGTTTACCGGTTCTCGTCTTTGAAGTAGCGGTCGGCGAAGGTGAGGTACTGTGCCCAATCGAACAGGGTAACGTCGTGTCGGCCGGTTCGGATGTGGTAGCCGATCCGGCTGAAGGCCGGCGTGTTCAGTGGGGGCATGGCGTTGAGTGCGAGCCCGCCGGCACCGAGGAGTCGGTAGACGGGTTCGGCGTGCAGGCAGGAGAGGAACTCGCCGCGAGGGTCGGCCCATCGGTCTTCGACGGCGCTGGCCACGTAGACGGGGCGTGGGGCGATGAGGGCGATGAGCATGTGTTGGTCGAAGGGCAGGGCGGACTCGTTTTCGTTGTATTTCTTGAAGTTGTCGCAGAACCAGTGTGGGAAGCTCCGGTTGATCCTGGCGACGGTTTCTCCGTAGCGGCGTCGGCTGAGCGCGGCGCCGCCGCAGCCGGAGTTGTTCGAGATCACGATCGAGAATCGTTGGTCGTTTGCTCCGGCCCAGAGCGCGGTTTTTCCCAGGCGGGAATGTCCGATGACCGCGATGCGGTTCCTGTCGATCTCGGGGACGGTTTCGAGGTAGTCAACGATACGGCTGAGTCCCCATGCCCATGCGGCGATCGATCCCCAGTCCTCTGGGCCGTGTTTGTCGCCCGCGTTGGGGTAGAGACCGTGCACACCGTTTCGGAAGCCGTCGTGGAAGTCGGGGTCGATATCGCCGTAGTAGGCGGTGACGAGGCCGTAGCCGCGGCTCAGGATGTACTCCACCGGCCAGCGTGACGCGGCTATGCCCCGTGTCTGGGGGGTTGCCTGGTTGTTGGTGATGCCCAGGCGACGGTCGTTGCGGACCCAGCTTTTTGTGATACGGATGGCCGGGTCAGGGTGGATGGTATGGTTACCTCGGAAGTTCAAGCCGACGAAGACGGGAACGGGCCGTGGGGTGTGGCTGGGGAGGTAGAGGAGGACCTCCATGGCGACCTCGGGGTGGCGGGTATCGAAGACAATGCGGACCTGACGGCGGAGTGCACGGCCGCCCAGGGCGTGGTCCGACTGTTCGAGCAGCTCGAATTTCATCCGTTCCGGCTTTCCGGGCGCCCGGCCGTACATCTCGCGGGTGAACAGTTCGAGGATCTCAGGGCGGCGTTTGTGGAACCAGAGGGCTGGCGTGGTGATCCGGGTTCCGTCCAGAGCGACCAGCGGGTCTGGCAGCTCGTAGGCGGGGACTTTGCTCTCGTCATAATTGACGGGTGGAAGTTCCTGGGCGCCGCAGAGGGAGGAGACCATGATGAGGAGGGGGATGGCAGCGTAGAAGGAGCGTCTCATGGTTCACCTCGTGGCGTGCCTGTTGCGGTTCGGGGTTCGCGTCCGCCTTCAGGTTACTGCTTATGGTAGGCTGGGTGCAACGGGCCGGGGGTCCGTGGTGGTGGGGAGGCGTGGTTGGGCGCGGAGTTGGCTTGTGGTTGGCGGTAAGGAGGAATCGTTGGGGGGATGTGATGAAGTATCTTGAGGAGTTCCGGGACCCGGTGTTAGCTCGGAAGCTGGTCGATCGGATCTGGTCGGTGGCCGGTGGGCCGTGGACGGTCATGGAGGTGTGTGGGGGCCAGACGCACAGTTTGATTCGTTCCGGTATTGACCAGTTGCTTGACGGGAAGGTGGAGTTGATTCATGGGCCTGGTTGTCCGGTTTGTGTGACCGGGACGGGGCTGATTGATCAGGCGATCGGGATTGCTCGGCGGCCAGGGGTGATCTTCTGTTCGTTCGGCGACATGCTGCGTGTGCCGGGGACGGTGGGCAGCTTATTGGAGGCGCGGGTGCAGGGGGCGGACGTTCGTGTGGTGTATTCGCCGCTGGATGCGGTTCGGATTGCGGCAGAGAATCGGGGGCGGGAGGTGGTGTTTTTTGCGGTTGGATTCGAGACAACGGCTCCGGCCACGGCCATGGCCGTATTGCGGGCGGCTTCGGAGGGGCTGGAGAATTTCGCTGTGTTGTGTGCTCATGTGTTGGTTTTGCCGGCGATGGAGGCGATTATGGAGGGGGAAGGGTGTCGTGTTCAGGGTTTTCTGGCGGCGGGTCATGTGTGTACGGTGACGGGTTATGAGCGGTACGAGGGGTTTTCTGCCCGGTATCGGGTTCCGGTGGTGGT
>JALSID010000085.1 GCA_026981825.1 Planctomycetota bacterium
CCCTGCCGGTCTTCCACGTGCACCCACCGTACGGGGACCAGTCCCTTCCCGGAGCGCCAGTAGCCGCCCTCGTCGCTAACCACGCCCACCTTACGCGTGCTGTCGCCGTACCAGCCCACCACCGTTGGGCGTGGACGCTTGGCCGCCACGTCCTCGCCGGGCTTGGGCAGGCGGCGTCCACGCTTGCGTGGTCGCCCAGGACCTCCAGACCGCTGCGAGGGCGGTTCGTGAAGCACAGCGTCCGGGTAAAACTCCGCCACGCCCGTCAGCCATCACGGTGGTGAGCCCCGTCCGCGGGTCCGCCCCAACGCGGGGACGCGTAAAGCCAGCGCCCGACGGTCAAGGGAGGACGCGCCAGAAGAGAGCAGAGCCGTGTGGCGGGGCGAACCCAGCAGCCGGCGCATGAATGCAACCGCCGCGGCGGAGGGGCCGGACCCGCCTGGCGGCGGGCTCGGCGCCGCTTCGGCCCGCGGCCGAAGCGGCGAGAGACAGCGCGCCCCATTGCCGATTCTGCGACGGCCGGGCCTTCCTCCTTTGGTGGGCAAGGCATTGGTCACCACCACGTTGGCCGCGTTGGGCTCCACCAGGTCGGCCACCGCCCAGGCGTCCGTTGTGCTCTCCAGGGCGACCTCATCGGAGGGTTGCAAGAGCGCCTCGGCAAACTCCTGGAGAGCTCCTCGGTCCACTGGGGACTTTGCCCTCTTGCAGGAGCTGTCCGTCTTGGTCTATCATGGCGAATGGAACGAATTTCTTGTGCACGTCCAGGCCGCCTAGCGGCGTTTGTCGGGTTGGGACATTGCGATACGCTCCGGAAGACCATGCCCGTGGAACACGGTTGGGTGCGATCGCGGAGCCGCTGTCTAAGGGAGCTCCGGGACGCCGGGTCAAGCCGGGCCTTACCTCTTCGAACTCGAAGCTCAACCGGGTGGGCCGCAGGGGCGCCCAGTTATGACGCCGGGCTCGAAGCCCATACTCGTACTCGAGCGGCCCCGGAGGTTACTCGGCCCCCGACCCTGTCCTTTTGCCGGCTGGTCGAAGTTCGCACAACAGACGAATCGATCGTATCCAGGCAACCTCGCCCCGGAACCCGGTGCTTGTATTTTCGCTTGCGACCGGGTTGGGGCGCAAGTCCGTCCGGGGCGTGCGCGCATCCATACGGCCCCCGTTGCCTGTGCGGAGCAGCGGCTCGCAGGCCCCCGCTGCCTTCGGGTTGTTTGGGCTGGCCCACTTCCCAGATGCCCCCATGGCACCAAGATCATACCCGTTATGACGCTTTTAATCGGCGGATAGCGTTCTATGAGGATCCGGATGGGCCGTTGGGGCCGGAGCCGGAGAGGTTCACGTTTGTGCTGCACGATCTGGCGCAGCCGCCGACGGCGGAGCAGGTATCGCAGGGCGGGGTGGCGCCGTATGTGGACGGGGTGTATGGGAGCGGGGCGTTTGCAGCAAACCCGGTGGCGGACTTTGTGGATGGGGACACTTCGGACGGGATCCCGCGCACGTTGACGGACCGTCGGCTGTACGGTGCGGGGGTGGATTCGCTGCTGGCGCGGGAGGATGCAGCGGGGGTTCAGGTTAACGCGCACGACCTCGCGGGATCGGTGTGCCAGTGGGTGGTTCCCGACGGTGCCTCGGTGGGAGTCTATCTGTACGAGAGGTTCGGCGATCCGGCGGGAGCACAAGGGGTTGGGGAGAGGCTCCTCTTTGCTGGCCGGGAGTGGTCTGCAGGCCCGGGACTCTATGCAGTACGCGCTCGGTACTACGATCCTCAAGTTGGTCGTTTCATTGGGCAGGACCCTGCCTCGTACCGCGCGGGAGACGGGAACCTTTACCGATACGTAGGCAATGATCCCGTCGTGGCAAGCCATCCGACCGGGCTCGGGGTGGTGGGAGGCATTCATCGGCGCGCTGTCGGGCGCGGCGAGCGGAGCGGTCACTGGTTGCAGCGCCGGACTTTTGGGTCTCCCGCCGGGGGGGTGTGTGACCGGAGCAGTCGGTGGGGCCGTCGGGGGCGCGATAGCCGGTGCCATCGCCGGGTACCACCAGGACAACTCGCTGGACGCCGCACTGTGGGGAGGTATCGGCGGGGCGCTCGCGGGCAGCACGGTGGGCGGTGTCGCAGCGGGCTGCTGGGCGCTCCGCGCGGGCCAGAGGTCACCGTGAGCCTCGGATACTTGGCGTTCTCGTTTTTTTGGCTGTGCTTCCGCAGCCCTCGGGGACGTGGTTGTTAACTGGCTGGAGGGTTGGGCCCTCGGGTAGCAAGACCGCCCAGGTTTCACCGGGTTGGGATCTGTAGTCCACTGCATCGTGGGTGGGTCGTTCGCGGTACCCGGCGGCTTGGCCTGGGCTTCAGCAGGCTCGGCATCATCCGCGGTGGACACCGTGACTGCGGAGCTTTTGCACTCGATCATGCTCAATGTGGACGCGGCGCTGATCAGCGGGGACATAGATCTCATGGATGACGTCTTCAACTCGGGTTTTCTTGAGGAATGAGGGGCAGATGCGCCGGCCAAGGCTGGCTCGGCGGTCGAGATCGGCGCATCGCACCGCGGGGCGACACCCCTGCAGCGTTAGGATAGGTTTGTGCCGATGTTCGTTTGCGACGAATGGGACATTGTGTTGTTTCTCCTCTTTGTAGCCGCGCTTCCCCCGGACGTCCTGAGGATGCTCCGCAGGGAGTTAGCCTTCCTGTTTCGCGTCGCTCTGACCCTCGTACTCCGCCCAAAGCCAGAGACGTTGCGTCGGCTTCGTCTACGTATCCGTATGCATATTGCTAGTGGTGAACGTCCAGTCTTCCTCCTACGAACGTCGGCGACGGTGCGGTGGGGGCTGCTGCTGGGGCTGCGGTACCCTCGAGGTCTTCACATAGGGTGGGCCGCCCTTGCATTCGTCCTGGCTTCGCTGGTCCCACTGCGGCATGCTCTGGCGGAAGCTCTGCAAGGAGCGATAATCCATCCTGCCGCCGTCATTTTCTGGATTTATGCTTGGGCATATGTCCAGGATGAAATCCATCTCTGGCTTACCCATGGCAGCGTTCTCATGGTTCAAAGGACGCCCTATCTCTTGAGGTTCGCCGTTTCGCCCTTGCACCACATTCTGCTCCTACGGGCGATTGATCCGGGACTAGCGCGCCAGGCACGAGGACGCAAAGGTTGCCAGCACTCTACTTGCGGGAAGTTTACGCGGGTGTTCTACATGCCTGCGGATGAGCTGCACCCGAGGGAATCCGCGGATTCGGGGTCCACGACAGGTCCGCACGGTGAAAGCCGGCCTGGTCGTACGCGTCGAGTGCGTGAGAGGGTTCCTGTGGATCGGAGGGTCGAGTCAGCGCCGGAACTATGTCTCGTGGAGGTTCTGCCGTCGCTGGTGCGAGAGGTGGTTCGCAAGGGGCAGTGGCTCGGCGACCCGGCCGAGCTTGGAGCGTTGGCGCGAGGCTTCAGCAATGGGGCGGACGGGGATTGTTGCCGACAGACACAACGGCCTCTGATACCAACGACCGAGGAAACGGCGAAATGTTGCGTCGAAGCGGAAGCATGGTCGCTGGGGGTGCTGACGATACTTGCTCTCAGCTCCGGTTGGCTTGTGCTTGCGGTGACCCTAGCCTTATACCTCGTGGGAACCGTCCACAGAATCCGATCTGGTCTCCTGGTCTCCGTCGCGGGATTCGGCCACCTTCCGGCAAAGCGCGTCGTGGAGTTGCTGACCATGACCGCAGAGAAGGTCGACTTCCCGCGGAGAGGCCTCTTCCGCTACGTCCTAGAAGCCATCCCGTCCTTCGGGCTCGGAGTGCTGTATGGCTTTATCTTGCTAGCCCCCTTCGGCTGGTTAGGACCACGTACCGGCCTGCGCGTGTGGTGGTGGGATGCTCTGTTCCTCCCTGCGATTGTGTGGCTTCTGGGCGGGGCACACTGATGAGGTAGGGCCGTTCTCTGGAGCGTCGCAGGATTAACCTCGACTTTTGCCATCTTGAGCCCGTCTAGCAAATCCGACAACGGAAGGGAACAGGTTGATCGGTCTGCGGACTGTGGGCGACGAAATGAGTGGATGACTTGTTCGCGGGTCAGCCACAGGTTTGTGGGGTGATGAAATAGGGACCTCCACGAGGCCTCTGGCACCTTAACAGCCTACAATTGGCCTGCGCTGCGTGTACCACCACGATGCGATGCTGCGGTCGAGCAGACCAAAAGAGCCGGCTGGCGACAGCCTCCTATGCGGTGTTGCGCAGATGGTCACTCGAAGGGGGCGTAAGAGCGTGGCATAGACGGCAAGCAGAACGTGAGATTTGTAGGTGACGATCTAACGCGCCCAGCATGCTCCGATGGCGCGAACGGCCTTCAGCCAAGCGCGGGTGCATTCGGTCACGGCATGCACCCTCGCGCGCCGCTTGTGCAGGTCCCGGTACCTGTCCCCTCGGGACGCCAAGCACGGGCTGAGGCCCCGAGCCTGCACGGCGCGGCGTGCCGGAACCCACATACAGTCAATAGCTTCCCCACGCGGCTTCAACGAACGGTCCTCCACGTGTAACGTAAGAGCCCCTCTGAAAACCCGGGGCGCATAGCATACCGTGCGCCAGGTGCCACGGAGGCACCGCCTCCTAGGAGAGACACGCAACGTACGGAGGAAACATATGCCCAGCACCAAGGAAGGGTACCTTATCTGTCCGCTAGGCATTGTAGCGGGAAATCGTCAAAGTCCTCGGCATCTCCATAGAACGCAAGCTCGGTGAGCCGGGACGGCCGCCCACTCCTTTCGAGAAGGTAATAAACGCCATCTGGTTCCGTCTCCGCACGGGTTGCCAATAGAAGGCTATTCCCAAGTCTGAGTATTTCCGCAACGGCACCGCCGCGCACCGGTGGTTCATGCGGATGACCAGGGCGGGCGTGTTCGAGCTGCTCTACTGCGTCCTGGTGGCCCTCTATCTGGAGGGAGGCGTGGAGAAGCTGCGGGCTCTGGGCATCGACTGCACCCTCTGTCCTGCACCGCTGGGCGGCGCGGAGAC
>JALSID010000086.1 GCA_026981825.1 Planctomycetota bacterium
ATCTCCTGGCGACCCTTGGTGCAGCGTCGATGGTGCGGGGGCGGCGCGGATCTGCTCTGCTGGTCGGGGGAATGGTTCTGGGCATCTGGTCTTTACCGTCAGCAGTGTTGGCTTTGCCCGGGATGCTGGTCTGGGTGTGGCGTCGCACGCGGTCCTGGGTGGAGGTTTTGCGCGTAGGGTTGGGGGTTGCCGCGGTGGGCGGGCTCGTCTATGTGCCAGGCTACATCGCCATGGGAACCCGTGCCCTGGAAAACCCGTTCGTCCTGCCGCTGGAGCTGAGCTTATGGCTGATCCGCTATCCCCTAGCGCTGATCGAGGCCCTGGGTGCTGTGGCGGTTCCTGTTCCCTATGACGGGATCGCTGCCCGGATGCACGGCAGGGCCGTTGATCTGTTCATTCGATGGCTAGTGCATCCAGAGGCTCTGGGATGCCTGGTCGTGTCCGTTTTCTTCGTGGGGATCAGCGTTTGGGCCAGGGGTGCAGTGGCTTCCTGGGCCACCGCTGTTCTGGCCAGCGTGGCAGTTGCATGCATGGCTCTACGTCTGGCTCCGCCACCTCGCGTTTTTGCCCCCTACATCCCACTGGCGATTGTGCTGTTTGCCGTAGGGCTGATCCGGGCCGGGGGGAAGGTGCAGGAGGCGCGGGCCAGGCAGGGCCGCTTTTTTGAGCGGACGCTTGCGACCGCGGCCGTTCTCCTCATTGGAGTGGGCCTGGCGTTCTATTGGAGGCGTCCTCTTGCCTCCCGGTTCGACCGGTACGGTTGGCGGCTGTACGTTCCGGCTGTTGCTGAGCGGGTAGCGGAGCGATCGGGGGGCCGGAAGTGTTGCATTGTTGCCTCCTTGCCCACCGATCTTCCCCTTCGGGTTTACCTGTGGCGGGAAGGTGTCTTGTACGAGTGGGGGCTGGATGGGGGATGTGCAGGGGGGCGGTATCTGGCGTGGCTGGGCCCCGACCCGCCTGTGGCGGCAGCACTGCGGGCAGATCCAGTACTTAAGCCGTTTGCCTCCGCGCTTCAGCTCGGTCCCCTGCGTCCGGTGGGCTACTTCGGGCCGCTGGTGTTGTACGAGCTGGGCGCCCCGGCCGAACCGCCGGAGGGCCGAAGTGGTTAGATGGGTTCCGTCGGCCGCCGACGCCTGGTCGAGAGGTGCAACCCTTGGCCGTGCCTCTGGGTTCGTTGCGGCGGGCCGGGGGAATTGGGCGAAGGGTGGTATCCGGGGCCGGGGTGCTGTGGTGAGCAGTCTTCCCCGCCCCTGGAACGCGGCTCGGCGGAGTTGCCGGTTCACCGCTCAGCCGGCGACTGGGTTACGCTGGGTTTGGCCGTGCGCGAAGAGCTCAAATGGGGCGAGCTGGAGGCGCTCGGGGCTGGTCGGGCAAGGCTTGAACCGGCAGAGGGCATCGCTGAGAATAGTTAGTGTGCGTGGCTCTGCCGGTGGTACGAAGTGGTCCATCTCGAGCCCTGGTGAGGTCCGCCGGTGGAGCACTCCACTACCGTTCGTTCGAGCTCTGGCGGGACTGATCCACGTCCGACAGGGGCGAAGAGATGGTGGTGAGCGACGCTGGGTCGTGACAGGCGGTTAGTAGCGTGGAGCCTGGGTTAATGACAAAAGCGACTGCGCTCGTTGTGATCGGGCTCATTTGCAGCATCCTGTTAGGGTGCAGCACTTCGTCGGTAACCCAGGCGCAGGTGGATGAGGCACAGACGGCGCAGAACCGCCTGAAGGGTAGTGGGAGCCCCTATCTGCGCATGCACGCCGACAACCCGGTCGCGTGGTATCCGTGGGGGGAGGAAGCGTTCCGCCGCGCAAAGCAGGAGAACAGACCGATTTTTCTGTCCATAGGGTACAGTTCCTGCTATTGGTGTCACGTGATGGAGCGGGAGACGTTTCAGGATGAGGAGATCGCCAGGATTCTGAACCGGCACTTCGTGTGCATCAAGGTGGACCGGGAGCAGCGGCCGGACGTGGACGAGGTTTACTTGACGGCTGTGCAGGTCTTGACCGGTCAGGCGGGTTGGCCCCTGTCGGTGTTTCTCACCCCGGATGGCAAGCCGTTTTTTGGTGGCACGTATTTTCCGCCGGTGGATCGGGATGGAATGCCCGGCTTCCGCACGATTCTGAAGCGAATTGTGGAGCTGTGGGAAACGCGCAGACAGGAAGTGTTGCGTTTTGCCGATCAGACCATGCGTACGGTGCGGCTTCAACTCGAAGGGCTTTCCGCGCCGGCGCTGGTTTTGCCCGACCGCTCGCTTGTGGACTCGACCGTAACTGCCCTCCGCGCGGCGTTTGATCCGGCTTACGGCGGCTTTGGGAATCCGGAGCGGCGGTTCGAGGGGCCGAAGTTTCCTCAGGCGCCCCGGTTGCTCTTTCTGGCTTTCGCTGCCAGGCGGGGCAATGCGGAGGCGCGCAAGATGCTGGCAGTTACGCTGGAGCACCTCCTGGCCGGTGGTGTGTACGACCACCTTGGCGGTGGATTTCACCGCTACGCGACGGATCGCCGCTGGCAGGTTCCGCACTTCGAGAAGATGCTTTACGACAACGGTCTTCTCCTGTCGGTGCTGTCGGCTGCTCGGGGCATCCTCGACTCGGACCGAATCGACGACGCGATCCGGGGAACCGTGTGGTTTCTGAGCGAGGAGTTGCGCAGTTCTGAGGGGGGCTTTTACAGCTCCCTTGGGGCGGAGTCGAACGGTCGCGAGGGGGCCTATTATCTCTGGACACGAGCTGAGCTCGAGAAGCTGTTGACGCCGCCGGAGTTTCGCCTGTTTTCGGCGGTTTACGGCCTGGATGGGGTCCCTCAGGTGGATGGGGCCTACGTGCTGCGGCGGGTGCGTGGCTTGGATGCGGTGGCGCACGAGGAGGGACTTGGGCTTGACCAAGCGCGCGGACTGTTGGGCGGAGCGATGCGGAAGCTGGTCGAGGCGCGGCGGCGGCGGCGCGAGCGGCCTCCGCTGGATGACAAGATCATTGCTGCCTGGAACGGTTTGGCGATTGTGGGACTGGCCGATGTAGCTCGTGTTACGGGCGATCGCCGAGCCCTCGAGCTCGCAGAGGGGGCGGCTCGCCATGTGCTTCGCCATCTCTGGGTTGAAGGTGAGGGGCTGTACCGGACGCGTTCCCCGTTTGGTGACGACGTGCCGGGCACGCTGGACGATTACGTTTTTCTCGCCTGGGGGTTGGTGCGACTGGCCGAGGCTTCGGGCGACTCCCGCTGGTCGGTTCGGGCCAGACGGCTGCTGGATGAGGCTCTGGTCCGGTTCTGGGAGCCTCGACGGGGGCGGTTTTGGCTGATTGCGGATGAGTCGCGGCTGCTGCCGGTGCGACCTGCGTCGCTGGGCGACGGTGCCGTTCCGGCCGGGTCAAGCGTTGCGGTCGATCTGCTCGTGGAGTTTGCCGTTCGAGAGCGAGAGCCGCGCTATGCGGAGTTCGCCCTGTCGGCTGTGAAGGGGGCGGCTGCGTATCTGCGGCTGGCTCCGCAGGCTCAGCCGTTGCTTGTGCGCGCCTGGGCACGTTATCTGGATGCAGGTTTGCGTGTGGATGGGCGGGGTGTCGATGGGAAGGAGCCGGTGTCGGTGCGCGTAGAGTTCAAGAAGTCGGCTCGGGGGGCTGCGCAGCAGCGGGGGGCGGATACGGACGTGGTTCTGTTGGTGAGGTTCTCGATTGCGGACGGTTGGTACCTGCACGCACCGTCATCGGACACGGAATTGGGCGTGCCGGTGGATGTCCGGGTGCGCGTGCCCAGAGGATACCGGCTTGTGGCTGTACACTATCCGGAAGCGGAGGAGATGGTGTCAGATGGGCCGGGTGCTGGGCCGGTCTGGATGGGAGAGAAGGCCGTCGAGATTCGCATTGCGCGGGTTGGGGCTGCCCCTGGAGGAGCGTCACCTGCGGATTCTGACGCCGTGGCAGACGTGGTAGTGGTGTACCAGGCTTGTACCGAGGACAGGTGTGCGGCCCCTGTTCGCCGGGAGTTTTCGGTGCGGCTAGGCCAGGAGAGGTAGCAACGGGGGTGAGACCGATGGGGCAGGATGAGCTTGCGGATGTTGTCCTGAGGATGCTGAGCGTTACGGAGGGGATGCATTTTCGGGCGCTTGCGCGGGTGTTCAACAACCTGGCACGCACCGTGGGTAGTCCAGAACCGCAGGTCGTTCGGGACCGCCTGCTGGATGCGGTTGAGAGAGCGAAAGCACGGGGGGATAGGGTCATTCGCCAGGATCATGTTCGCAGCGTGCTTGATGTAACGTTCGACAAAGTTTTTCCTGCGCTGGAGGAGAAATTCAGCGGAGTAGGGGGTGACCCTCGACCATTTCTGGCCAACCCGTTCTTGTACGCTCGGATTGCGAACACGGTCCTGCGGTACTCGCGTGATTTTGATCGGCCTTACGTTGTGGCTCGCGCTGTGACGAAGGATCTGGCCGATTTTCTCGGGTACCGGCCGACGCCGGTGCTGGAGGGGAACGATCGGGTGCAACCCAGGCCGGCGGAGCGGACACTGGTTGTTCCGGTTTACCTACGTGGTGTGGGGCTGGCGTATTTCAAGTTTGAGCGCGAGGTAGAGTTGTTTCTGGAGTGTCTGCGGCGGACGCCAGAAGCGTTGTTGGAGAGTTGCGGGATCGTGCTGGACGCGATTACTGAGATCGCGGTGGATCCACGTGTGTATGACTATTTGCACCCGGCGTGGCACAGGCCGGGGCATGTGTTCGGGGAATACGACCCCGAGCGGGTGAGTGTGTCCGGCTACTACGAGCGTTTTGTTATCCGGGCATGGTTGTTAGAGGCAGCCCGTGCTTATCGGCGCCATTATCTGGACGGTAATGCTGGGGTTCAGGAGGAGTTGGTTGATTACCAGGCGGGGGTTGGTTTAGCGGCGACGGCGTTGCTCGCTGTAGCGGTGAGCGGTGCTCAGCCGGGTGCTCGTTCTGCTGAACAGACTTTGGCGAAAACGGCGGCCAATGCTGCTCTGGCAAGAGAGGACTTCTATCGCTTTCACATCGAGAATGCTCCGGCGACGATTGCGGCTGACTTGCGCAGGGAACGGGAAGACCGGAAAGTTCCCTTCGCTGCTTTTCGTTTGCACCTGAATCGGACCATGGTTCGGGATCGCGCGGCTCAGGTGGCGGTGGAACGGGCTGTGAGGTGCGCCCTGGCTTACCGTCGTCCCGAGTTCGTGGCGGACTTGCTTCGGAGCCAGACCAGTCGCACGGCGCGGCGGGATGGGATGATCCGGGAGGCGATCCTGTTGGGGCATATCGCTCTCGATGCCGGCGACATGGATCACGCTCGTACGGAAGTGCGGAACGCGTTCAGCCGCATTGTTGAGGGGGTTGAGCAGGGGGAATGCGGAGACCCCTGGTACATGTTGGGCTTCTCGGGAAACTATCCCTTAGCTGATTCGCCCGCCGACGCAATTGCTGATCCACGGTTACCACGATTGATCGAGGCTGTTGATGCCCTGGTCGAGCTGTGTGCTAGGCTGGCTACGGAGGCGTTTCTGGAGGGGCAACAGTCATTGGTGACGGACGCAAGCCGGTTCGCAGGTGAGGTGACGGAGTGGTGGAGCCAGTTCGGCGCACACGTCTTACACCCGGCTGTGGTAATTCGCGGCGCGCCACCCCCTTGCTGTTCGCGGTATGACCTGGCGATCGATGCGTTGAGCCTGATTGTGATGCAGTCAGGACCGTTGCTGGAGCGGGTGCGACGAGCACATCATTCGCTTCTTCCCGAGACGCTTTACCTGCTGGGCAATGCCCTGCTTCGACGGGGGCGGCTGGACGAAGCCGAAGAGATCCTTCTCCGATGGTTGGGTGGGATTCGACCGATCGGTTGTGGGGCGCCCCGGTTCATCATGGGCGAACTGCTTCACTACTGGTTATATCGCGTGATGTTCGAGGACGCTGACCAACTTAAAAAGGATCCTGTCTCGGTGTGGCGGCGGTTGGCGCGATTCGCAGATCGCCTTGTGGAAGTGTGTGGGCCACTGATCGATCTCCCAGAAGTGGTCACACCTGTAGGACTGATCGAGTTCTACGACCGCGTCAACGCGTGGATAGCTCCCGAGTACAACGTGCCGCCGGAGCCGATCAAGATCTCTGTCTACGACGAAGAGGATGACGATGAGGTGGACGAAGAGTTCATGGACGACGAAGAGGACTATGAGGAGGAGGACGAGTACGAAGAGGAGGAGTACGGGGAGCAGGAGGAATATATCGAGGAGTACCAGGAACAATATGACGAATACGATGAAGGCGAATTTGAAGAGGGGTATGTGGAGGATGACGAGGGGGAGCAACCCGAGGGTGCGGATGAGGACGAAGAAGAAGAGGGTACGGAGGAGGACGAGTTCGACATGGCGGCCGTGCCGGGGGCCGATGAGCTTTGGGGCGACGGTGGCGGGACAGAGATGGAAATTCCGCCTATCGAAATCGACGATTCGGCCGTCTTCTTCGAGGAAACCGTCTCCGCGGTGTATACGCATATCGGCTTTTTGCGGGGCCTGAGCTCGATTCTCACCGCGGCGACGTACGTGCCGGATCTGGGGCCGGAGTACCGCGCCGAGCAGCGGGGAGCCTTTCTCCGCTGGGCCGAGTTGGCTAACCGTGTGCATGAGCGCGTGTTCAGGGGGATATGTGCTGGGCTAAGCTTGACCGAGGAGGAATTCGGTCAAAAGCAGCGCGGCCTGGATCCCTCCGAACTCCGCCGATACCTCCAGGTGATGAACGAACTGTTCAAACCGCTACGCGAGTTGTCCCGGGACTGGGCCTGGACCCTGGAGCGGCTACTGGCTCGATTAGATGGCGAGGATCGCCACCGCTTCGAGCCAACGTACCTCTGGTGGGCCGGCCAACTGGCGCCTATTCGCCATGCCGTCCTTACCGGTGAGGGGCGTGGCGATTGGGCGAAACAGCTAGCGGTCGTGGCAACGCTGACGCAGGCCGCACCGGCACAGACCGAACGCGTTTGTCCGAGAGAGCTGGCTGTGCCCGGCTACACGATCCTTCTTGAATACTTCGTCCAGTCGTTGGAAGACCTGCTCTTTGGCCTTGTCCTAAATGGTCAGTTTAGTCAGGCCCACAGGCTCATGCAGGTGATCGTCGGCTGCCAGACGACCTCTCTCCCGCTTGTGGAGGGCGAGCCCCCTATCGCATCACGATTAGCTCTACGCTGGGCCGAGGCGCTCGGTTACCAGACTGGTAAACTGCTTCGGGATTACAACACGGAAGGGGATCCTCTTCCAGACCAGGACGAGCGACGATATCGACTTGTTCAGGACGTGATCCGTTTGGTGATACAGTTCTTCCACACCAATCGGTTGGAGCCACCGCAGACGGTCTCCCACGTGTTGCGTAACGATGCGATCTGGAAGGCGATTCGCCGGTTCGTGCTGGAGTATGGGGGAGATCTCCTCACGAAGGAGTTCATGAACGCCTCGCAGCTCCTAACCGTCATGGCGAAGGGAACCAGAACGTATCTCGACGACCTTTCTCAGGCCCCCCTTAGCGAACGGCCGCATCTGGCGGACGTCTTCGCCAACTCCTCTCCATCGGAACAATACCGGATCGCCCGCGCCTTGGACGTGATTGTGCGAACGATCATAGAAAATTACGAGCTCTACGCGGAGTACAATATCGCTACCTCTTACTCCGACTATGGTAATCTCGCTTACATCCTGCTCGACTTCATCCGCGTCAAGGTTCCGATCGAGCGGCTTCGCGACAAGCTCAGGCCGCTCCTCTCGTTCTACATTGGCATGCTTCGCACATCTCCCCAGGATCCAAGGTACTGGTGCGAGTTGCCTAACGTGGTGACCCGACGGTGTGAACAACTGCGACGTGAAGTCGAAGCCACCGAGCAGCGGTACCAGACCAAGCTGGGCAGCATCCGTGACGCGCTGTCCGTGGGGGTCATCGGTGCCCGCGAGCGACAGTGCGTGCGTTGGTTGCCGCTCCTCGAAAAGGCAGGGGCACCGCTGGCCCGCAAACTGGACGGATCGGCGCTTTGGTATCAATGTTTGAAGGGACTTATGCGAACCTCCATTCAGAACGGGGATCCCTCGTGTGCGTGGATGGAGGAGGCGACGCACTGGCTCGAACGATACGAACGGGAGCCGTTCCTGACCGCGTGCCGCCTCTGCATGGAAGCCCCCGTGCAAAAGGAAGCCGAACCAAGCCGCGAAGAGATCGAGGCTTACGTGTCTGCCTGGAACAGGCCGCAGGGAAGCGTGGAGCAGTGGTATGAGGAAGAGGGCGACGAAGTATCCTTGTGATTCAACAGGCAGACCGGGTGGATCCGGTCAAGCACACGCCTCGGTGGAGGAAAAACAACGGTTCGATGTCCGGCGCGCTGTCTGCCGCAAATAGCCTGAGTGCGGCGATCCGACCGCCGGCGTACTGCGCGAGTACGCCAGCTCCTTGGTGCCAGGCCTGGCCAGGAGGCCGCTAGTTTCCTGGCCTACTAAACCGTTCGATCAGCGAGACTTCCGCCCGCTCGTGGCCGTCGCTGCGGACACGCACCGGAACCAGCCAGCGTGCCTGGGCCACGTAGCAGATCCCTTCGCTGCCCACTTCACACGGGAAGTATTGCACCGTCACGAAGAATCGGATTTCCCGCACTTGCGGGGGGACCTGCAGGGCAACTGTGAATTCTCGCCGCGGTTCTTCCAGTTGCGTCGTCTCTGAAGTAAGTTCGGTTCCGTCTGCTGCTATCCCCCGAACGACGTAACCCATCGGGGCTGCCGGGTTCAGCTTCAGACCTTGAGGGAGATCGATGCGCACCCGGGCAATAACTTGGCCCCCCGGTTTTACGTCCTGCGGAGGCAACGGGCGGGCATCGTCCCCGTCAGCATCGGGAGCCTGTGCTTCATCATCGCGCCTCGGCGGTGTGAGACCATCAATGGGCAGCTCCCTGGCCTGTTTGCCCTTCAGATCGACGACAACTATCCGGTGGTTGTTCGTATCCGCGATGAACAGTTTCCCGTGCGCAATGGCCAGCCCGCCTGGCTCGTTGAGCTGCAGGGGGTTGAGAGAGGAACCGGCCTGGCGCGAGCCGATCCACGTGGTGCACCGTCGGGTCCGAGCGTTGAGCAGCTTGACCTTGTTGTTGTACGTGTCCGCCACAAACAGGTCGTCGTCGCGCCAGTGCTGCACTGCCAAAGGGTGCTGTAGCCGTACCTCGGAACCAATGCCGTCGCGGTCTCCGAACTCGAACAGGCCGAGCCCTACGATCGTTTCCGTGAGCCCACCTCGATCCGGATATACGATCCGTACACCACTGGATTCAGCATCGGCCACGAACAATCTCGTCCCGTCTGTGCTCAGTCCACTGGGCTGCGCGAATTCTGCAATGTCTGGGTCCCCGTCCAGGATACCCTCGCGGCCAGAACCGGAGAATACCCGTATTGTTTCCTTCACCGGATCGTATACCCAGATTTGGTGGAGTCCTGCCATGGCTACGTAAAGCTTGCTGCCTACCCAACACACATCCCACGGGCTGCTCAGAGCCGTTTGCAGGGCCGGTTGGGCATCGAACGGTCGCTCCCACCCTTGCTTTCCGGTCCCGGCCACGGTACGGACAACCCTCTCTTCCAGGTCCGCCGCGCGAATGAGGTGGTTTTCCGTGTCTGCGATGTAGAGCGTCTGCCCGACAAGCTCGACTCCCTGCGGCCGAAAGAATTGAGCCTCCTCGAAGCTTCCATCCTTCGCGCCGATCTGGCCGCTGCCGATCACGTCGAGAAGCTTCCCGTCCAGCGTGCAGATGACGATTCGGTTGTGATTGGAATCCGTGATGAACAAGCGGTTGCTCGCCGCGTCAGCATATACCTTGCCCGGGAACCGGAGCGGAGTCGCCGCAGCACGAACGGACTCCAGCCCGAACAACAGACGGCCCCGTTTGAGCGTGCCGCGTGCTTCGTGGTATGCGATCAATGCTTCGATCGCACGCTCGATCACATCAAACCAGCCTTCGCCTGAAACCTTGAGTACCGCATACCCTTCGGGATCAATTAGCACGAGTGTGGGCCAGGCGCGCGCGCCGTAGCGCCGCCAGATCACCATATTCGCGTCGTTCACAACCGGATGCTCGATCTCGTACCGGAGAATCGCTTCCCGGATGTTTTCCGACTCCCGTTCTGTGAGAAACTTTGCCGAATGAACTCCAATCACGACCAGCTCATCTGCGTACTTTTGTTCGAGTCGCTTGAGGTGGGGGAGGATATGCATGCAGTTGATGCAGCAGTAGGTCCAGAAATCAAGCAGCACGATCTTGCCGCGGAGCCGTTCCAGTTCGATGGGCCCGGCCGAGTTCAGCCATTCGACACCGCCACTCAGCGGAGGAGCCTTCACACGGCGGGGGAACGGATTGGGAGGTAGCGTGGAACGGTTCTGCTCCCCAGTCACCTGACCACCCCCTTCTTCCTGCTCGGTGACACCGGGGTCGTCGGTTAGGGCAGCTTCGTCGGAACCGGCCTCGGCTTCCATGGGAGGAGCGGTGGCCGAGCAACCGAGAGGAAGGCAGAACAGTAGGAGGACGACGACAGACTGGGATGAGTGCCACTTTCGCCAACCCATGGCTCGTAGCCCACCATTGGGGTGCTGGGACCGCCAATTCCGATGCGAACCATCATCAGGGGCGTTTCCTTATCATAACGCCCGCGGACGGTTTTCCCAGCTTCTGTGGACACCATCCATGACCGGTGCAGGTGCTTGCCGGGCAGCGGCGCAATGCCGCTCTAGCGATGGGACGCCACGTCAATGGACTCGGTTCTCCGCCGGCTCCGTGGCGAAACGCATCCGTACCTCCCGTGCAGTGAACGCAGGGGAACGTACCAACCGGTGACCCTGCTCGGACATTATGATGGAAGCGAACGTATTCGGTGTGTTCCGCAGCCCCTGGGTAGAGCTAGCCTCACGCTACCAGGGTCGTCTGATAGCCGTGACCAACACCGGTAACCGAGCAGGCAAGGTGCGAAGACTTGCTATTGCCTGGGTAGCCTTCTCCTTGGTGGTCGTTTGCCCGCACGGCGCCGTCGCAGAGCCGCCTCGGGATTCCAACCTGCGTTCGGGCGTCGTGGGGACCTATCGAGACGTTTCCGGAAAGACGAGTTGCACTCGCGTCGACCTGCGGATATCGTTCGACTGGTCGGACGGGGGGAGCCCTGATCCGCGGATTGGCTCGGGCGCCTTTTCGGTATTCTGGGAGGGGTTCCTCTTTGTGGAAGCGGCGGGTCGGTACAGTTTCCATGCTTACGTGGGCGGTGGGAGCTTTCACCTCTGGTTGGACGGCCGCCCGGTCCTCCATGTTTCAGCAGAAACGCCACGTTGGGTTACCTCGGGCCCGGTTCAGCTATCCCCCGGACTGGTCGATCTGGAGGTGGCGTACCGTTGTGATTCGGGAGGCATGGTGAAGTTGTTTTGGGAATCCGATGGCTTTTTGCTCGAGCCGCTGGGGCCACGTCATCTTTTGCACCGGGTCTCCGCCGTGGATGACGAGGATCGTCTCTATTGGCGGGGCCACCAGCTCATCCGTTCCCTGCGCTGTGCTGCGTGTCATGTCCTGCCAGGCGACCAGCCCCCTCTTGCAGCTCCCGACCTGGATCGCTCACTTGCAGGAGTTGACCGCGATTGGTTAACCGCCTGGCTGCAGGCGCCCGGTCAGATGAAGCCTGGCACACCTATGCCCGAGTTCGCGATCACGGGGGCGGAGGCGTCGATTCTGGCGGCGTTTTTGCATAAGCGCGCCGGGGAGAGGGGGGACGCGAAGGAGGCGGTTGTGGGCGATCGGGACTCTGGACGGCGCCTGTTCGTGTTGAGGGGGTGTGCGGCGTGTCACTCCGCCGAAGGTGTCGGGCGCACTGCTCCGTTTGGCGGGGGGTGTCTGGATCGAGTGGGCTGGAAGCGATCTGCTGCGTCGCTGTTGCGTCTGCTGAGCGATCCGCGTGAGTTCAATCCCCATGCGCGCATGCCGAGGCCAAGGCTAACCGAGAAGGAACGGCGCGACCTGGTTGCTTATCTGCGCAGCTTGCGGGCCGGAAACCGCCCTTCATCGCCGGGTGAACCCGTGGCGCAGGCCGACCTTTCCCTAGCTGCACGCCTGATCGAGCACTACCGATGTGCTGCCTGCCATGCCCTGGAGGGGTTCGCGGCACCACCGCGGGTTGAGTTCAAGGACCTCGCCCATTTGACCGTTCCGAGGTCTTGTCTTGGCGAGCCCTCTCCAGGGAGCGGTCGACCCGGCTATGCTTTGGGGGCCGAGGATCGCCGCGCTATCCTCACGTACCTGCGCAGGACGAGGGTCGCGACGAACGCAGAGCTCGCTCTTGTGGAGAGAGGCAGGGGGGTCATGAGTGAGCGGAACTGCACGAACTGCCACAGACGAGACGGGGTTGGGGGATACGCTAGGGGCCTCGACCAGGGAACGCTGCAAAAGCTGGGTTTGGCCGAGGCACTTCGCCGGGGAGAACTGGCGGCACCCGATCTGACGGCGGTGGGGGACAAGTTCGAAGCCGCCTATCTGCAGAAGGCCATACTCGGCCGGCAGCGGCCGCGCCGGGAGTGGCTGGAACTGAAGATGCCGCAATTCCATGGGAGCCCTGACCGGGACCGTGCGCTTCTGGCCTACTTGCGCTCCTGCGACTCCACGCCGACTCCGCTTCCCGAGTGCCGACTGCGCTCTGCCCTTCGGGCTGCGGACGAAACCACCGTTGCCGAAGCTCTTCTCGCAGCGCGCCGGCTCGTGTCCCCGCGCGGTTTCGGCTGCATGGCATGCCATACGATGGCCGGCTCACGACCAAGGGGGGCTGAGCCGGAGGCGAGGGGGCCTGAGCTCGTTGGCTTGCCGGAGATCGTGCGAGCTCACTGGTTCGTTCGATGGGTGCGTGACCCGACGCGGATTTCGTTCGGCGTCGAGATGCCAGGGATCCAGGTTGCGGTACCGGGAGTGCTGGGCGGAAACCTCGACCGGCAGATTCTCGCCATGTGGCGCGCGTTTTCAAGGAGGGACTTTGTCCCGCCCACCGATTCCGGTGTAGTGGTCCAAACCGTGTCGCCCCGATCCGAAGGCCGCGCGGTCGTGCTCAGAGATTGCATGCGAGACGCCCCGAGCGGCTCCGGCTGGTGTCCACGGTCGTTCGCGGTCGGTTTTCCGGGCGGGCTAAATGTCCTGATCGACCTCGATCGGTTCAACGTACGCTCGATCTGGGCCGGTGATCTGGCCCACGAGAAGGCCGAGCACAAGACCTGGTTGTGGGAGCCGGCCGGACAACAGGCGTGGACCGAGCTGCCCACCGTGCCTGCCCTGGTGCTTCGGGTCGCGGATAAGTGGCTCGTTCCGCGGCGCAAGTGGCAGAGCGTCGGACGGCTCCTTTGGTGGGAGCATGTCGACCGGCGGACTGTGCGACTGGCCTACCGACTCGGGTTCGCGAACGGCTCGCTCGACGTTGTTGAGACCTGGAGCCAGGGGAGCGATGGGGAAGAAGAGCTGGTCCTCAGGAGGACCGTGAACGTTGCGGGTAGCCTCGGGCGCGCACAGCCCTACCTGGTCATGGACATACCGGTTCCGTGGCAGACTGAGGGCAAGCTTCTCCACATCCACACAACCCTCGGCAAGGTCGACGTAACTTCGGGTGCCCCGTGGGGGACCGCTCTGCTGCAGAACAGGGAGGTTCCTGTGTTGCCGCTGGTGCTGCAGGGGGACGTTGGTGCGCATGCCGAGGTCACGTACCGGTTCCGGGAGCTGGATGCACGGCTCTTGGAGGCAGGCACACGCTTGCCGCGGATGGTGAAGAGAGCCAGGGCGGCCGAACTTCCCTGGGTGCCGGGTTATCGAACTGTTCGATTTCCGTTGCCGCAGTCGGTTCTACCGATCAGCATCGGTTTCCTCGCCAGCGGTGATCCGCTGGTGGGCTCGCTGCGGGGGGGGCTGTACAGAGCGCTAGACAAAGACGGCGACGGCCTGTACGACGAGTGGAAGCGATTCTCCGACTACCTGGCCGCTCCGTTTGGAATCCTGGTCGAAAAAGAGGGCGTGGTCGTCGCGCACAAGCCGGAACTGGTCCGCTTGCTGGACCGCGATCAGGACGGATTCGCCGAGCGGACGGAGGTGATCGCTACCGGGTGGGGCTACACACACGATTACCACGACTGGACATTCGGACCGGTTAAGGACCGAGAAGGACGTTACGTGGTGGCGCTGGGCAGCGACTACCAGCAGAAGGGGCGGCCCAGGGAGGCAAGTCGCTATCGTGGTCACGCGCTGCGGATTTCCCGGGACGGCACTATCGAGGACATCGCGAGGGGGTTGCGATTCCCGGTAGGGTTGGCGCGTAACGATGAGGGGGAGATCTTCTTCACGGACAATCAGGGGGTTCAGAACACCTTCAACGAGTTGAACCATCTGGTTCCCTACTCGCGATACGGTGTGCCCGCCCTGTATGATCCGCCGCCGGACCAGGATCCGTGGCCGGAGCGATACCCGGCGATCCAGATACCCCATCCCTGGACGCGGAGCGTGAATGGGATCTGCTTTGTCCCGGCCACGCTCAGCGCGTTCGGCTTGCATGCGGGCCATGGGGTCGGTTGCGAGTACGACACGCGGCGCCTGATCCGGTTCACGGTGTACCGGGTGGGCAACGAGTACCGGGGCGCCTGTTACCCGTTCAGCTTCGACCCGGAGCGAGATCGGGCGCGACTGCTGTCGATGTGGCGCAGGCTTGTTGCTGGAAAGGGCAGCGAGGGGCGCAATGTGCAGGTCGCGGCGTCGCCCGCCGAGCTGGTCCCTCTGGGGCCGGTAGCGTGCGCGGTGCGCGAAGACGGACGCTTGTTTGTGGGAAGCATTCGGGAGTCGGGATGGGGTGGGGGGCAGAACGTGGGCGAACTTCTGATGCTCGAACCTACCGGCCCCCTTCCACCTGGGATTCTGGCCGCCTGGTTCGACGGTGACTCCATTCGGGTGCGATTCACGAAAGGGGTAGTCGAGCGAGCAGCTCGGGACCAACGTGCGTATGAGTTGCAGAGCTATCGCCGCGTCTGGGCCGGCGCTTACGCCACTCCCGATTCTGATCGGCGTCGGGAAGCGATACGGTCGGTTCGGGTGGTCGATGGCGGGCAAGCGGTGGAGCTGCGGCTGGGCGAAGTTAGGCCAGGCTACGTCTACGAACTTCGCGTATCGCCGCACGTATTGGGCGAGTCCGAGATCTGGCCGGCCTCGGCCTACCTCACCGCCCCCGGAATCCCACCCGAGCGATAGGAGCCGTTGCCCCTTGTCGACGGCCCCTGTGGTCCGCTGAGTCCCTCACCGGAAAACCACGTTCGGTACGCTATGCAAAGCGGTTCGTCGGTCCACCGTCTAGAACTGGTGCTCGTCGTTGTTTCTTTCCTGATGTGCGGATCGTACGCGTGGTGGGTCGAGGAGGTCCGACCGTCGGACCTTGCCGAGTACCACGAGCTTGCGACTAATCTGCTCCACGGGAGGGGCTATTACCAGGAGCCGGGCTATCGGGCGTTCCGGACACCTGGGCTCGTGTTGTACCTGGCTGCGATCTACGCACTATTCGGGATCGACAACGTGGCGGCCGTTCGATCGATCCAGGTGGCGCTCTTTGCGGCAAGCGGTTTACTTTTCTACCGCCTGGCACGGCGTCTTCTCCGGCCCGCAACGGCTTTCTTTGCGGCGATCTGTTTTGTTTTCTCCCACGAGCTGGTCTTTTGGGCGGCGAAGCCCGCTACAGAGTTCCTCTACACCGTGCTGCTTCTGGCTGCTTGCTGGTGTACTGTCCGGTTTGCCGAGGTTCCTGGTGTGCGGTGGGCGACTCTGGCCGGCGTATCGTTTGGGGCAGCCGCGCTGACCCGACCGATCGCCTTCGCCATTGCCCCGCTCTGGCTCGGTGCGGTCCTTGTGTCGTTTTGGCGGAGCCGTCGGCGAACGGCGCTGTTGGCGGCTGCTTCAGGACTGCTGGGTTTTGCAGCGGTGACGGGACCGTGGATCGTACGTAACACGATCTTGCTGGGAAGGCCGGTGGTGGCCACGAGCGCGGGGATTACGTTGTGGTGGGCGAACCACCCAACGGCGGACGTGGGCGGATGGTATGGGAAGGTGCAGCCGAAGCCGGGGCAGGTGGTGTGGCTCCGCGAGGGCAAAACGGAGGTCGAGATCAACGACTTGTTGATGGCTCAGGCAATCGCCTACATTCGTCGCGATCCTGTGCGGTTTCTGCGGTTGGGCTTCGGACGCCTCGGCTACATGCTGGCCGCCTATCGCGTGCATCTGACCAACGTGCCATACGACAGCCTGACGTTCGCAGGATTGGTCGGAGGTCGGCTGATCCAGTGGAACCTTGCCTTTCTTCTGTTTTCCGTGGTCGGTCTTCTGTCGGTGCTTCGGTCTCGCGATGCGCGTTGGTCTGGGGCTCTGGCCGTCTTGGTGGGGAGCCTGGCGGTGCATTTCGTGTTTACTGCGGTTCCGAGGATGCGCGTGCCCCTGCTACCGGTGCTGTTTCTGCTCGCCGCACACGGGGGGCAGACGATCTGGGAGTGGGGACAGGGCTGCTTCGCTCGGGGGCCGAAAGCGGCCGGGGCAGACTGCGGATCCGATGTTGCTGGGGCGCTAGAGAAGCGACCGAACTCGTCGGGCATGGGGCCGTGAGCGTGTATTGGGATCCGAAGCTGTGAGGGACACACCGGTCGGCCGGGATACGACCGATCGGAGCCAGTGTAGAGCGGAGAATGGAGATCCAGGGCTATCTTCGGCGCGAGCGGCGGGAACGGTCATAATGGTGCTGGTTTGGATGCCGAGTCTACGTGTTCGGTCGTTGCTTTCCCGGGCGTTGGTGCGGTTACAATACCGCGAATTGGATCGTAGGGCTGTTGGCTCAGGCACGGGGGCACGATGCTCGATCTGCGCTTTGTTCTGGAAAACGCCCAGGCTGTGAAGGAGAATTGCCGGCGCCGCCGGGTCGAGGCGGATGTGGACCGGGTGGTTGAGCTTGCGCGGGAGCGAAATCGATTGCTCCGCGAGGTGGAGGACTTTCGGCACAGGCGGAATGAACTGGCGAAGCAGACGAAAAGTGCCCGGGATGCCGAGCAACGGAACCGTCTGATCGAAGAGGGCCGCCAGGTCAAGGCCCGCATCACGGAACTGGAGGAGCAGCTCAGGACGCTCGAACAGGACTTGATCGCGGAGCTGAAACGGATCCCGAACATGACCCATCCGGACGCCCCGGTTGGTGAATCCGAGGAGGACAACCGGGAGCTGCGCCGGTGGGGGGAACCGCGCAAGTTCGACTTCAAACCCCTCGATCATTTGGAGCTGGGCACCAGACTTGATCTGCTCGACTTTGAGCGCGGTGCCAAGGTTGCAGGGCACAACTTCTATTACCTGAAGCGGGAAGCGGTGCTGCTCGAGATGGCCCTCGAGCAGTACGCGATCCGGCTGCTCATGGACGAGGGCTTCGTACCGGTGATTACTCCGGACCTCGCTCGGGACGAAATCCTCGAGGGGGTCGGCTTCATCCCCCGTGGGGAAGCGACGCAGATCTATTCGATCGAAGGGATGGACCTGTCGCTTATTGCCACGGCGGAGATCACCATCGCCGGACTGCACAAGGATGAGATCCTGGACGAAGCGGACCTTCCCTTGAAGTACGTTGGGTTGTCCCATTGCTTTCGTACCGAGAGCGGGGCGCACGGGCGGGCGACCCGTGGCCTGTACCGCGTGCATCAGTTCTCGAAGGTGGAAATGTTCGCGTTCACGGCTCCCGAGCAGAGTGACGCGATGCTGGAGTATCTCACGTCTCTTCAGGAGAAAATCTTCCAGAGCCTGGGCATTCCCTATCGTGTTGTCGACACGTGCACGGGGGAACTTGGTGGCCCCGCGTACAGGAAGTATGACCTTGAAGCGTGGATGCCGGGCCGAGGCGAGGGGGGCGAGTACGCCGAGGTGACGAGTGCGTCGAACTGTACCGACTATCAGGCACGGCGGCTGAACATCCGTTTTCGGCGGTCTGGGAAGAAGGGAACCGAGTTCGTGCACACGTTGAATGGGACGGCGATTGCCATCAGCCGGGGGCTGATCGTACTGCTGGAGAACTATCAGCAAGCTGACGGGAGCGTGGTTATCCCGGAGGTTTTGAGGCCTTACGTTGGGCTGGAACAGATCGGTCCGCGCTAGTTGTTCTTGTGTCAGCAGGGACCGTCCTGCAGCACTGGTTATGCTCCTCGGGCGTCCGATGCGGCGAGTCCGCCGGTGGTGGGCGTACAGTGTCTCAACTCTGCGGAGCGGACGGGCCGGTTTTCGTCCGCGGGGCGTGGCTGCGGCATCGGTGGCCCGGCGCGGGACGTGCCCGGATCTCGCCGGGGGCGGGGCCGGTTTGGGCAGGGGCGGAAGTTGGTTTGACCGGCTGCTGGTTCGCTGGGTGTAGAGGATCGAGGCGCTCTAGAATTGGATGAAGCCCTGGCGTGGTGAAAGACGTGGGCTAGTCCGGAGTGCCTTGGTGCAAGCAAGTCGCAGACTGTCGAGTTCCATACCACAGCTCATTGTGAAGGCTCGTCTGGGCGACAGGGAAGCGCTGAACGAGCTGCTCCGCTACTATGAGCCCTACTTACGCCGGGTTGCGCGGTCGAACATGGGGCCCACGTTGCGGAAGGCTCATGAGACCGCGGACATTCTGCAGGAGGTCCTGCTGACGGCGGCGGCGCGGTTCGAGAAGTTTCAGGGGATTGACGAGGACGAGTTGCTCACCTGGTTGCGTACGCTCGTCGCGCGTAAGGCCGTTGATATGGCGCGTTATTTGAGCCGTTCGCGCCGGTCTCCCGGCGGCGATGCGCAACTGGAGAGCCTGGATGCGGTATCGGAGAGGGGTGCTTATCCGGAGATCGCGGCGGACCAGACCAGCCCGAGCCAGGGAGCGGCCCGCCGTGAGTTGCAGCTCAAGCTAGCGGAGGCGTTGGAAAAGCTGCCCGACGATGAGGCGGATGTGATCTGGATGCGGCACATCGAGGAGATGAGCTTTGAGGCGATTGGGCGGCGGCTAGGAATGGGGCGGAACGCCGTGCGAGCCCTCTGGGTTCGCGCCCTGAAGCACCTCCGCGAACACCTGCCGGATTTACTCTAGACGAGCTCATCACCTGCTCGCCGGTGCATAACCGAGTTTGCCGGCGCTTGATACTGTTGAGGTGGCGTGGCTTAGCGGTTGGAGCAAGCACTTCGGTAGGTGAGATGAACCATTGGGATGCCCATGGACAAGTCGGAGCGGACAGGTCGGAGCGAGAGGAGCGGCTCGCCGCCGTATTGGAGGAGCTGTACGAGTGCCTGGAGCGGGGAGAGCGGCCCGACATTGAGGCGTTCTGCGCGGCTCACGCGGACCTGGCGGAGGAGATCCGCGAGTGTGCGGCGAGTCTTTCCTTCCTCCGCACGGTGGAACTCGTTTCGCGTCCGGGCGGGGCGGTTCGGGAACTGAAACCGGGTGAGCGGTTTGGCCCGTACGAGATTCTTGAGGAGCTCGGGCGCGGGGGCATGGGGATCGTCTACCGCGCCCGGCACGTGCTTCTGGACCGTCCGGTCGCGCTCAAGGTTCTGGTGGCTTCCTCAGGTTTCGGTACAGAGGCTCGCAAGCGGTTCTTTCGCGAGGCTCGGACCGCGGCAAACCTGCACCACACGAACATCGTGCCCATTTTTGATGTGGGGGAGGTAGAGGGACTGTGCTACTACGCAATGCAGCTCATCCATGGATGCCCCCTCAACCATCTCATCGCTGCTCTTCGCGACGAGAAGCCGCTCTGGTCAAGCAGCACGCTCACGATCGACGACGGGCGGATCACACCAAGGGGGGATAAAGCCGTCGCGGACACGGCGCACTCCGCTGTGGGCGAGCGGCAGGGGGAGGCAACGGCTCGCAACGGCGAGCGGTGTGAACAGTCGTTGGTAGCGTGCGTTAAGGCGCATCCGGAGCTAGCGGACGGGTTGGGCCACGCTGGGTATTACCGCCACGTTGCGGGACTGATTGCCCAGGCAGCTCGTGCGCTGGCCTATGCGCACCGACGTGGGGTTGTCCACCGCGACATCAAGCCGTCCAATCTGCTTCTGGACCCAGATGGTGTCTTGTGGATTACGGACTTCGGGCTTGCCGTGCACCTGCCGCCAGAGGGGCTCGATGGCCAATCTTCGGCCTCCTTTGAATTGGTGGGCACACCGCACTACATGAGTCCCGAGCAGGTGATGCCGGGCACGAAGAAGCCCGACCATCGCATGGACATCTACGGGCTCGGCGCCACCTTGTATGAACTGGTGACCTTGCGTCCGATGGTGCAGGGGCCCAATCCGCTGGCGATCCTGGCCGCCATTGTTTCCGAAACCCCGCCCGCTCCGCGCAAGGTGAACCCGCGGGTGCCCAGAGATCTCGATGCTATCATCCGCCGCGCCACCGCCAAGGATCCGGACCATCGTTACCAGAGCGCGGACGAACTGGCGGAAGACCTGGAGAGGTTCGTGCGGCACGAACCGATCCGGGCACGGGCGATTGGTCCCGTGGGGAGGTTGTGGCGATGGTGCCGCCGCCAACCTGTGCTGGCGGCCACCATTGCGGCAGCGACGATCGCCGTCCTTTCGATTGCGACCGTCGCGTACCGGAACGTGCAGCGTGAACGAGACCAGGCGTTGGCCGCTCGGCGGCGCGCCGAGGCGGCGCTGCAGGAGACCCAACGGGCTCGCCTGAAGGCGCAGCAGCGGCTTTGGGAGGCGCTCTTTCAGCAAGCTCGGGCAACTCTGGCAACCAAGAACGCAGGCCGCCGGTCTGCGGCGTTGCAGCTCCTGCAACAGGCGGCCAGAATGAACTTTTCCCCGGAGCTGCGCGACGTCGCCGTCCTGGCTCTATCCTTACCGGACGTGCGGCAGCACAGGGCGACCAGGCTCGGTGGAAGAATCACCTACGTCGGGTTCAGCGATGACGGTGCCGAGATCCTGGTGGCCAGCCGGGAGGTCGAGATCGGTGAAGGGGGACGGGAGCTGGTGCGGACACGGATTCTCCGCGGTGCGGTGGATTCGGGCCGTCTTACCGGCGCCGGCATGCCCGCAATCGACGGCTTTGTTGGAGAGGTCAGACTGCGGGAGGATGGCACGCTGCTTGCGGTGGTTCGGGAGCCGCGCGAGAATCCCGACCAGCGGGGGCGCTGGCGAGCCTATACCCCCGTCTTGTACACCTCCGACGGTGCCCGGTTTTCCCTTACCTGGCAGGAACAAGACCCGGCAGGGGTGATGATCGTTCCCGGGGGGAACAAACTCGTCGCCTGGTATCGTCGTTCAGACCAGGTCGTGGTTTTTCGGATTGGGGAGACGGAGGTTGAACCGGAGACGATCATCGATATCGGCAAGGCAGAGGGGCTGGCGCTCGGCCCCCACCAGGACAGTCAGATTTCTGTCCTCGACGAGCAGGGGACTCTCCGGGTGTGGAACCTTCGCACCGGAGAACAGGAGCCGTCGCCCTGGTCTCGCCCCATCGCAACCGAGGGGCGCCGGCTCCTGCGATGGGATCCTCGCGGGCGGTTGCTGGCCGTGGGAAGCAACCACGGGACTGTGGCCGTCTGGTCGGTCGACCGCGATGAGCCGCTGTACATCCTTAGTGGCCACCGGGGGCCGATCACGCAGGTAGCCTTCAATGCCACCGGTGACATGATCGCCACTGCTAGCCTGGCAGGATTGACGTTGCGCATCTCGAGGGCTAGCTCGGGCGAAGAGCTGGTATCTCTGCGCGATCTCGGTGCACCGGCGTCGGATGTGGCCTTCAGCCCGGATGGGCGATGGTTGCTTGCCGCTTCCCGGATCGGTCGGGTAGTGCAATGGGAGGTGAGACCGGCTAACGTCGTCCGCGAGTACAACCTGATCAGCGGACCGCTTCGCGATGCCGTATACGCCGATCAAATGCAGCATCTTGTGGTCGCATCCCAGCAACGACGCATCGCCATCGTGGACCGCTCGGCACGGCAGCTTTTGGCCGAGTACGATTTGCCCGACGGCGGGCGGTACGGATCACGGGTGGCACGGCTGACGTGTGCACACGCTGGGGGCGTCTGCTGGCAGGCAATCGACGGCAGCGTATGGCAGATGTCCAAAGATGGCCAAATGCAGCGCCTCCTCCCCTCCGCTCGGCGCGTACCCTTCGGTGGGCGGTGTCTGCTGGCCGGATCGGACCAGAACCAGTACGTGCGGCTCACGTCGCGAGTCGTCGAACTCTGGCAGTTCAACGGCCAGAAACCGCGCAGGTTGGCCGAAGATCGGGTCCGGGGACTGCTAGTGGATGCCACGTGGCATCGCGGTGACCTGGTCGTCCTTGCAGGAGTGGATCGAAACAGCCTGATCCGGCGCTACCGCGTCAAGCAGGGGGCACTCGAGCCCGTGAGGTCTCTTATGCTCCCGGTCAACGGTCTGCGCATCGCCGCCCTCGACGACCAGACGCTCCTGCTCGGGACCTGGGACGGGCACCTGGTTGCCGTCAACCTCGATTCCGGCCGGGTGAAATCCCTGAGCGAGGGGGACGGGCCGGTTACGCAGATTGCCGTTGCCCCCCAGCGAACGCGATTTGCCGTGGCATTTGAAGACGGCACAGTCCAGGTGTGGAAGACCAACCCGGCCATCGAGCTGGCCTATCGCCTACCTGAGGGGGTGGTCGGGCCGATCACCTCTGTCCGGTTCTCCCCCGACGGCCGATACCTGCTGTTGACCGGGGACAATCTAGCCGAGTGGGATCTGGACGAGCTTGATCGGCAGCTCCACCAACTAACGCTCTTGCCCGCCTTGCGTTGAGCCCGCACCGGGTGCCCGGGCCTTCGTCGGCCCCGTCTCCCC
The DNA here is from genome assembly GCA_026981825.1 of Planctomycetota bacterium. Taxonomy (GTDB): domain Bacteria; phylum Planctomycetota; class Planctomycetia; order JALXBF01; family JALXBF01; genus JALSID01. The sequence goes on from JALSID010000086.1 coordinate 22,821, forward strand.
CGACCGGCCGAGAAACGCACGGACAACAAGCTTGTAGTCGTCCGGGGTGTTCACATTCGTAAGGACGTTCTCCTCGAACCCGGCCTCGCGCAATTCAGTGAGCGGCACCTCGCGGGTGCGCAGCCGTTCGAACAGTACGCGCGGTCGCCGCTCACCCCGGGCAAGGAGCTCCCGAGCCACCTCCAAAGCGGCGCCCACGCGATAGGCGGCACAAAGCGGGTAGTACCGTTCGTCGCTGACGGGAACGGCCACGTCGGCGGTATCCAGCTTGCCCAGCATGTAGCGGGCCAGATCTGCCGAAAGGAAGGGCATATCCGTTGCAGCCACGAAGGCCCGAGCGGCACCGTGGGCCGCTGCCTGTGCCAGACCGCAGGCAATTCCCTGCAGCGGGCCCATGCCTGGCTGTTCGTCCTCGACGATGATCACATCCGAGGGTAGAGAGGGCAGCCGCTGCCCCGGTGCAGCCGACACGATCACCGTCCGGCTGACGGAGCTCAGAACACGTACCGTGCGCTGCAAAAGCGTCTCGTGCCCCAACGGTAGCCAGGCCTTCGGGGCACCCATCCGACGGCTTTGCCCCCCGCACAGGATGATCGCTGCCACGGTGTCTGAGTCTTTCGTCATCGATTACGCTCCCGGTCGGAGTTCACATAAATCTATCCGAGTGGCTTCGACCCACCTGGTCCGGTCCGCGGAGGCGTGTTGCCCGGCGGCGGTCGTTGTTGTCCACAGGTGCCCCGGGAGCCACACCTTGTGCCTGGATCTGAGGAGTGAGCTTCGACGAACGACAACAATGCGGCCCGCTTTGCTTCCAGGCCGCAGGCTCGGGCCTCCGCACACGGCGAACGATTCGTGGTGGCCCGCCTTGTCACAGCGGTCGCTCCGTTCGCCGGAATTCCACGCGGCTCTTGAAAGCTGGCCTGGGGAGCAGGTCATAGGATAAGAAAGGTAATGGGCGGGAGGCGGTCCACAGTAGGTGGAGGTGGAAAAGGACTGCTTTACGTGCCCACGCCAAGCGGTGAGCGATGTGAATGGGAACGGGCGCGACCAGACGGTGATCCGTGCAGGTGTGACCGTTGAGTTTTTCGGTGTGGTCCGGCTCGTGGCCGGTCGCCGAAGGCTCGACGTGAAGCCTGGTTCGCTTGGCGACGTCCTGCGCCAGGTGGTCGAGCAATGTCCGACGCTAGCTCCCGCATATCTGACCAGCACCGGTAGACCGAATCAGTGCCAGGTCGTGTTGAACGGACTGCTCGTCACCGATGACCTGTCACGAAGGGTGAGCGAAGGCGAATCGGTCTTGCTTACGACCCTCGATCTTGGGGGCTAGGAGAGGCTATGTCCGGAGCGGGCGAGATCCCCCGTACGCAGCCCAATGTGCTTTGGTCCGCCGTGCCGGATGGAACGGCGGCCGTGCAAGGTTGCGGGGGATATCACGGACGCTATCTGATCATCGATCTTACTCGGGGGGCTGTGCAGGTGTGCACCCTCGGCCAGGAGGAGCTGCGTCGGGTGGTCGGAGGGGCTGGGCTGGGCGTGTACTTACTTCTGCGGCACAATCCGCCGGATGTCGATCCGCTGGCGTCCGACAGTTGCCTGGTGATCGCGTTCAGTCCGCTGGTGGGGAGCCCGTTTACGACCACGGCTAAATTCGCTATCGCGGCAAAGAGTCCGCTGACCGAACGGTGCTGCGACTCGCTCTGTTCATCGGCTTTCGCTCTTGCCGGGAAGCGAACCGGCTTCGATGCTCTCGTCATCAAGGGGGTCGCTGACCAGCCCTGTGTCCTGGTTGTCAGCGACCGGGAAGTGCACGCACTGGCGGCTCCGGAACTGTGGGGCACGACGGTAAGTGCGTGCGATCGCCATCTTGCCGCTCGTTACCCGGGGCGCGAATGGGTCACGATTGGACCGGCGGGGGAACGGTTGGTGCGGTTCGCGACGATTCAGCATGATGGGCGGCACGCCGGTCGAGGGGGGCTGGGGGCGGTGATGGGCAGCAAGCGGCTCAAGGCCGTGGTCGTTTCGGGCAACTGCTTCACGCGGATCGCGGAGCCGGAGTCCGCGGGCCGGTTGGCTCGCGAGCTGGCCGCTCGCTCGCTTGGGCCCGCTACCGCCAAGTATCGCTTGCTCGGCACGGTGGCCAATGTGGCGTTTCTCCGCCGGGTTGGGGCCCTTCCGGAGCGGAACTTCCGTTCCGCCGGCGTCGAGCCGCTCGAGCATTTCTCCGGGGAAGATCTCCTCGGCGAGCAGCGGGTGGCTCGGAAAAGCTGTGCGGCCTGCACGATCGGCTGTGAACATCGTTTTCGCACGGCGGGTGGAGAAGCTCGGGTGGAGTACGAAACCATCTACGCCCTTGCCGCTGCGTGTGGCCGGCAGGACCTGGACGAGGTGCTTGAAGCTGCTCGGCTCTGTGACGAGCTGGGGCTCGACACGATCTCGACCGGTGTGACGATTGGCTTTGCGCTGGAGTGCGTGGAGCGGGGCTGGCTGCGGCTACCGGAGATGGCCGGACACGTGAGGGGGGCGCTACCGGGCTGGGTTGAAGCGATTGGCCTGAAGATGGGAGACCTGGGTGAGCTGTTAGGAGAGGGCGTGCGGCGTCTTGCGGCTCGGCTTGGCCCCGAAGCGGAAAACATTGCTCCCCATGTGAAGGGGCTCGAGCTGCCGGGTTACGAGCCCCGGGCGATGCCGATGATGGGACTTGGGCTGGCGGTTACGGCCCGGGGGGCTGATCATAACCGCACTTCGGGCTACGAGGTTGACCTTTCACCTGGCCATGACCGGCTCGCGCCGGGTTTCGAACAGGTGGCGGCGCTGGTTGAGCAGGAGAACCGTGCGGCTCTGATGGATTCGCTCATCCTCTGCAAGTTTCTCCGCCGAGCGCTTACGGACTTCTATGCCGACTGCGCCGCCATGTTGCGGACGGTCACCGGCTGGGACGTGACGAGCGGGGAGCTTCGGGAGGTTGCGGAACGCGTGGTTACTCTTCGGCGGCTGTTCAATACGAGGGAGGGGGCTGACTGTTCGGAGGACACTCTCCCAGACCGTTTCTTCAGGGAACCCCTTTCGGGGGGGCCTGCAGCTGGTGCCGTACTGGACCGATCGCGATTCTACCGACTTCGGGCTCACTATTACGCCTTGCGCGGTTGGTCCCCCGACGGCCTCGTACGCCTGGATACTCTGCAGCGGCTTTCCTTGTTGCCGTTCGCTGAAGCGGTGGGAGCGGTCTGCACGCGGGCGCAGTAGTTCTTGCTCCGCGTCTTTACCTCGCAACGCCTTTTGGAGTGCGGCACTCCCGTGCCGCTTTGGCTTTAAGCGAAGCGGCAGCGGGACAAACGCCGGGGGCGGCCGCCGTCGCGGTGGCAATGGGAGGCGGGCTGAACCTGCGGGGTGAATGTCCGCCGGCGGGGGGCTGGGGTCCGGGAGTCGAACGTGGCGGCACGTCCAGAAGCGAGAGGCGGAAGCGACCGCAGATGGCCGTGCCGACCGTCGGATGATGGGGCCGTTGCGGTGTGGCGTGGGGGTGTGCGCGCTCGGCACCGGCACGGCGGGATCGGTCGGCCTCAATGGGAATCGGCGCAGGGGGGCTTGCGCGGAGGAGCGGTTTCGGCCCGTGGCGCTGGCGCAGATGGAACGGCTGCCGGTTCGCACGCCGGGGAGGGGAATGGCCAGCGGCGTTGATGGCCCCCTGTTGGGGCATCGATGGCACCCGTGGCTCAATCGGACGGCCACGGATAGCCAGATCAACGCAGCTTGACCGCTCTGCCTGGGCGGTTGATTATTGAAGGTCTGCCCTCCCTGGGTGCAGTCGGTTCTGTGTGGAGGAGCGAATATGGCGGATCGGCCGGAGAAGGTGGTCATTATCGGTTCCGGGCCAGCCGGTTGGACGGCTGCTATCTACGCAGCTCGAGCGAATCTCGATCCCCTCGTGTTCGAGGGGGCAATCACGGAAGAGAACCGCATCAAGGGCACGCTTCCCCTGGGGCAATTGGCTTTAACCACCGAAGTGGAGAACTATCCAGGGTTTCCCGAAGGAATTCAGGGGCCGGATCTGATGGAGCGGTTCCGGGCACAGGCGGTGCGGTTCGGTACCCGCGTCATCACCGACGATATTGTGGAGGTGGATTTCAAGCGGCACCCGTTCTGGCTGAAGTCTCGGCAGGGCAAAGAGGTCGAAGCCCTCTCCGTGATCATCGCGACCGGTGCGCGCGCGAACTATCTCGGGTTGGAGTCCGAGGAACGTTTTCGGAATCGGGGTGTGTCGGCGTGTGCGGTTTGCGACGGTGCGTTGCCCCGCTTCCGGAATCGGCCGGTGGTCGTGGTCGGTGGGGGCGATTCGGCTGTCGAGGAGGCACTCTACCTGGCCAAGTTTGCGAGCAAGGTGATCGTGGTGCACCGACGAGACAAGCTACGCGCTTCGAAGATCATGCAGCAACGCCTGTTCGCCAGTCCCAAAGTGGAGGTGCGGTGGAACCGGGTGGTTGTGGAAGTCTTGGGCAACGATGAGCAGGGGGTCACCGGGGTGCGGCTGAAGAGCACGGTGGACGATACGGAGGAGATAGTTGACTGCTCGGGGATGTTTCTGGCCATCGGCCATACCCCTAACACGGATTTCCTACGCGGGCAGGTGGAGCTGGACGAAAAGGGCTACATCGTCTGGAAAGAGCCGTTTCGCACGGTGACCAGCGTGGAAGGAGTCTTTGCGGCAGGGGACGTGGCGGACAACTACTACCGGCAGGCGGTCACGGCTGCAGGCACCGGTTGTATGGCGGCACTGGATGCGGAGCGTTGGCTGACGTCCAGGGGACTTGCGGATTGATCGGGGGGGGCAGTGTGCGTGCGCCGATCCGGCTAGGCGTGCTGATTTCGGGAAGTGGGACGACTCTACAGAATTTCATCGATCGCATCGCGGACGGACGTCTCCG